>JALVJE010000065.1 GCA_027028505.1 Bacteroidales bacterium
TGCCCCAAAAAGTGAAAATCACTATTCTTTTTTTATCAAAAATGGTATACTTTTGAATTAATATACTGGTACACTTTTCAACTGAAATAAGCAAGCCATCCCATCGCACCTCCCTCTGCTTTTTTTCATCCAACCAAACGTCCCGCTATACGGAGCTCTTTGCTCTTTGCTCTTTGCTCTACGCTTTTTCCACTCTTCATACTCTTCCGACTTTTTGACCCCTGACTTTCAGGCCAGAAATATTTTGCTGATAATGATCCTGGTAATTTGATCTCTGCTCCAATTTATAGATCCTAAAAAATATACCCCACTTTCAGGACCAGGTTCTGCGGCGTGTCATACGACAGGCCGGCGAGGAACCTGTTGATCTCCACATATCCTCCTCCTGAAAAACCAAAGCCGAATTCCCCGTACGTTTCCACACCCGTCACCGAATCCTTGCTCCAGTTTCCGCCGGCCAGCAGGTTCAGATAAACCCGGGTCCTTCTGCTTTCCGGGATCACATACACTCTCCCGCCCGCCAGGATATTCATTGCATTGTTCACGCCTTCCCTCCCTGAAAAGGATAAGCTGATCTTTGTGTACAGATAAGAGATCTGGCCTTCTACAGAAAAAAACGGAGCTATGCGGTATGACGGGTTGACGCCGATATGGAACCCTATCCCGTTATCCTCCAAAGGGATGGTCAAGCCAAAGGTCATGGCATTTGAGAGTGTGTTGTGCTGGGCATTTGACAATGCCCCCGAAGATAACAGCAACAACAGTAGCAATATTCTCAGAATGTGATCTTTCCTTTTCAACGGATCGTAATTTACACATACCCAGACGAAAGTCCCTGCTCAGAAGGTACTGTCCGACAGCAAAAAACAGGTTCTTCCTACCAAATGTACGCAATGGATCAGTGCTTTCCAAACCGCAGATAAGATCCGGCACCAGATCAACCCCGGAGCAACCCTGCCCATCTCCTCCCCTGTAAAATACACTGGCAGTGTTCATTGCAGCACATCTACGTAGGGAGCTACGTAGCTGACTACGTAGTTATTAAGTTGTATATAAATAATTTACTGTATATTACAAGACTTTTACTTTAATACTTTTTTATAAGTTTAAGAAAAGTCCGGAAAATGGAAGGTGGAGTTAGAAGTAAAAACCCTGATGATAAATGTGGAGAATACGAAGAGTGTGTGTAGAGAGACTAATAATATTCATACCGATAACAGGCCCACTCCGCCCCGATAAAAGTAGGATGATACCGGATCTCTTCAACAAGTAATCCGTTTTTAAAGAACGATTTGAAAGAAATAAATTTTCCGTAAGGTCCGGAGTAGTGTACTTCCTGTATATCATATCCGTTTTCCTTTTTGTACACATAATCGTTCTCTACCAGCACAGACCCGTCCTTGTTATATTCTATGGCTTTTGTCTTCTTACCATCCTTGTAAAAATAAAGAGTGTAGATCCCTTCGGGATATTCTGTTTCTTTCACCTTGTTCCCATCCCGGTCATAAACATATTCTTTTCCCCATCTGTATTTTCCCTGCCGGTAATGAGTTTCTTTTAGCAGGAGCTCATCCTCATATTCATATACCGCACTGTCTTCCAACAATTGTCGGGCAAAATCATAATGTTTTTCTATCTTCAGATCTTCAGCAGGATAGGAATAAATATAGTTGTCATACAGGACCAGGTTCTCCTCGGTCAGATATTTTGAAAGACTTCCCTGGGGAGGAGCAAAATGACTCTTTTCGATCAATTTTCCTTTCTGATATTTATAGGTATTCTTGAAAGTAATGGGATCCGGCTTGACGACCACGATCTCCTTTGTCAGGTGCCACTCTCCGTCATAATAGTAATTGGTATAAGCATACGGATCCTTGTCTTTTGAGGAGGCATAGATGTATTTTGTTTTGAGGTATCTTTTTCCGGAAGGGATGCTCTCTTCTTTCCGGCAGCCCACCAACAACACCACCCCTGTCAACACCCATAATATCCCTGATATCTTCATAAAAACTGTATTTTTTAATCTGTACGCCTGGTACAAAGTTATGGTTTATTTCGAGTATTGTCAACACTTTGGCCCTGATATTATACGGGAAATAACAGATCTCATAAGATATCCGCTTCATTTGCCCTGTGCTCTGTGCCCTGTGCCCTGAGCCTTCCACCACCACCCCGCCTTCGCCAATCCTGATAGCTATCGGGATCGTCGGGCAAAGCCTGAAACCTGGAACCTGGAACCTGAAACCTGGAACCTGAAACCTGGAACTTGGAACTTGGAACATGGAACTTGGAACCTCCTTCTGCCTTATCCTCGTCCGCCAAAACTCCAAAGGAGCGGCGGCGGATGCCTTATTACTTCTGCCTTCTGCCTTATTACTTATGCCTTATCACTTCCCTTTCCTTTCTTCCTGCTCTCGATCACACTGATCGCCAGGAGGATCACGAAGACCCCGGCGGTCAGGAGGATCTCCAGGCGGTACCGAAAAGGCTCGATCCAGATCTCTTTGAGCACATCCCAGCGTCCCAGGATCTCCACAAAGTTCCAGAAGATGATCACCGTGGGCACTGCATAGCGGATGGCATAGGAGAGATCGTCGATCTTCAGCAGATTGCGGAACAGGTACAGCGACCAGAGGAGCGAACCGAAAGCAATGATATAGGTCACCACGCTCCGGTCGCCGAAAAAACGGTCATCATAGGCGAAGAGCAGTACCAGGTAGAAGGTCCACAACAGCAGGATCAGCTCCATGAACACCGAGAGGGCGGTGCTGCGCTTCACCGGTTTCAGTTCCTTTACCGGCTGAATGCTGAGCCGGCGCTGGAACCAGTTGAAGAAAAGACAACCGGTCTTCGTACCGAAGAAATAAAAGATCATGGCCACGGCCCAGAACCCCACCGAGGAAGGCATGATCAGGTATTCCGGTTTGGTGACCACCTGCCCGTTCTCGATCAGCGGTGCCACGCCAAAGCGGTGGGCATAATAGACATAGGCGAACTCAACCCAGCCGGTCCAGATGAAGAGGCCGGCGAAAAGACCCAGGAAGGTGGCTTTCGTCCCGTCACGGGAGAGGATACCCCAGACCAGCAACACGAAGCCGAGCAGTCCCAGCAGGACGGCTGCCTGGTAGATATACCCGTGTCCCAGGGTCTTTTCCATGACGATCATGGCCGCATGCCCCAGGGGCATCGTGAAAAGGACAATGAGGAAGGCGAGAACGCCGGTGAAAGGTTTTGAGATCTTCATGACTGAAAAGTTATTAGTTCAGAGTTGGGTATCGAGTATCGAGTTGTGAGTATCGAGTCCCGCAATTCTCGAGATCTTGATCTCGTCAGAATTGCGAGCCCGTCCGACCGGAGTCATCCGGGCGGGGATGCTCGCAAATGCCAACTGCATTTGCGGCATTGCGAGTACCGAGTTATTCGCATGATCGCCTCATCGCTTTATCGCTTCATCTCTTCATCGTCCCTACCTCTCTCCCCCTCACCATATACCTCCCTCCGATCATCATATCCACTGCCAGCGCCACGGCGGCGATGCCCCACAGCCACCGGTTTCCCGGCGGCAAGGCGCTACCGGCGAGCGTCAGGGCCACGCGCGTGAGCTGCCACAGGCCCAGGGTAAGGGTCACCCAGTTGACGAGGAACATCGCCAGGTTGAGGCCGCGGCCGTTGGCCTGTGCTCCCATGAGGGAGCGGTCGTTGACGACATGGAACAGGAAGAGGGTGATCAGCGGCAGGATGAGCCCGTTGAGGGCCTGTGCCAGGATGATCACCGGCACGGGTTTCACGCCCGACAGGCCGAAGAGTACGCCGGTGAGGAGCACGCCCGCCCATACGGCGATGAACCATTTTTTCCCCTCGTCCCAGGCGGGGTGTTGCTCATCATGGAAGAGGGAGCGTGCCGTCACGGCCGAGGCCAGGGGGGCGGTCACCGCCGAGGTGAAGCCGGCGGCCAGCATACCTGTGCCGAAGATGATGACAGCCCACCTTCCCGTGCCGTTCTGCAGGGCCTGCACCAGTCCTTCGTAGGTGAAAGCCCCCTCCACGGCTGTGCCGGCGACGAGGACGGCCATGGAGATAAGACCGCCCAGTCCCACCGCTACGGAGAGACCGAAGCGCATCTCGCCCAGCGACTGGTCCCCGGCGGCCATGCCGGAGCCCAGGAAGAGGTTATAGGGCACCACCGTGGTACCTATGAGTCCCAGCACCAGGAGGCCGCTGCCCGGCGGCAGCGAGGGCACCAGCATGCCGTGCAGCAGGGCGCCGCCGTCGGGACGTACCGCCACGGCAGTAAGAAAAAAGGCCACGCCCATCACCGCCACCAGCCCCCCCAGCACTTGGGCCACACCCCGGACAGAGCGGCGCAGGAGCATAAACGCAGCGAACAGCGCGATGAGGAGCACCCACAGCCACGAAGGGCCTGCAATGATAAAGCGTATGCCGGCCAGCGCCCCCAGGATGTTGCCCGTCTCATAGGCCGCCGACCCGACGATGATGGCCCCCACCACCAGCACGACGATCCACAGGAAAGAGGAACGGCCCCGGTAGCGGCGGCGTATGGCCTGGCCCAGGTTCAGGCCCGAGGCCAGCGTCAGCCGGGCAGCGGCCTCCTGCAGGACGATACAGGCGACGGTGGAGAAAAGCAGCGCCCACAGCAGTCCGTAACCATATCCGGCACCCGCCTTGGCCGCCGTAGTGACAGTCCCCGGACCAATGAACGCCGCCGACAGAACCGACCAGAAGAGGATATTGAGAAGTTTTTTTCGCATTCAAAAAATATATATCCAAAGATGGGAAAAAATTGAAAAAATCTGACCGGTTCATAGTTCACAGTTCATAGTTCATAGTTCATAGTTCACAGTTCATAGTTAATCGCTTTATCGCTTTATCATTCATTACTCCCTCTATCATTCCATCATTCCAACATTCCAACATTCCATTCTTCCATTCTTCCATTCTTTTCCGTATTTTGCCATTTTGGAACCCTAATCGTTGATCACCATGGACCACGAAGCCATTCCTACCAACCGCAAAGCTCTGAAGATCAACCTGGACACCTCTTTTTACGGCTCTTTTGCCGAGATCGGCGGCGGTCAGGAGGTGGCGCGGCATTTCTTCCAGGCGGGCGGGGCCTCAGGCACGGTGGCCAAGACCATCTCGGCCTACGACAAGAAATTCAGCGATGTGCTGTACAATGCCGGCAAGAGCGACCGCTACGTAGCCAAAGAGAGGCTGTTGAAGATGCTGGAGGCGGAGTTCAACGAGCTCAGCGAGGTGCTGCGGGAGGAGAAGCCGGAGGCCTGTTTCTTCGCCTTCGCCGACACAGTGGAGACCCTCAACTACACCAAGAGCAATTATCCCCACGGCTGGATGGGCATCCGTTTCCAGCACACTCCCGGCGGCGCCCCCAACACCATCCTCCTGCATGTCAAGCTGCTGGAGAACGACGCCCTCCTGCAGCAGAAGACGCTGGGCATCCTGGGCGTGAACCTGATCTATGCCAGCCGTTTCTACCACCGCACACCCAACACTTTCCTTCTCTCGCTGCTGGACAACCTCTCCCGTGACCGTTTGCGCATCACCATGATAGAAATGTCAGGCCCCGACCTGGACTATGTGGACAACCGCCTGCTGGGCGTGCAGCTCGTCATGAACGGCATGACCCATGCTATCATGTTCGACCGCAACGGCCGGGTGCAGCAGCCCTCCGATCTGCTCTACAAAAAGAATGTGCTGGCCTTCCGCGGCAGCTTCCGGCCCGTCACCCGGGTGGTGGAGGACATCCTGCACAACAGCCTGGAGCTTTTCCGGAAAGATGAGGACTATACCGAAGAGAGCACCTACTTCTTCTGCGAGATCACCCTCAACAACGTCCTGTCCGAAGGGAAGATCGATGCACAGGATTTCCTGGAACGGGTGGACATGCTGAATGAAATGGGGCACAATGTGATGGTCTCCGACTTCAGGGAATACTACAAGCTGGTGGATTTCTTCAGCATGTTCAAGCTGAAAAAGCTGCGGGTGGTCGTCGGCGTGCCCACGCTGGAGAAGATCGTGGACATAAAGTACTACACCGACCTGCGTGGCGGCATCCTGGAGGCCCTGGGCAAGTTGTTTCCGAAAAACATGAAACTTTACATCTACCCCACCGCCAGACGTAACAGCAAAGAGCTGGTCACTTCAGATAACATACGTATGGAGAAAGATGTGGCTCTGCTGTTCGAGTACCTGCGGATGAACCGCTTCATCCTCGATATCCCCGGGAGAATATCGAACGATATGCAGATCAAATCGTATGAGGTGCTGGAGATGCTGCAACAGGGCGATCCCCGTTGGGAAGAGTACGTTCCCCCGCCATAGCCCGCAGGATCAGGGAGAAGAAGCTCTTTGGCTATAAAGGGTAAATTAGTTTGAGGTTTGAGGTTTGAGGTTTGAGGTTTGGAATTGTTTCAGGTTTCAGGTTCCAGGTTTCAGGTTGAAGGTAGTTTGAGGTTTGAGGTTTGTGGTCCCGCAATTCTCGAGATCAAAGATCTCGTTAGAATTGCGAGGATCCTCGTAAAACTGCAATTGCAGTTTTACGGGATTTGATGCTCGCTACGCGAGCGTTTGAGGTTTGGGGTTGAAGGCTTCACGCAATGGGCGCAAAGGAGCGCGAAGTCCGCAAAAGCTAGTTGTTTGAGGTTTGAAGCTCGCAGTGCGAGTGTTTGAGGTTCGTGGTTTGTAGTTGGTATTCGCTTTATCATTTCATCGCTTCATCGCTTCATCTTTCCTCAGACACGGGACTATTCTGTGCCCTGTGCCCTGTGCCCTGTGCTCTGTGCTTCCCTCCAGCACCCAGCAACCCTTCGAGCGTTCCTCATCATCGCTTCATCGCTCCTCTCTCATCTCTCATTTCTCATCTCTCATCTCTCATCTCTCTTTTCCGGCACCAGCTCATACCCGTCCGTCTTTCCTTTTTTCGTAGCCGGGATACCATAGACCATCCAGGCGGGGGCGGGCTTGCCTTTGAGGTAATGGTCATAGAACTGCATGGTCCGGATGGAGAGATCTTTCTGGTCGGCACGGCGGGTGAGGTTATGGTCCTCGTTGTTGTACTCCAGGAGCCAGGCCGGTTTGCCCAGGCGACGCAGGGCCACGAAGAACTCGATCCCCTGGTACCAGGGCACAGCCCCGTCCTTGTCATTGTGCATGATCAGCAGGGGGGTGTGGATCTTCGGGACAAAGAAGATGGGTGAGTTCTCTACGTACTGCAGGGTCTTCTCCCAGAGGGTCCCGCCGATGCGGCTTTGGGTCTGCTCGTACTGGAACATGCGGCTCATGCCCGATCCCCAACGTATACCGCCGTAGGCGCTGGTCATGTTCGACACGGGAGCGCCGGAGAAAGCGCACCGGAACATGTCGGTCTGCGTCACCAGGTAGGCGATCTGATAACCTCCCCAGCTCTGGCCGTTCATGGCCAGCCGCTCCCTGTCGATGAAAGGATAACGGTCGACCATCGTCTGAGTGCCGCTGACGACGGCATTGTATGCGCTCTGGCCGGGATAGCCGGTCTGATAGGTGATATCCGGTACGAAGATCAGGTAGCCGTTGCTCACATACAACGACCGGTTGATGATGGAACGGCTGGGTGCCGGCGCCCAGTAGCGATGCATGCCGTCGGAGCTGCGCTCGTAGAAATAGACGATCATGGGGTATTTCTTCGAAGGATCGAAATTCTCCGGCTTGTAAAGAAGTCCCTGCAGATGCTCTCCGGTGAAGGAGGTCCATTCCGTCAGTTCCACGGTACCCCACAGGTATTCGCTTTGCTGTGGGTTAGTGAGTGAGAGCTCTGTAGCTTTCCGCATCTTCATATTGCCGGTCCACAGCTCGGGATATTGTTCAAAAGATCCTTTTCTCCAGAACAACAGATCCGCTTTCTCAGGCTTCATCAGAGAACTATATGCAAAGTCTCCCAGGACAAGACGCTCCGGATCTTCCGGCTTATTTGCCCCGGCAAGATAATATCCCGACTTTTTGTTGTAAATGTGAAAAGCGCTGAGATACAAATCCTCATCAGGGCTTATGGTCTCTTTCTCGCGGTCGAGCCTCACCCTCCTGAAACGCATATCGTTCTTTCTGCCATAGCCGTTGGTGAGACATGCAGGCTTCGTTTTACCGGTCACATCCACTTTCCAAAGGTCGAACCGGTCGTAAAGGATGATGTGGTGGTCGTCATCATACCAACCGGCGTAGCCGTATGGATAAGGATGACTGGGCGTATCGTGCTGCTCGTTATAAAAAGCCACGGGCAGGGTACCGGTCAGGTTGGTCTCCGTACCTGTGATCAGGTTGCGGCCATGCCAGCAACTATCCTCCACGCTCCACCAGACAAGCGAAGTGCCATGGGGTGAGAGGCTCACGGAGGAGGGCGCTTTGGTGAGGAGTCTTTCTTTACGGCCTGTAGCCACATCGATGCGGTAGATGTCCCGGTACCGGTCGGCCTCCCATGAGATCAGCATCCTGTAGGGAAGGCCGGAGGTTCCCAGGGCCCAGGGCGCCTCTCCCTTCAGGGGCACGTTCACCTCCGGTACGTTTTTGTCGGCCAGCTGCACGAATTTCTTTTGCTCCGGCAACCATACGGCCAGCCAGGTGCGTTTTTTCTCCCTCTCGGCTCTCAGCTTCTGCATGGGTTGCAGGTAGGGATCTTTCCAACTCCAGATATCCACATGGTATTTCTCTTCCGGCAGCAGCGTATCCTCCGGCTCCGGTTCGGGACGGGGCGCGGTGCCCAGGAAAAGACGGCTTCCTTTTTCCGAGAACCAGGGAGAACGGTTGTCGCTGACGCTCCACCCGGCAGGCATACCCGGCGAGAGCGTATCCACGGCCATACGGGCAGAATCCTCCCCATCTTTCCAGTAATAGAGGGAAAAGATCTTCACATCACCGGTGTCGGCAGAATGGAGGAAGGCCACCTGCTGCCCCTGCCCGTCGACAGTCACCTTCTCAGCATTGCTCTCCTTCGCTTTGCGGGAGAAGATCTTCCGGGTGGTGGCATCGCCGGCAGAGAAAAGATAGATCTCCGCCGTGGCCAGCGAGTCTTTCTGATGGGTGATAAAGGCCAGCCTGCTGCCATTCTTTGCGATCACCTGGTCCGTGACATCATGGAATACCACCGAGCGGCCGGCAACAGGATCGGCCACCACCAGGTCGGTGCCTTTGGCCTTTTTGATCTCCTTCACCTTCTTGTCGTACGCTTTTTTCTTCTCCTCATAGGCTTTCTTCGTCTCTTCCGAAGCATTCATACCTGTGGTGTCCGGCTTTTCAGGAAAGATCTTTTCGCGGCGGTACCAGAACCATGAGCCGGCTTTCTCCGGGACACCAAAAGAGGAAACCTTCTCCACTTTCTCCGGAGCCATGCCTTTCAGCACCAGGATCCCCAGCGAATCTTTGGGCATATCCTCCTTTTTCTTTTTCTCCTTTTTGGCTTTGCGCACTACGGCATACTGGGGTTTGATCTTAAAAACCAGATAATCCCCCGCAGGTGAGAAACGGGCCCCGTAACCCCGCGGGAAAGAGTCAAGCGATGCTTTTTTGATATTGTACAGATAAAGCCAGCCGTCGCCCTGCTGGGGGTTGATCTCCCAGGTGACCCATCGTCCGTCGCGGGAGGGGGTCACATGGCTGAGACTCTTCCAGGAGTCATAGACCTCATGGGTCAGGGGCTTCTTGGGGGTCGTCTGACCCGTCACGGTCCCGGCCAGCAGCAGGGACAAAACAATAAAACCTGAGATTCCGGACATAAAGATGCTCTTAAAAATTATGATCAAAATAAATCTGTATACGTCAACTATTTCACGTGACACATCAAATGAAATCCGTATCATCCGACGTACCGCGATCTCCTTAAGAGGCATGCCTGAACGTGCCGGCGAACATATTCTCCAGGGACTGAATTTCCTGGTATCAGGTCAACCATATAACAAGGCATTATCAAGCTTGTCCTGCCCGCCCCCCTGACCCCCTGAAGGGGGAACCCTTGCCCACACTGTCTATTGATTTGTGGGTGGACTTCCCCTTTAGGGGACCGAGGGGGCGCGTGGGGTTAAGGGTACATTAGACACGTCACAATGCGGTTGATATATCATTGGGGACAAGGCATGCCTTGTCCCTACCTTTTATCCGGCCAGGCCGGGATGGGCGGGATCTGGTATTTGAAGTTCTTCACCTCTTCTTTGATCACCTCGATGGCCTTGTTGAGCTGATCGTCGATCCCCTCGTATTCCCGTACCGGGTCATTCTCGATGTATATATCCGGCTCCACGCCATGACCTTCGATGATCCATCCGCTGCCATTGGCCGCGAAGGGTGCATAGGAAGGCGTCACCAGCGACCCTCCGTCGATCAGGGGGATGTGGCCGCTATAGCCGACCACGCCTCCCCACGAACGGGTGCCGATCAATTTGCCCAGTTTCTTGTATTTGAAACGGTATGGGAAGAGATCGCCGTCGGAAGCGGAATACTTGTCGAGCAGCGCCACCTTGGGTCCTATGAAGGTACCTACCGGGTTAACATCTCCTTTTTTCTCGCCGGTATGCATGGTCACGTAGGTGATGGTCCGCAGCAGACGTTCCATGATCATGGGAGACACATTCCCTCCGCCGTTGCCCCGCACATCAATGATCAGTCCTTTCTTCAGCAACTGGGGATAGTAATGTTTGACAAACTCATTGAGACCCTCGGGTCCCATGTCGGGGATGTGGATGTAACCCACCTCGCCATTGGTAGCCTCGCTGACCTTGCGTATGTTGCCTTCCACCCAGTCATAGTAATAAAGCTGTGACTCATCTGCGATGGGTTTGACCAGCACCTTGCGGCTTCCGGTGGTCGAGGGCTGGCTGTTCACGGTCAGCTCGACGGTCTTGCCGGCTTTCCCCACCAGGAGCATATAGATATTGTCCACCTCGTTCACCGGGTGCCCGTTGACGGCCAGGATATAATCCCCCTCTTTTACATCGGCGCCCAGCTCGGTCAGCGGGGAGCGCAGGCTGTTGTCCCAGTTGGCCCCTTTGAGGATCCTATCGATATGATAATATCCGCTCTCCGTGCGGGAGAGACGGGCCCCCAGAAGCCCTGTTTTGATACGTTCCGGTTTGGGCCTGTCACCATTGATGACATAGGAGTGTCCCACGCTCAGCTCACCCACCATCTCGCCGATGATATAGGTCAGGTCGGAGCGGTGGTTCACATAAGGTACCAGCACGGCATACTTGTCATGGATGGCCTGCCAGTCGAGGCCGTGCATGTTGGGAGCATAGAAGAAATCCCGCATCTGCCGCCAGCTCTCGTTAAAGATCTGCATCCACTCCTGGTGATGGTCCACCAGCACCTTCATGTTGGAGAGGTCGACCGGCTCGGTGATCTGCACCTTGCCGGAAGGAAGGTCGATGACCTGGGCCCGCTTGCCCTGCATGACCAGCATCTTCTTGTTGGTAGGAGAAAGCGTATAGGAAAGTCCTTTGCCCAGCTCAGTCTCTTTCTTCTTCTTCAGGTCGTACATGGCAAAGACACTGCCCCCTCCCATAGAGGAATAACGGATATAATAAACCTTGTCTCCTACACAGTTCACGTTGTAATAGTTGGCCGGTTTCACCGGGAGTCCGACGATACGGTCCTGTATGCCGTCCAGATCGATCGTAATGTTCTTTTCTGATGTCTTTTCCGGAGCACTTCCTTTTTTCCCCTTTTTCTCTTTCTCCTTCTTGCCTGCCGTTGCTACCGGCTCTTCTTTTTTCACCTTTACCACATCATTCTCCGGAGCAAAAGGGGAAGGTGTTCCTTTCTGCAGCGTGATCAGATAGATCCGGGTCATGTCCTCATAAGCATAGTCCCATTCCACCTGGCTGTATATCGGATGGAAGTCACGTGCCGAGGTAAAGACAATGTATTTTCCGTCGCTGCTGAAAGAGGGATTGTTCGATTCATACCAGCCGTCGGTGAGGACCCAGGTCTTTTGTGTCTCAAGGCTGTAGAGACGGATCTTTGTCATCCCTTTTTCCGCCTTCGTGAAGGTGATCCATTTGCTGTCGGGCGACCAGTCATAGCTGTACCAGGGCGCTTCATCCGACTGGTCCACCTGCACCACCTTTTTGGTGGCTATGTCCACATAGCTCAGGGTCTGTTTCTTGTCATTGAACAGGATCTTTTTGCTGTCAGGCGACCAGGCCAGGTCAAAGATATAGGTCTTCAGCCCGGAGGTAAGCTGTATCGGTTCCCCGGTACCGTCCTGGTTGCGTATGTAGATCTCAAACTCTCCGGTAGCATCGGAGATATAAGCGATGTATTTCCCATCGGGTGACCAGTAAGCATCGCGGTCGTTGACGCCGGAGGATCCTGTCAGGTTAAGGGTGATCCCTTTTTGGGCCGGTACGGAGAAAATGTCGCCGCGGGCTCCGATGACAAGCCTTTCACCGTTGGGAGAGAGATCCACCGACGAGAGCCATTGGGAGGCATCTACCCAGTTCTTACGGCTCCATTTCTCATCATTGGCGATCTGTACATGGATCTGGGCTACCGCCCCGCTGTTCACATCATATTTGTACAGGTATCCTCCCCTTTCCCAGATGATATGATCTTTCCCGAACCCGGGGAACTTGATGTCATAATCGGTATATTGGGTCAGTTTTTTCTGCTGTTTGGTGTTCAGGTCATAGACAAAAAGGTTCATGGTGCGGTCCCTGTCGGAGAGGAAAAAGATCCTGTTGCCGATCCACATCGGAAAGATATCCTGGTTGATGTTGTCTGTGATCTTCTCCACTTTTTTGGTATCGAGATCGACGATGCGGATATCGTCCGCCATGCCTCCTTTGTAATATTTCCAGGTACGAAACTCCCGGAACACCCAGTTGAAGGCCATTTTCTTCCCGTCGGGTGAATAGGAGCAGAAGCCTCCTTTGGAGATGGGGATCTCTCTGGAGGGACCTCCTTCGACAGGTACCAGGAAAAGCTGGCCTGTAAAAGAATTAAAGGAATAACGTCGGGAACGATAAATTATGTTTTTCCCGTCGGGGGTCCAGCCCATAACAATATTGTTGGGTCCCATGCGGTCGCCTATGTCATCACGGCCGAGGGTGGCCGTATAGGTAAGACGTTTGGGGATACCTCCTTCCGAAGGGACCACAAAGACCTCTGTATTTCCGTCATATTGCCCCGTGAAGGCAATGAGCGAGCCGTCGGGCGAAAAGTGCGGAAAGCATTCATACCCTTTGTTGGTGGTGATGCGACGTGCCATACCCCCGTTGGCACCGACAAGGTAAAGATCGCCGGCATACACGAAGACGACCTTATCGCCATGGATATCGGGGAAACGCATCAGCCGGGCTTCCTGAGCCTGTACTGTAATCTGTGCAGCCAGCAGAACAGCGACCGCAAGAAGAAAATATTTTTTCATTATAAAAAGATTTAAACAGGAACAATAATAAGACGATCAATTATGCAAATATTGTACGAATATACAATATCCGGATGTATCTGAAAAAAAAAGATATGAACCGTCCCACCGGGATCATTCACCCAACAGCTCTTTCACTGCCTGCACGATCTCATCTTTCTTAAAAGGCTTCTGAAAGATCCTTTCAGCGCCGAGCAACTGGGCGGAATGGAGATATTCCCTCGAATCGACCCGGCCTCCGCCGGAGATAGCGATCACCTTCAGCGAAGGATTTTCCGCTTTCAGGTTGATGATGGTCTCCAGACCTTCTTTTTCCGGCATTACGATGTCCGTGATGATCAGCTCGGCACCCTTCTCGTGATAGAGATTGATCCCTTCCACGCCATTGGTAGCCATTTCTACCTGATGGCCTTCCTTCTCGAGCATTTTTTTCAGCATGAGGAGGATATACGGCTCATCATCAATCACTATGATCTTTGCCATGGTATATTAGTTGTTTTGGTCGTTATTATGGTCCAGAACATCCCGGATCACTTTACTGAATTCACTCAATTTTAACGGTTTCAACAATAGTTCGTCGATCTGGTATTCACTGATAATCTTCTCGTTGATCGACTCTTTGGCTCCGGTAATGATGATCACTTTCAGCTTCGGATTCAACTGCCTGAATTTTGCTGCCAGGTTGGTACCCAGCAGACCGGGCATGATCTGGTCGGTCACCAGCAGGTCATAATCTTCGGGATGTCTTTTAAACTCCTGGAAGGCTCTGTTGCCGTCATTGCGTATGGTCACGGAATAGCCCAGGCTCTCAAGCATCTTCTTCCCGATAAAAGTGATCTCCTCTTCATCATCTACGAACATGATGCGTTCCATGCCTGCTTTCAGGTACTCCTTGGGCACTTCCAGTTCATGAGGTTCCTCGAAGAGGGGCAGATAGATATAAAAGGTGGTGCCTTTTCCAGGTTCACTTTCTACTGTGATCGCTCCCCGGTAGCTGTTGATGATGCCGTGGACCACCGCCAGTCCGAGACCGGATCCCACGCCTACCTCTTTTTTTGTAAAAAAAGGCTCAAAGATACGGTTCTGCGTCTGCTGGTCCATGCCTATACCGGTGTCACTCACCGTAATGCAGGCATATTTCCCCGGAGAGATGTTGTTCATATCCTTGACATCTTTCGCGGTCAGTACTTTCTCGTTGAGAGAGATCGTGAGGGTTCCCCCATCGGGACTCATGGCATGGGATGCATTGGTACACAGATTCATCATCACCTGATGGATCTGTGTAGTGTCGACCAGTACTGTTCCGCAGGGATGGTCCAGATCGGTAACGATATCTATATTGGCCGGGAAAGAGGCTTTGATCAGGTTCAGCACTTCATTAATGATCTCTTTCAGATCAGAGGGCTTTTTCTCCACCTCCATTTGCCGGCTGAAGGTAAGGATCTGTTTCACCAGGTCTTTGG
>JALVJE010000066.1 GCA_027028505.1 Bacteroidales bacterium
TGGTGTTTACGGAACAAAAAAAGTGTTTTCATGGACATCAGGGTCTGTATTCCTTAATATCTATCTCTCCCTTCAGATAAAGATAAGCGTAATAAGCCAGTCCTTCCAGTTCATCATCACCGGGATAGATATGTACGTCTGCTACTTTGGGCAATCGTTCCATGAGGAATTTCATAAGATATTTACTGTTGGCCATGGGACCGGTCACGAGGATCGCATCCACATCTTCCGTGATGGTCATACACATGGCTCCCACCTCTTTAGCTACCTGATAGGCCATGGCTTCAAAGATGAAGAGGGCCTGATGATCGCCGGCCTCGGCCAGTTTTTCGGCCTCATATCCGCTTTGTGTACCCAGATAGGCTACCATTCCTCCTTTGCCCCGCACCATTTCCAGCATCTCCTCCATGGTGTATTTACCGCTGTATGCGGTACGTATCACATCCCCCACCGGCAGCGACCCGCTGCCAATAGCAGAAAAAGGGCCATCTCCGTCATAACCGTAAGTGGCATCCTCCACTTTGCCATGATGATGCATGCCCACCGTGATCCCCCCGCCCAGGTTGACCACGATCAGGTTCAGCTCTTCATATTTCTTTCCTATGGAACGGGCATACATGCGGGCAACATATTTCTGGTTGAGGGCATGGAATATGGATTTTCTTTCGAACAGGGGATGACCCGAGATCCGGGCGATCTCGTCAAATTCATCCACTACCACAGGGTCGGCGATATATGCTTTGGCATTCGGGAAACGCCTTGCCAGGTTATCGGCAATGAGCCCTCCCAGATTGACCACATCCTCCACCAGCTCATTGAAGTTCTTCAGGTCTTTCTTCATTCTTTCGTTCACTTCATACAAGCCCGATTTCACGGGATGTATCAGGCCTCCCCTGCCCAGCACCATAATGATATCCTCAAAGTTGATCTCATTTTCCTCGAGGGCATGGAGGATCTCCCGGCTCCGGTACTCTTCCTGCTCCAGAACACCCTTAAAGCGGGCCAGCTCATCGGCAGGATGACGGATCATCTTCAGAAATATGATCTTCTCCAGGCGGTATACGGCGATCTTGGTGTAATCAGGACGGGGGTTGACCGTCAGGATCATCACCCTGGAAAGGTCGACATCTTTTCGTTCCATGGTTGTTGAATTACTTTATACAGGTAAAGTTAAAAAAAAAGTTTTTCCCGGTACGTAAACCGGGAAAAACTCTTACAGTATCACCGGATACCGGGTTATGCCACAGAGAGAAGAAACATCTTCCGCGACAAGAGCCGGTAGAGGGTCATGTCAGCCGATATGAGGGGTAGGGAACTGTTTCAGATCTTCCGTATACTTTTTCAGCTCCTCCTCGCTCAGGGCGTAGTCATGCAGCCGGCCATGGATATAGTTGTCGTATCCCACAAGGTCCATCAGTCCGTGGCCGCTCAGGTTGAAGACGATCACTTTTTCTTTCCCCTCCTCTTTGGCTTTTTTGGCTTCGCGGATGGTCTGGGCGATAGCATGACTTGTCTCGGGGGCGGGAATGATCCCCTCGGTGCGGGCAAAGAGCATGGCTGCCTCATAGCACTCCAGCTGGTGAAGAGCCTGGGGTCTGGCCAGGCCGAGGTTGACCGCATGACTGATCAGCGGTGCCACACCATGGTATCGCAGTCCACCGGCGTGTATCGGCGGCGGGATGAAACCGTGACCCAGGGTGTGCATAGCCAGCAGAGGCGTGAGCCCTGCATTGTCACCAAAATCATAATGATAGGGCGCCCGCGTGAGTGTGGGGCACGAGGCCGGCTCCACGGGGATGATATCAATGTCCGCTCCGTTGATCTTGTCCAGGATGAAAGGGAAGGAAAGCCCCGCAAAATTACTGCCGCCACCCACACAGCCGATGACCACATCCACCTTTTTCTCATTGGCTTTTTCCAGCTGTTTTTTGGTTTCCAGGCCGATGATGGTCTGGTGAAGCAGCACATGGTTGAGCACACTGCCGAGCGAGTACTTGGTCTTGCCTGATTTGTCGGCGACGGCCTCTTCAACGGCTTCGCTGATGGCTATGCCGAGGCTGCCGGGGGTGTCGGGGTCTTTTTCCAGCACCGCGCGTCCTGCCTGTGTCTCCATACTGGGACTGGCCACACAGGTGGCCCCCCAGGTCTGCATCATCATCTTCCTGAAAGGTTTCTGATCAAAGCTGATACGTACCATATATACTTTCGCTTCCAGGCCCACCAGCGAACAGGCGAAGGCCAGAGCACTCCCCCACTGACCGGCACCGGTCTCGGTGGTCATCTTTTTCACCCCGAACTCCTTATTATAATAAGCCTGTGCCACGGCCGTGTTGGGCTTATGACTGCCGGCAGGCGAAACACTCTCGTTCTTATAGTAAATGCGTGCCGGGGTCCCCAGGGCTTTCTCCAGGTGCACCGCCCGATGCAGGGGGGACGGTCTCCACCTTACCAGCATCTCCAGCACTTCCTGCGGTATGTCCACCCACCGCTGCGTGGTCATTTCCTGTTCAATAAGGTTCATCGGGAAAACAGCCGAGAGCTGTTCCGGGGATAACGGATTGCCGTCAGGTCCCAGGGGCGGCGGAGGAGGTTTGGGCAGGTCTGCTGCCAGGTTGTACCACTGACGCGGCATCTCCGACTCATCCAGCAAGATCTTCACTCTTTTGGTCATCACTAAAAAGATTTAAAGTTAGTACTAAAAAAAAGGGGCATGCTGTAACCAACATGCCCCTGCATTATTTTCTGTCTTATCTACAGGACATACCGGTTACTCCCACTCCCGGAGAACTGCCACAACCACCAATATGCCTGCATTGAAATTTTCATTATCGGGCGCTAATATATAAATTTTTTCAAAAACAAATACTGTAAGCGATAAAAATGCATCAAAATGAGAAAAAGGTCAGAACACGTCCTTTATTTTAAATGTCTGGCCGTTGAATTCATACGTATCTCCTTTCTTCAGGCCCCGGATCTTTTCAAAAAGAGGGACCTTGGGGGAGATCGCATACCACGTCTCTCCGCAACATTCGAACCGGCCCAGGCCGATGGAGACGAACATCCTTTGCTTGTCGGTCACTACTGCCGAACCAACATCTATATAATCCCGGCTTTTCATGCCGGCCAGTTTCTCAAGTACCTGCTTTTCCTGCAAGGCCTTTTCATACTGTGCGGCCAGCAGGTCCCTTTTCCCCAGGAGCTGTATACGGTAGGGATCATAGAGGTCCCTGGTCTGGTCATCTTCGTTGGCACTCTCCTGCACCTCCTCCACTGCCTGACGGGCGGTGTTCACCACCTGCTCCTGTTTTTCTATACAGAGCCGTATGATCTCTTTTTTTATCTGTTCCTTATCCATAACCAAAAAGTATATGATGAAAACACTCCCTTCGCTCCTCCGGAAATGCGAAGTTATATCCGAAATGTATACTTTTACGTGAAAATTACCGGTCTTATTGCTATAAAATTAAAAAAAATAGATAAAATCAACCAACAAAAACCTAAAAAATATACCCATGACCTACGACAAACACCCCAGAGGATTTGCCAGTGATAACAATGCCCCTGTTCATCCGTCCATTCTGGAAGCGATGCAACGGGTCAACAAGGGGCATGCGGTAGGGTACGGTGATGATCCCTGGACCCTGCAGGCTGCCGGGAAGATCGCTTCCCTGTTCGGGGAGGAGGCAGAAGTGTTTTTTGTGCTCACCGGAACAGGGGCCAATGTAATGGCGCTGGGCAGTGCCATGCACCCGTGGCATTCCTTGATATGTGCCGAAACGGCACACATCCATGAAGATGAATGCGGTGCTCCCGAAAGGTTTACCGGCAGTAAGGTCATACCCATCGGCCATGTCCACGGGAAGATCACGCCTGCACTCATTCACAAAGAGCTTACAGGTTTTGGCTTTGAGCACCATTCCCAACCCCGTGTGATCTCCATCAGCCAGACGACCGAGCGGGGAACGGTCTATACGCCTGAAGAGATCAGGGAGCTGGCCCTTCTGGCCCACGACCACGGCATGATCCTGCATGTCGACGGGGCACGCATCGCCAATGCTGTGGCGGCCCTGGGCATTACACTGAAGGAGATGATCACCGACACGGGGGTGGATATTCTCTCTTTCGGAGGCACCAAGGATGGAATGATGTACGGAGAGGCAGTGGTCATCCTCAACCCGGCACTGGCAAAAGACTTCCGCTATATCCGGAAGCAGGGCATGCAGCTGGCCTCAAAAATGCGGTACATCGCTGCCCAGTTCCTGGCCTGGCTGGAAGATGACCTCTGGCTGAAAAACGCCCGTCATGCCAACCGGATGGCCTCCCTGCTGGCACAGGAAGCAGCTGCGATCCCTGCCGTCAGGATACTGCACCCCGTGGAAGCTAACGGCGTATTCGCGACCCTGCCCAAAGAAAAGATCCCGGCACTGCAGAATGAATATTTTTTCTACCTCTTTGATGAAAGCATACCGGCCGTACGGTGGATGACCTCCTGGGACACCACCGAAGAGGATGTGGAAGGATTCGTCGACATGCTGCGGAAACAGCTAACGTAAAAAGATCCTAACCCGTCATCCCTGTCCGTTGCTGGTAGCTTGTATTCTTCCATTCCCGCTGTATTATTTTAAAACAGTATATAACGTATGATACAATACATCCGTAGGGGCACAAAATTTTGTGTCCCTACTCAAATTATTGTACCTCTGTATATTGTATCTTTATTTATTGTGCCCCTACATATTGTGTCTCTTATTGTGCCCCTACGTATTGTATTTCTTCCTGCTGTATAATCAGGAAATGTGCATCTTCCCAAAGAATGATCACGACCCGATCCTTTCAGTTTTTTTTCAAAAAAAATAACCAAAATGTAACCTTTCCTCTCTCTTCCCGTAACAAAGGTCAGAAATAGTTTAGTTAATAGTTGGTTAGTTATAGAAAAAGGTCAGGTTGATGGCCTTTTTTTTTATGGCCCTGCCTATCTCCCCAATGTCTTATCCAGGGTGAAAGGGATCTCCGTAATGGTGAAATCGGGATTGTACTGCAGGAGTTTCATCGAGGTGTTCATAAAGCCGCTGAACCAGCCGGTACGGCGGAACACAAAATCCTCCAGGGAAAGGGAAGCATGATAATAACCGGCACATTCTTCGAAAGATGTGCCATAACGCTGCAGAAGCGTCAGGAACCAGACCGTCTCGTCATAACCGTCCCAGGCAAAGCTCATCTCATTGGGATCGGTATGGTATAACCTCCTGAAAGATCTCACGATGTATTTTTCAATATCCCCGTTATAATCAGGCTGGCGGATCGTAAAAAGATGCAGGTTCATCTGGAAAAAGAATTCCAGTTCCAGATTTCTGAAATATCTCCAGGTAGAACTGCCTACCAGCATCACGGGATACTCATCATTGTATGTATGCAGGCGAGAGACGACCTCACTGACAAAACCTTCCTCGTCAGAAAGCACCC
Source organism: Bacteroidales bacterium (assembly GCA_027028505.1). Taxonomy (GTDB): domain Bacteria; phylum Bacteroidota; class Bacteroidia; order Bacteroidales; family VadinHA17; genus DRPN01. The sequence goes on from JALVJE010000066.1 coordinate 5,464, forward strand.
ATACCATGTTCTCTTTGTATTTGTCCAGGGAAAGACGGATATTGTTCATGGTATCCGTCGGGGCGATCACCGGTGGCACCACCACCTCTTTGATCACCACATCCTCGGGATGGATGTAGGGTTCCAAAGCTTCGTTGATATAATCCCGTACCCGGTCAAAGATCTGCTGGTTGACAGAATCGTCCGAATGGATGATGACCAGGTTCTTATCGGTGTTCTCTGCCAGGAAAGAGGCAATATACCGATGTTCCAGATCCCTGGAAGGTTTGCACTGGAAGGACCAGGGGTTGAAATGCAGGAAATCCTCTTTCCGGGAGAGAGGAGAAACCACCGGGATATGTTTTTCACGTCCATATTCAGCCACCAGGGCAAGAGTAGAAGGATAGACCGGCCCCAGGATCAGGTCCATACTGTCCAGGGCCCCCGACCGTATGATCGAGTCGACCACCGACATATCCTTTTCCGTATCGAACACTTTCACTTCAGCATGGATACCCAGCTTTCCGAGTGTGTCGAGGGCGATCACCACGCCCTGGTAAAAAGGAAGCAAGGTGGTCGTCGGAGGATAGATCCAGGTAGGATCGCGGTAAATGATCTTCCTGATCTTCTTGCCGGTGGAAGGGTCCACACGGCTTGAGTCTATATAACTCCTCTCATCGTTCTCATTCAGATAAAAAGGCATCATCAGCGCGATGTGCCAGGTGCGGCCCGTACCCAGCAGGGCGGAGGTGTCACAGGGGAAAGCGGGCATGAAAGGGGGCAACCCTTCTGCATGGTACAAAGTCGTATCTTTCGCTAACGTATCCGGAAGAGGTGCCAGGGTTCCTGTTGCCAGGGCGGCAGCTCCCGCAGGGATGCGTATCTGCTGCCCCGGTTTGATCCTGTTGCGCAGGCCTTTGTTGATCTTCTTGAGATCCCGCACACTCAGGTTATAGCTCCTGGCAATGCTGTAAAGGGTCTCGCCCGGCTGCACCACATGGATGCGGTATTTTCCCTGGGGCTGCGTAAAATCGATACGCTCCGGCACAACCCTCTTGACCGGGATCCTGATGCGGGTTCCCAGCGGGATGTCATCCACCTTCAAACCGGGATTCAGATGAAGGATATCCTCCACACTCACCTGGTATTGCCGCGAAAGGGAATAAAGGGTCTCCCCTTCCTTCATCGCATGGATTATATATTTTTCATTCCGGATGTCCTGCTCCCCCGCAGGCGTTTCCTTCTTTTCCACATAAGGGATCTTGAGCACCATCCCCGCCTGCAGCCCCGTCACAAGAACAGGGTTTTCGCGGGAGATCTCTTTTTCCGAGACTCCATAGGCTTTACTGATGCCGTAGAGGGTCTCCCCTTTTTTTACGACATGGATGTAATAGATCTTCCCACCGAGGATGACCTTTTCGGAAGACCGCTGCACCTGCGAATGCGTTTCCTGTCCGGCAACTTCCACAGGTCCCGACACAGCAAGTATCGACACCCACAACACAAACAGATATAGAACCTTCTTTACCAACTACTTAGAAGTTTAATTCCGTTTCAGCAAAGGTAATAAAATTATATTCAGTACAAAAAAAAGGCGGGACATCCCCGCCTTTTTCCTGACTGTTTCCTGCAGATCTATTTTTCGATATCGATGTCTTCGTTGAACATGCCGGGTCTGCCACCAGGGCCCATGGCCGGACCAGGCCCCCGCATGCCTTTGCCACAGGGTCCCATGCCTCCCTGCATACCGCTTTTACCACGCATGCTCATACCCTTTTTCATCATGCTTTTGTGGCTTTGTATGAGCAACCACTGCTCCTCGGTGAGGATATCCCTCATTTTCAAGGAATATTTTGCCCGCAGTTTCATCATTTTGTTCATCAGGTCCGTCTGCTTGTCGATGTTTGCATTGATCGACTTCTGATCAGGTTTTTCTGCCGTGACCAGTGCATGGTACCGGGCCTTCAGAACAGCCATCTCATTGCGCAGAGGCAGGAACTCTTTGGTCCTGTCCAGGTTGAGCTGCTTCATCTGATCTATCTGATCATCCGTCAGATCGAGCATCTTCTGCATCATGCCGAAGTGTTGTGACTTCATCATCGGCATGCCTTTGGGTTTGGGGGGCTGTGCCCAGGCCAGTGTCCCCGCCAGAAAGATCGTCAGAAAGATCGTGGTCATTTTCATCCATTTTGTTTTCATAGCTTTACAATTATAAAAGTTATTTTTTCTGTTTTGTCGCTTATTTGACATCCGGCACGCTTGGTTTATTCCCCCGGGAAAAAAAGACCCCGGTAATTCCGGGGTCTCTTTCTGCTTTGCTACCAGGGACAGGGCATACGTCCCGGCCCCCGGTCCCCGGGAGGGGGTGGCGGCGGACCACCATGTCGTTTGGGACCACCCGGCCGCTTATTGTGTGAGCGGGCGATATTATCCATACGTTCTTTCTGTGCCCTGGTAAGATAAGGATCCAACTCTTTCCTGAATTCCTTCATCAGGGCGATGAAATCATCCCTGTACTTTTCACGCAGAGTATTGTTCTCCGATGCATATTTTTTAATGACCGGAAGGATCTTCTCTTTTTGTTCCGGCGTAGGATCGATCACATGTAACGTCCCATAGATGAACCGGTCGGTCGAGGAAAAAGAACGGTATTTTTTGAGATGGGCATTCCGTATCTGTGCCGAGGTAAGCATGCCCAGGGCAAAGCCGATGATCAGCGTCCCGGTAAGGACCAGGATGATCTTGATCTTATTTGTTTTCACGTTGTTCATTTTTTGTTATCTGTTCTTTAATATTATGCAACCATGCAGCATTTCATTCGGAAAAATCCTCATACAGGAGATAACTCACGAGGTTATCCTCTGAATAGTTATCCACTCCCAGGACGGTCTCTTTGTTGAGCGATCCGCTGGTCATATATATGGAGATAAGCAGGACCGCTATAACAGCGATGCTGGCTACGGCTATCTTCCGGAAAAGAGAGAAGAACTGGCCGGTATTTTCCATCTCCACCACCTTTGTCTGCTCCTTCTCTTCACGGAGACGTTGCATCACCCGGGAAGAGAATCCTTCGTCAAAATGCCAGGAGGTCTCCCTCAGCAGACCGCGCATCTCTCTCAGCTGTTCCTCCTCCGCTTTCAGATCGGGATCTTTGAGATATTCCTCCAGCAACTTTTTCTCTTCCGGCGACAGATCCCGGTCAAAAGATGCGTACAGGAGTTCCCGTTTCATTTCTTGTTCTTTCATGGTTTAAAGATCTTTTCATTCATTAATATCTCTTTCAATTGTTTCTGGGCCCGTGACAGTCTCGAGAGCACGGTACCCATCGGCAGGTTCAGGATCTCTGCTGTCTCTTTGGTGCTGTAACCCTCGATCAGCCGCAGCACGACCACCGACCTGAAACCCTCGTCCAGTTTCCGGAGGGCGGCTTCCACCACCTCCCGTGTATCTCTTTTTTCCGCATCTCTGCCCTCGTCAGACAGGTCCGAATAACCGGCTTCTTCCTGTTTCTGCGTAAAAAGGGAGACCACTCTTTTTTTCTTCTTCAGCTCGTTCAGCGAAAGGTTGATGGCGATCCTTGTCAGATAGGTCCTTAACGCAGCATCACCCCGGTAACGGTCCAGGGAGTGATAAAAGCGTATGAACACATCCTGTCCCACATCATCCGCCTCCGCCACATTTCCCAGCATGCCTTTCACCACATTGGCTACCATGGGCTCAAATTTCCTGACAATAGCAGCAAATGCACGCTCATCACCTGTGCGTGCTTTCTCCACCAGTTCCCAGTCGCCGGCATACTTGTTCACTACCCTCTTTTTAATTATTGACAATCCTAATGTCCAATTTATTCCTATATTCAGTGTTCAAAGATAAAAAGTTCAGTTGTAAGCATCTTCATTTCTTTATTGTGACAACGGGATCTCCCTTTTTATTTCCGTGCCGGCAATAAATGCATCTCTTTTATTATTTTTAGGAGCATGGACAGCAGGCAGAAGATCCTGGAGGAGCTCTACAGCTCCATTTGTGCATGCCGGTCGTGTGATCTGCATGCCTGGCGGCAGCGGTGTGTGTTGCCGGAAGGGGATCTGCATGCTCATGTGATGATGATCGCACAGGCGCCGGGCAGGGAGGAGAATCTGTCGGGGAGAATGTTCACGGGTCCCTCGGGAAAGATCTTTGACCGGCTGCTGGAAAGAGCCGGCGTACAGCGACAGGACCTTTACCTGACCAACCTGATCAAGTGCATGCTGCCCAAAGCCCGGCGTCCCTCGCGGGCCCAGTGGGATGCCTGCACACCCTGGCTGGAGCAGGAGATAAAGATCCTGCAACCCCGTATCGTCGTACCCCTGGGTTTTCAGGCCCTTAAGTTCATCCTGATCCGGGAGAATATCCCCAGACCCCCCAAAAAAGAGTACAGATATCTGTTCGGGAAATATCTGCAGGGAAAAGACTTCACGATCTATCCCTTGCGGCATCCCACAGCCCTGCTTTTCGATTCCGGGAAAGAGGAGATCATGTCCCGTAACTATGCAGAGCTGAAAAAGATCGTATATCCTGCGCAGCAATCCCGGAAGCAGGATCATCAACGACGATAAAGATGCAGTACCCAGTCCTGTTCCGGAGCAGGCGGAATGAAATGTCGCACCTCCCCGCCTTTTACGGAGTCTCCGGGGATCTCCCTACCGGTGCGCGGGTCCAGCCATACCACTTGCAGTCTCTTTTTCGCTGCAGATAGGTCCACATCAAAACCTGCGCCGTTCCCGGTATATGCAACATACTCCTCGCCGGGTCTGGCGGCCAGGATCACTTCCGGGGCATTCTGTAACAACTCGTCATGGGGTTGCAGGCCGGCAAGGTCCTGATGCGGTTCCCTGCGGAAAAAAGAGGAGGCGATGCCTATGTACCGTGCTCCTTCAAGGATCAGGGAGTCCACCGGTGTTCCCTGGCCGTAGTCGGCAAAAAAAGCCTGCCCCCCGGTCAGGGCACACCGCCAGGCCGCCACGCGTATCTTCTCATTGGTCCAGTTGCCGCGGGAGATAAAGATACGCCAGTGATCGGTATAGGCTACCGGCACCTGCAGCTTCTCTCTCATCTCCACCATCGTCCGGCGGGGCATCAGATGGTTCCATCCCAGGCTCATGTATGTAGCGCTGTCGGGCTGGATGCCTCCGCTGCCGCCTCCCGTGCGACTGCCTACGGGATGATGCCAGGGATCATGACGTCTGAACCAGCCCGTAAAAGCATTGATCCATTCATTGCTCCGGTACTCACCGATATCGATGCCCGTGTCCCAGAGAAGATGCGGATAACAGGCCAGCCGCGCTACCACATATCTGAAAAGCCGCAGCTCAGCCTGTGATCCGGGAGTAATGCCGTAGCGGTCGGGAGTCATCTCATCATCCCCGTACAGCATGATATAAGCGCCCATGTTCAACTCGCGGGCCGCATCCATGCGGGCGTTGAGGCTGTCCCAGAAAGGGAGATTGAACATCTCCCCCTCTCTGCCTGTCACATAAGGCAGAGCTGCCTGCGGCCATCGCCTGGCCCACCCGGTCTTCATCACCGCCAGCTCGCCAAACCCCAGCAGGCGGGCCTGTACCTTATCAGCGGCAAAATGCAGCGCCTGCCGGATGGGTCCGGAAGAGGGAGGCAGACCGCGGAAAGCCCACGGCCCCGCCCCCGGGATCACCGGCGCCCAGATAACAGGGAAGTCACCGCTTTTACCCTGCAGCACCCACTGCCGGCCCTCACATCCCAGCGGCGGATCCAGATCACTCTTAATGCACCGGAACACACCTGCCCTGCCATCCAGATCGGGATCCTTGCAACGACTCCGGAAATGCCATACACCCGTCTCAACGGGCATAAAAAACACTTTCCACAGGCTGTCGCCGGCATAAAAACCATATTGCCGCAGTACCTTCCCTGAAGGGGAGGTGAAATCCACCTCCAGCACCACATCAAAAGGATTGCCCTGCCAGGAAATATCCAGGAAAGAGGTCTCAAATCTTTTCCACAATCCCACCTGCGACATGCGGGCCACAGCATCCCGGAAAGGGAAGATCAGCAATGCCGAAAAGATCAGGAAGCCGGCCACCGACGACGGGAATACAGGATCTTTCTTCGGATGATAGGACAAAAAGTTCATGAGGATATGCTTTGGGGAGGAAAGATAGTAAAAAGATCCCCATTCCTCGCCGGGTCGCCGACAGATGTTGCCGGCAGCACATACTGATATTTTTCATTATGTTTGTATAAAATATACGGATCAGCAGGATCCATTCATGGAACCAACGAAAAAAACATTCGGCACGGCGCCTGTCTTTTTTACGGCGATCTCCACGATACTCGGAGCCATCCTGTTCCTACGTTTCGGTATGGCTGTGGGCGTCCTGGGCTTTCTCGGAGTGGGACTGATCATCCTCACCGGTCATCTGGTGACCATTCCCACGGCCCTGGCCATCTCCGAGCTGGCCACCAACGAAAAGGTGGAGGGGGGCGGAGAATATTTTATCATCTCCCGCTCTTTCGGTCTCAATATCGGCGCCACCATCGGCATAGCGCTCTATTTCTCCCAGGCCATCAGCATTGCTTTCTACATCATCGCTTTCACCGAAGCTTTCTCGCCCCTGTTCGATTTTCTGAAAGAGCAATATCATTTCATCCTGCCCCGGCAGGCCATCAGCATCCCCTCCATGCTCATCCTCGCCTTTATCATGTTGAAAAAAGGAGCCAGCATGGGAGTACGCACCCTCTACCTGATCGTGGCCATCCTCTTCACAGCCATCCTGCTTTTCTTTTTGGGCAAAACGGATTATCAGCTCGCCGGCGACTATCAGACCTTCTCGATCCGCAACATGGACAAGTTTTTCCTGGTACTGGCGATCATCTTCCCGGCTTTCACCGGCATGACAGCAGGTGTGGGGCTCTCGGGCGACCTGAAGAATCCGGCCCGTTCCATCCCCATAGGTACCATTGCCGCCACTCTCACAGGAATGATCGTCTATTTTTTCATCGCATGGAAGCTGAATATCTCCGCCTCGCCGGATGATCTGGTCTCCGACCAGTTGATCATGGCCCGCATAGCGAAGTACGGCAACATAGTCATTCCGCTGGGTCTGGCAGCCTCCACCCTTTCGTCGGCCCTGGGCTCGATCATGGTCGCCCCCCGTACCCTGCAGGCGCTGGCCGGCGACAGGTCTTTCCCCGGACACGGACTCAACAAGTTTCTCTCCCGTGGCAAAGGAGAGACCCGCGAACCTTTCAACGCCACGCTCATCACCTCCATCCTGGCCCTGGCTTTCGTGGCCGTGGGCAGCATCGATTCGGTGGCTATGGTCATCACCATGTTCTTCATGGTTACTTACGGCGCCCTCTGTCTCATCTCTTTTCTGTACCATTTCGGTGCCGACCCCTCCTACCGGCCCTCGTTCCGTTCCCGCTGGTACATCTCGCTCGTAGGGTTCGTCATGGCACTGACCCTCATGTTCGAGATCAATATGCTGTACGCCTTCACAGCCCTTGTACTTATCGTGGTGGTCTATCTCTTCCTGCATCACTATCACAAAGACCGACGGGGTTTTGAGGCCATCTTCCAGGCAGCCTTTTACCAGATAAACCGCAATCTGCAGGTCTTTTTGCAGCAACGCAACCGTACCTCCCGGTCCCGCCGCTGGCGCCCTTCGGTGGTATGCATCAGCAAGGACAGTTTCAAGAGAGACCATGCTTTCCGTCTCCTCACCTGGATATCTTACCGGTACGGTTTTGGCACGTACATACATCTGCTGGAAGGCTACTTCTCCACACAGACACGCGAGCAGGCCGAACAACAGCATAAGCTACTGGTCAAGAAATCCGATACCGAAAATTCAAATGTTTACATAGACACCCTCATCTCTCCTTCCTACACCTCGGCCGTTGCCCAGGTCATACAGCTCCCCGGCGTCTCCGGCATGGAAAACAATACGATCCTCTTTGAGTTTGACAAGGAAGACCCCGTCAACCTGAAACAGATCATCGACAACTATTCGCTGGCGCGGGCAGCGCGGTACGATGTGCTGGTACTCGGCAGCGCCACCTCTCCCTTTCATTTCGGTAAGGACATCCACATCTGGATCACTCCTTACGACCAGGAAAATGCCAACCTGATGATCCTTTTGGGATACATCATCTCGGGCCATCCCGACTGGTCTCATAGCTCCCTGAAACTTTTTGCCACCAGCAGCAGTGACGAGGCCGAAGAAACCCGCTCCCGTCTGCTGGAAAAGATCGCACAGGGACGACTGCCCATCAGCAGTAAAAATGTACAGGTCGTTGAAAGATCGGAAGAGACCTCTTTCAAAAACCTGGTCAACATGCATTCGACAGAGGCGGGACTGGTAATGTGCGGCTTTGTCTCCTCCCGACTGAAACATGACAAGGAGGCTCTCTTCACCGGTTTTGATGATGTCGGGAATATCCTTTTTGTAAACGCTCACGAAGAAAAATCACTCTCATGAAAACCCCTCCTCCTTACGACGATATGCAGCTTTTCCGGTCCGGCATCACCAACCTCTATCTTCTGAGGGAAGGAGACGCATACCTCCTCGTGGATGCCGGGGTCAAGAAAAAGGAAAAGGCTTTTTTCACTTTCCTCCGGAAAGAAAACATTAAACCTGCGGACATCCGTTATATCTTCCTCACCCATACGCACTACGACCACACCGGAGCACTGGCGATGGTCCGGGAGATCACCCATGCCCGCATCCTGCTACATGCTTCCGAAGCGGAATATCTGAAACAGGGTTACACGCCGGCTCCGAAAGGCACCCGGGCTTCCACGAAGATCATCTCTTTTCTGGGACGCAAGGTGTTTCCGGGATACAGTAAATACGAGCCGGTGACAGCCGACCTGCTGTGGGAGGAGAGCGGATATCGTCCCGAAGGATTCCCTGCCCGCCTCCTGCATACCCCCGGCCATACCGAAGGCTCTGCCACCCTCATCTGGAAAGAACGGACAGCCTTTGTCGGCGACACCCTTTTCGGCTACGAAAAGGATGACTGCCTGCCCTGGTTCGCCAACGACCTGCAGGCTCTGAAGCAGAGCTGGCAAAAACTCCTCAACACCCCCTGCCAATGGTTCTTCCCCTCCCACGGAAAACCCGTGGCCAGAGAGATGCTCGAAAGATCATACAAAAAACATTTTCCGGAAACAGACTGAGTTCTCCTGAAAAAGGTGTAAAAACAGATTATTTTGCTGGAGCCCCGCACAACGTTGCCCCCTTTTTTTTAATTTTAGCTTCCGTAACTAATCAGTGCCTAAGTTAGCGATAATCCTGAGAGAAGGAACCACTTGCTGCTTATTTTTAATGATCGTATCTGTTACTGATCTAAGAATAGCAAAGACATCTGCACCTCCTGAAGACATAA
>JALVJE010000067.1 GCA_027028505.1 Bacteroidales bacterium
CGGCAGGACCGGCGACGGCCACTGCTGCTGCAGCAGGTTCGATGTTATATTCTTCCTTGAGAATATCTGCCAACTCATTTACTTCTTTTACTGTCAGATTTACTAATTCTTCAGCAAGCTTTTTCAAATCAGCCATGGTTACAAAATTTTAATCGTTATTAACTTTTTTAATTTTCTTTTTCACCTAATGTTTTCAATACTCCTGTGAGGATGTTGTTACCCGACTGCAGGGCAGACATCACGTTCTTCACGGGCGACTGCAGCAGCAGGATGATATCGCCGATGAGCTCTTCTTTCGATTTGAGCGAGGCGAGCATCTCCAGCTGGTCGTCACCGATATAAACGGATTCTTCCACATAAGCAGCCTTGAGAACGGGCTTCTCGTGACTTTTCCGGAAATCCTTGATCAGTTTTGCCGGAACATTGGCCACGTCGGTAAGCATCACGGAGGTGGGGTTCTTCAGCACGTCAAAGAGTTCCGAATAGTCCTTCTCCGCCTTCTCGAGGGCTTTCTTCAACAGGGTATTTTTTACGACAATCAGTTTGATGTCCTTCTCAAAACATTTCCTCCTGAGGTCACTCGTATCGCCGGCATTCATGGTTGAGATGTCGGTGAGATAGAGATGACCGCGGGAATTGATCTGTTCGGTCAGTGCATCAATGATCGCATTCTTTTCTTCCCTTGTCATAATTCAATAAAGGTTAAGCATTTAGTCAATCGCTTTGGTATCCACCTTGATCCCGGGACTCATGGTACTGGAGAGGTAGATACTCTTGATATAGGTTCCTTTGGCGGCAGCGGGTTTGAGTTTGTTGATCATCGAGATAAACTCGCGGGCATTTTCCGTGATCTTTTCGGCGTCAAAAGAGACCTTTCCGATCGCGGCATGGATGATACCGTATTTGTCTACCTTGAAATCGATCTTACCCTGCTTGACTTCTTTCACGGCCTTTCCCACATCCATGGTAACCGTACCACTTTTGGGGTTAGGCATCAAGCCCCGCGGGCCAAGGATCCTTCCCAGCTGTCCAACCTTACCCATCACGGAAGGCATGGTGATGATCACATCCACATCGGTCCATCCTCCCTTGATCTTGTCGATGTATTCGTCGAGGCCGACATAGTCGGCGCCGGCGGCTTTGGCTTCCTCTTCCTTGTCGGGGGTACAGAGCACCAGCACTTTGGTCTCTTTACCGGTCCCGTGGGGAAGGGTCACTATGCCACGAACCATCTGGTTAGACTTTCTCGGGTCCACTCCTAAGCGCACGTCGATATCTACCGATGCATCGAAGTTTGTGGTGGTTATCTCCTTCACCAGCTCAGCTGCCTCGGATAGGCTGTATGGTTTCCCAGGTTCAAACTTCTCAAGAGCTTTCTTTCTGTGTTTTGTCAGTTTAGTCATTTTTCACTCTTCTTTATTGGTTGTTTCCCGGGAACTCACCCTGAATGGTGATCCCCATACTCCTGGCGGTGCCTGCTACCATTCGCATGGCAGACTCGACCGTAAAACAGTTCAGGTCGGACATCTTGGCTTCAGCGATGGCCCGTACCTGATCCCATGTAATGTTGGCCACCTTCGTCCTGTTGGGCTCAGGTGATCCTGATTTCAGTTTGGCAGCTTCTTTGAGCTGCACAGCCACCGGCGGGGTCTTCGTGACAAAGTCAAACGACTTGTCGGAATACACCGTGATGACCACCGGGATCAGCTTGCCTGCCATCTCCTGTGTGCGTGCGTTGAACTGCTTGCAAAAGTCCATGATATTCACGCCTTTTGCGCCCAACGCAGGACCCACCGGAGGCGACGGGTTGGCCGCACCGCCACGGATCTGCAATTTGATTATTCCTGCGACTTCTTTTGCCATAATTCAGGATTTCTACATTCTGGTTATCAATCAAATCAACGCTGGATCGCTCAGGAAGCATTATGATTATTGCGATCAGGCTGATATTTTAAATTCACTTCTATTCTTTTTCCACCTGCATGAAGCTCAACTCCAGCGGGGTCTTTCTGCCGAAGATCTTCACCATCACCTTCAGCTTTTTCTTCTCTTCGTTCACCTCTTCGATCACGCCTGTAAAGCTGTTGAAGGGCCCGTCGATCACTTTGACGGTCTCACCCACGAAGAAAGGCACATTGATCTCCTCCTCACTGCCGGCCAGCTCATCCACCTTGCCCAGGATGCGGTTGACCTCCGACTCGCGGAGCGGCTGCGGCGTCTCGTTTTTGCCGGCTTTCTCACCGAGAAAACCCAGCACATTGGGCACATTGACAAGGATGTGCGGCACCTCACCCACCAGAGCCGCCTCTACCAGGATATATCCGGGAAAGAAGTTCTTCTCTTTGCTGATCTTCTTCCCTGAACGGATCTGATAGACCTTTTCTGTGGGGATCAATACCTGGGAAATATAATCCTGGAGATGACGCCTGTTGATCTCAGCCTCTATATACTCCTTGACCTTTTTTTCTTTCCCGCTTATCGCCCGCAGCACATACCATTTCTTCTCCTGCTCAGCCATGATGTTCCAATTCAGAACGGATCTCTTCCTTTAATAGAAAAGACCGTATAAAAAATTCATCAGATGTTCGAAAACAAAGTCCATTACAAAAACAACAAGTCCGATGATGATGGCAGCGACCATCACGACAATGGAACTATTCTGCAACTCACTCCAGGTAGGCCATGTAACTTTATGGACCAGTTCATTGTAAGACTCGGTGACATAAGATTTAAAGCTCATTTTTCTTCTCCTTACATCATTTGGCAGGCGCCTTTACCTGAAGGATCCCTCCGGGAGGTAATGCCCTGTTGTTGTTTGGTTATCTGAAAACTTTGCACGGGAGGAGCGACTCGAACGCCCGACACCTGGTTTTGGAGACCAGTGCTCTACCAACTGAGCTACACCCGTGTCAATGTTATGAAGATAGGAAAAGGGTGAGTGTATCACCCTTTTCCCGGGAGATTATTGCGGATCTTACTCAATGATCTCGGTCACCTGTCCTGCACCCACGGTGCGGCCGCCTTCACGGATGGCGAAACGCAGCCCCTGGTTCAGGGCAACAGGGTAGATCAGCTCAACGGTGATGGTCACGTTATCACCGGGCATGACCATTTCCGTTCCTTCGGGAAGGGTGATCTCACCGGTCACGTCGAGGGTCCTCAGATAGAACTGGGGACGGTACTTGTTGTGGAAGGGAGTATGACGACCACCTTCTTCTTTTTTCAGCACGTATACCTCGGCCTTGAACTTGGTATGCGGAGTGATGGAACCGGGCTTGGCCAGCACCATACCTCTTTTGATCTCTTTCTTGTCCACACCACGGAGCAGCAGACCCACGTTGTCGCCGGCTTCTCCTTCGTCGAGGATCTTACGGAACATCTCGACGCCGGTAACCACCGTCTTGCGCTTGTTGGCACCCAGACCGATCAGCTCAACCTCATCGCCTGTATGCACGACACCGGTCTCGATCCTTCCGGTAGCCACGGTACCACGACCTGTGATGGAGAAAACGTCTTCCACGGGCATCAGGAAAGGCTTCTCCACGTCACGCGGAGGCACGGGGATGTACTCATCCACAGCGTCCATCAGCTCACGTACTTTTTCTTTCCATTTCTCCTCACCCTGCATAGCACCCAGAGCGGAACCGCGGATCACCGGGGTCTCATCGCCGTCATAGCCATAGAAATCGAGAAGTTCACGAACCTCCATCTCCACCAGCTCGATCAGCTCTTCATCGTCCACCAGGTCGACCTTGTTCAGGAAAACCACGATCTTGGGCACGTTCACCTGACGGGCCAGGAGGATATGCTCACGCGTCTGCGGCATGGGGCCGTCGGTGGCAGCCACCACCAGGATGGCACCGTCCATCTGGGCAGCACCCGTAACCATGTTCTTCACATAGTCGGCATGACCGGGGCAGTCAACGTGTGCATAATGCCTTTTGTCGGTCTCGTATTCAACGTGTGCCGTGTTAATCGTTATACCTCTCTCTTTTTCCTCGGGAGCATTGTCAATAGAGTCGAAGTCTTTCACTTCGGCCAGCCCCTTCTCGGAAAGGACCATCGTAATGGCAGATGTTAATGTGGTTTTCCCGTGGTCGACGTGACCGATGGTACCGATATTAACATGAGGTTTCGTCCGTTCGAATTTTTCTTTAGCCATAATTTAAAAAATTAAATGTTCAATAATCTATTCTTCTTGTTTGTTATATATTATTAAAAAAAATTGAGCCAATGACGGGAATTGAACCCGTGACCTCATCCTTACCAAGGATGCGCTCTACCACCTGAGCTACATCGGCTTACCCAGAGCGGGAGACGGAACTCGAATCCGCGACCCTCAGCTTGGAAGGCTGATGCTCTACCAACTGAGCTACTCCCGCATAACTTTACTCCAATACCTTATGAAGAACGTTTCAACCTTCTCATCGCTCATCGCTCACCTCTCATCGCTCAAAAAAAGTGGGGAGAGCAGGATTCGAACCTACGAAGGCATTCGCCAGCAGATTTACAGTCTGCCCCAGTTGACCGCTTTGGTATCTCCCCTTTATATCTTTCTTTTCCGTTCAGGAGCCGATGGAGGGATTCGAACCCACGACCTGCTGATTACAAATCAGCTGCTCTGACCAACTGAGCTACATCGGCCTGTATCTCAAAGAACACCGACCCCCGGGACAGGCCCGAAAATCGGATTGCAAATGTAGAAAAAAACTATGGATATCACAAAAATAATACCACAATTTTTTTATACGGCTGTTCAAACCTTTCTGACTTTGTCTTTTTGTTTGGTTATCTGTTTCCTGAGAGCATCCACCACCTGGTCTGTTGCCTCCTCGAAAGTTTTGCATTGTTTCTTGGCAAAAAGAGAAGTCCGCGGCAACTCCAGTTTGATCTCCGTGATCTTGTTGGCCTGAACATCCGACTTGTCCAGACGAAGAAAAACTTCGGCACTGATCAGGCTGTCATTCATGTGAGCCAGTTTGGAAACCTTCGTCTCAATAAAATCAAGCAATTTCTTATCTGCATCAAACTTCAGGGAATGGATCTGTATGTTCATAATTGTTCCTCCTTCTTTTTATGCTCTGGGATGAGCCTGTTTATATACTTTTTTCAGTTTTTCAAAGGTACTGTGTGTATAGATCTGTGTAGCGGACAGGTTGGCGTGGCCCAGGATCTCCTTGATGGCATTGAGATCGGCGCCGCGGTTGAGCAGGTGCGTGGCGAAAGTATGCCGCAGCACATGTGGACTTTTCTTCGTCAGCGAGGTCACCAGTCCCAGGTACTTGTGGACCACTCTGTACAATAAACGGGGATACATCTGTTTCCCTTTGGAGGTGACGAACAGCCAGGTCACTCCGGGGAACAACTCCCGCTTTATCTCCAGGTATGCTTCCAGTTTCTCTGCCAGCTCCGGCAGCAACGGTATCTGCCGCTGCTTGTTCCTTTTCCCGGTCACCCGGATGATCTTTTCGCCGAACCGCACATCTTCCTCGCGCAGACCGATGAGCTCAGCTCTTCGCATCCCTGTCCCGTACAACATTTCAATGATCATCTTGTTCCTTTGCCCCTCAAAATCATCCCCGAACTCCCAGCTATCCAGCAACTCACTTATCTCGTTCTCCCGTACGAAAGCCGGCAGGGGCTTGCCTGTCTTAGGCCCGCTGATCCCTGCTGTCGGATCGGCTTTCACTCCTTTCCGCTGCAAATACCTGTAAAATGACTTAAGGGAAGACAACTTGCGGTTCACACTCCGGGGAGAGATCCCCTCATCCATCAGGGCGATCATCCATGCTCTCACCTGCCTGTCGGTCACCTCCTCCCATCCGGGCCGGTGGTTCTCCTCTCCGAGAAAAGCAGCAAACTGCAGGATATCGTTACGGTAAGCATTTACCGTATGTTCAGAATATCTTTTCTGAAACCTTAGATAATCTATGTAATCGTTAAAAAATCGCATTTGTTACGGGAACGTTTTGAAGTTGAACTCAGAAAAAATACGGTCCATGTGACCGCCAGGAACGTCCCGTAAGTATTAAAGCTGGTTTTCAGGCATCTTTCTGCTGCAGTTTTTGGATATATTCAGCATGTTTTTTGATCTCACGACGCCGCACCGACGGCTTAATATAAGCCTGACGCTGACGCAACTCCCTCATTATACCGGTTTTTTCAAACTTTCGCTTATACTTTTTTAAAGCCCTTTCAATGTTTTCGCCTTCTTTTACAGGTATTATGATCATAGCTCTTTTTTTAAATGAGCCGCAAAGTTAAAAATTGGTTTTTTCTTTACAAAATTTATTTTCCTTTTGCTTTCAATATAAGAAAAAAACCTGAGAAAAGCAATCATTTTTCCGGTCCTGTTTCAAGATAGGGAAACACGCGTCTGAAAGTCTTTTCAGGCAGCACATGTTCCGTTCTCAGGACGTTCAGATCGCTGATCCTGCCAAAGTGTTCCCGGTAAAAGATCACTGCCCCGGCCTCCCGTCGGGAGAGATAAGGATGACGCGCGAGAGTATATTCATCACAGCTGTTCACATTGATCTTACGCACCTGCAGGGTATCTACCGTGATCCTCTTTTCGATCCTGTCATAGGTCAGGCTGTCCAGTCCATATACCTCCAGCAACTGCTCTTTGCGGGCAAACCCGCCCAGCAGGTTCCTGTACTTCACGATCCTGCGGGCCAGGAAAGGAGGAACGTCCGGCAGGCTATCCAGGGTTGCCGAATCGGCTGTATTGATCTCCACAAGGGTCAAAGAAACTGCTTCCCTCACAGCTTCCTCCTCTGAAGAAGGTAACGTATCCACCGGTATCTTCTCTTTCACCTGAATATAAGGGGAGATCCGGTCATACAGGGAATCGGTCATGCCATAGATCTTTTTCACATCCTCCTTTTTCCGGAAGACACCCCCTTTGCTTCGGTAGTTCATAAGGGTCCTGATCACACGGGGCGGGAGGGCCAGCTCATTCCATTCTTCCTTCGTCATGGTGTTGGGATCCCGCACGGGCGGAGGCTCTTTCAACTCCTTCAGGTCAGTGGACTGCATCCCGGCTCCTGTTGCCGCTTCGTGCTCAGCCGCAGGGTTTGCCTCCTCAGCAGGTAGCACCGCAGTGATCAGTGAATCAAATGCTCTTACCTCATCCTCCGGCAGGGGACGGACATGCCTCACATAGGCCAGCGCCAACAGCACCGCAAGGGTAAGCGCCAGGATGATAAGGGAAGCGATCCGCTCGCCCCGGGAAAAACGCAGGAACTCCTTCAAGGCAGATCGTTTTTATACCTTTATAAATATAGGGGCTCTGTACTTCCGTTCCTTTTTTTCAGAGCCAGCCCAGACCGTTCATAAAAACCAGCGCGATGGCCAGAGGCGCTACAAAGCGTACCAGGAACATGAACACGGGCAGATAAGCAGTCCGGACCGATCCGTCGTTGGACAACTCGGCTTTCACCCTGCCGGGGCCCATGAACCACCCTACAAAGATCACGATGAAAAAGCCTCCCACCGGCAGCAGGATATTGGCTGTAGTAAAGTCGAGGATCCCGAAGAAATTCTGGTTCATCACATGCACGCCTCTGAACCAGCCCCACGAACCGGCAGCGAAAATACCCAGAATACCCACAGCCAGCGAGGCCAGCAAGGTCGCAGCTTTCCTGGAGATATTCAACTCTTCCGAGAAGAAGGCCACAATTACTTCCAGCACCGAGATGGTAGAAGTGAGGGCGGCAATGGCCAGCAACAGGAAGAAAATGATCGAGAAAATATACCCCCCCGGCATCTCCTGAAAGATCAGCGGGAGTGTCTTGAATACAAGGCCGGTACCTTCGCCCGGTTCGATGCCGAATGCAAAAACGGCCGGGAAAATGGCGATTCCGGCCAGCACGGCAATGAGGGTATCGGCGAGGGTCACGTTCAGGGCTGCATTGCCCAGCCTTTCCTTTTTATTGATATAGGATCCGTAAGTGATCAGGGTCCCCATACCGATACTCAGGGAGAAGAATCCCTGCCCCAGGGCCTCCAGGATGGTCTCGGCGGTGATCTTGGAAAAATCGGGCCGGAAAAGGAACTTCAATCCCTCAGCAGCCCCCGGCAGGGTGATGGCACGTATGTCCAGCACAATGATCAGGATGAACAGAAAGGGCATCAGGATCTTGGTGTATTTTTCGATCCCCTTGCGGATGCCGGACATGACGATCCAGGCCGTCATGAACATAAAGATCAGGAACCAGAGGATGGGCCGGAAAGTGCCGCCGCGAAAGATATCGAACATGGCGGTGATCTCTGCGGAGGATTTTCCGCGGAAGCCGTTGAGGAGCGCCTGGTAAAGATATTCAAGGGTCCACCCGGCCACCACCGCGTAGAAAGCCAGGATCATAAAAGCGGCCGTGATCCCCATCAGGCCGACGAGATACCAGGGCCTCTCCGGCGCCAGACGGCGGAACGCCCCGTAAGGATTACGCTGTGTGCTGCGACCGATGGTAAACTCCGAGAGCATCACCGGAATACCGACCATCGCCACCAGGATCAAATAGATCAACAGGAAGATACCGCCACCGTTCTCTCCCAGCACATAAGGGAAACGCCATATATTCCCCAATCCTATTGCCGATCCTGCCGCCGCAGCGATCACTCCGAAACGACTGCCGAAACTATCCCTCTGTTCTGTTTGCATGGTGTTTTATTTTGGGGGCGAAAATTCGTAAAAAACAATTATTTATCCAAACCGGTCTGTCTTCGTGCGTAAAAAATTGGTGAAAAGTGCCGGTTGTGTTATCTTTATCCCAGCTTACGCATTAGAAAGCCAGGTATGAGCTGAACGAATGCGTTAGCTGGGATCAACCCCTTTCAGCCAGGAAAAGCGCTTGCGATTTCCCATTGCTGATTTTGGGTTTACTTTTTTTTAGATCGTAATCCGTTAATCTTTCCGTCATGAACAACTATCTCCTGAAAAAGACCAAGATCATAGCAACGCTGGGACCTGCTTCCACCGATCCCGGGACCATGAAAAAAATGGTGCAGGAGGGGGTGAACATTTTTCGTCTCAATTTTTCTCACGGCACCCATGAGCAAAAAGCAGAAGAGATACGTACCATCAAAGAGCTGCGGAAAGAACTGGGCATTCCTTTGGGGATCCTGGCCGATCTGCAGGGGCCCAAGCTGCGTATCGGCAAGATAAAAGGAGGCACTGTTCTGCTGAAAGACGGAGAACTGATAGAGATCACCAACACCGAATGTGAGGGGGACGAGAAGAGGGTTTACATGAGCTACCGGGAGTTCGCCCGGGATGTAAAAAAGGGAGATGCCGTGCTCATCGACGACGGCAAGATCAAGCTGGAGGTAACAGAGACCAATGGCAAGGATACGGTGGTAGCACGGGTGGTCCACGGAGGCCCACTCTCCTCCAATAAAGGGGTCAACCTGCCGCATACGGCCATTTCGCTCCCCAGTCTTACTGAGAAAGATCTGGAGGATGCCCGTTTCATTCTGGAGCAGGAGGTCGACTGGATCGCGCTCTCCTTTGTACGCAAACCGGAGGATGTGATCGATCTGCATGAGGTGATCCGGAAACATGGCGGCAGGAACCAGCCGTGGATCATCTCCAAGATCGAGAAGCCGGAGGCCCTGAAAAACCTGGACCAGATCATTGATCTGTCCAAAGGGATCATGGTCGCCCGCGGCGACCTGGGGGTGGAGGTGTCCTTCAGCCAGGTACCAATCATCCAGAAAGAGATCATACAAAAATGTATCGAGCAGGCCAAACCGGTGATCATTGCCACTCAGATGATGGAGAGCATGATCGAGAACTTCCGCCCCACCCGGGCGGAGGCCACAGATGTGGCCAATGCCGTGCTGGATGGTGGCGACTGTCTTATGCTCAGCGGAGAGACTTCCGTCGGGAAATATCCGGTGGAAGTGGTGACCAATATGCACGAGATCATCAGCTGGACAGAAGACCACGGGTTCCATTACCTGCAGGAACATCCGCCGGAAGAGGGCTTTCCCACTTTCCTGCCCGAATCGGTATGTTATCAGGCTACCAAAATGGCCTCACAGACCCACGCCGAAGCCATTATCACCTTTACCTATTCAGGGTCCACCGCGCTCTCCATCGCCAGCCACCGGCCCAACGCACGCATCTTCGCTTTTACCAACAACAGAGAACTGATGAACAAGCTGGCCCTGATCTACAATGTTTATCCTTTTTATATGAATGAGGTGGAGAAGATCGAGGATGCCGTGCAGCAGTCTGTCCGGATACTCAAAGAAAAGGGATACCTCAAAGATGACCAGGTGGTGGTCCATGTCGGCAGCACCCCCATCAACCAGCGAGGGAAAACGAATGTGCTGAAATTAAGTTATATATAGTTCAAAGTTCACGGTTCTCAGTTCTCAGTTCTCAGTTCTCAGTTCACAGTTCACAGTTCACAGTTCATAGTTCACAGTTCAAGGTTTGTGAATTCGAGCTTCGCCCTTCGAGCTTCCCCGCCCGGACGACTGTCCGGTCGGACGGGAAACTTCTAGAACGGGTATCCTATCCCGATCTGCAGGGTCATGTCCTTGCGCCAGTTGTAGTGGCGGCCAAAGGGCACCCATTTGTCCCCTTCCGGGGCTCCGGGGTCCCTTAATTTAAATCCCAGGTCGGTACGGAAGATAAAGAATGAGAAGTCAAAACGCAGCCCGAAACCGGAGCCTATGGCAATATCATTAAAAAAATTACTGAACTGAAAAAGGGCTCCCGGCCGGTCATCCTCTTTTGTGATGGCCCAGATATTCCCCATATCCGTATAAAGAGCTCCTTCCAGGATCCAGAACATCTTAAAACGGTATTCCAGGTTCCATTCCAGTTTCATATCTGCCGTCTGGTTGTAAAAATTTGAATTCTCCGCGGTATAAGAACCGGGCCCCAGTGACCGCACCTGCCAGGCCCTGATGTCGTTGGCCCCTCCCGAATAGTACTGTTTCTCAAAAGGCACGGCCTTAGAGTTCAGATAAGGCACTGCCACCCCGGCAAAGAAACGATAGGTCATCGAGGAGATCTTGTTCACCACGTTCGTATACCGGATATCTATATCCGTTTTCAGGTACTGGGCAAAATTAAGCCCGAAGATACTGTAGCTTCCCGAGGTATCTGTACCGGCTTTGGCGATCTTGTACCCGGCATACAACAGGTTGCCGGCAGCTTCAATGTTGAAGCGAAAAAAAACATGATCGGAGCTTCTGTTCAACAGTCCTTTGTTGAAGATATAACTGTAATTGGCTGCCGTTATGAAAACATCTTTGTAACTGTATGCCATGTAAGTGGTCGTATCCAGCTGTTCAAGGAAAGTCGAATCGATATATGGCAACTTTACCAGGTTCAGGCTCAGCGGGGAGAGTACCTGGGAGACATTCCTGGATGATTGCCACGAATAGCCCATATGGGTAGTGAAGATTGTACGTGTGTAGTCAGGCCGCCGCTGATAATTATAGGTAACCCCCAGGGTTGTCTTGGGAGCGTATTTTTTCACAAAACGATCCTTGTTGAAGAAAGGCCCCAGGAACTTGCCGAAGACCAGATTGGCATTCAGATCGGTCATAACGATCCGCTTGAGCCCTTTTTTCTCCTGGGCAAGGGCTTCCAGCGACTGTTTGATCCCGATATTAAAATTCTCAGCCCCGTGGAAAAGGTTGCGATGTAAATAATTTAAGCTCAGGGCCGCCCCCATATTCCCCGACGAGTTGGTACCCTCCAGCTCGATGGTATAGGACTGCTGTTTCACCGGCGAGAGCTGCACATGACAGTCAAGCGGATGATACCCGGAGGTATCCTGCTCCTCATGAGGAGCTTCCGTGAAATAAACGTTCACGAACTTATACACGTTCAGGCCGGACAGGTGCTTGCGGGTCAGTTCCACATCTTCCAGGTTATAGGTCGTTCCGGGATAAATGTAATTCGATTGCAGGATCACCTTCTTCTTCAGATAATTGGAATCCTCCCGGGAGATAAAATAATATCCCTTCACAAAGGAAGTGTCCAGCGCCCGGAAATACTCGGATTGTTTTTCGATCGCTTTCTGCGGATCATAATCGACAAAAAAATAGACGTTCCTGATCTTATACCGGTAATGCGGTATCTCCATCACCTCAAGATCGGGCCCCTGTTTCAGTGCTTTCCCCACTATCACTGACACATCCAGAAGATGATCCCCCACGGTGGTATCCACCTCAAAGGTAACATAATCCTTGATGAAAGCATAGTATCCGGAGTCCCTGAAGATCTTTTCCAGATGGGAACGCTCCTGGTCCAGTTTCTCCACATTGAACACCTGACCGGGCCGTACTTCCGCATGGATCGTATCGGCCAGCACCAGATCCCTTACCATTGAATCTTTCACTACGTACGTGACGCGCCGGACCCTGTAAGGTTTCCCGGTCCAGACCTCATAATAAACACGGGCCTTTTGTTTCTTTCTGTATTCGATGGAATCATCCACCACTGCCTGAAAATAGCCCCGTGATCCAACAAAGTTCCTGATCTGTAGAGAGGAATTCCTTACTTCGGCCGTATCGAGGATCACCGGTGCTTCTCCTGTTTTCCGGAGCCACTGATTGAATTTCTTCTGTTCATCGGGGCCTGACAGGTTATAAAGCCACAGGCCGAAACGCATACCGGCAAACCTTCTGTTGGGCTGTTGGGTGATATAACTCTTGATATCGTCGCGGGTAACCTCGCCCCCACCCTCCTTGTGCAGGACCACTCTGTTACCGGTGAGGAGATACTTCCCCTCGGGGACATACTTTACGGGGGAACAGGACGCCACCACCAGGGCCATCACCCCGGTGAGCCAGAGATAAAGATTTTTGCTATTTTTAATTGTTTTTTTCAATGCCGCATCCTGCCCTGTTCCTGTTTGATAATAATACAAATATACACAGGCGAAATGAATCGGGAATATAACATTAACAGAATCATTGCATGATCAGCAAAAATAAGATAAAATTAATACGTTTTTTGGGTACGAAGAAATACCGGGATGAGCAGGGGCTTTTTGTGGCCGAAGGGGACAAGATCGTTGCCGACCTGCTGCAGGCTGAAGGATGGGATGTCAGGTACCTCTTTGGGAAAAAAGAATGGATCAGGAAGTTAACCCCCCGGGAACGGGAAAAGGCAGGGGAGATCATAGAGGTCAGTTATGAGGAACTCCGGAAGATCTCCTACATGAAGAGCCCCCACAATGTGCTGGCGCTGGTGTCCCTGCCTGCCTGGCAGATGCCGGACGTACCGCCTGCCGGAGAGCTGACACTGGCCCTGGAGAACATACAGGACCCCGGCAACCTGGGAACCATCATACGGACGGCCAACTGGTTCGGCATACGGCACATCTTCTGCTCACCGGGAAGTGTGGATATCTTTAACCCCAAAGTGGTGCAGGCCTCCATGGGGGCTTTCATACATACGGCCGTTCACTACACCGCTCTGGACAGGCTGATCACCGGAACTACGGAGGCAGACATACCGGTCTACGGCACTTTCCTGGAGGGTCGCTCCCTCTATACGACCGATCTGAAAGAAAATGGTCTGATCGTCTTTGGGAATGAATCCAAAGGGATCTCTCCCTCTCTTGAGGAGATGATCCCCGAAAAGATCTTCATCCCTCCCTTCCCTGATCACAGGAAAGCGACCAACTCTCTCAACATCTCCTCCTCCACGGCGATCGTATGCGCAGAGTTCAGAAGAAGAAAGGTCCGGTAAAACTACTCAAAATGGAAAGAGAGCACCCAGATCTGGGAGCGTAGACGCTGCAAGGCATTGACATACTCAGGATGTTCGGAGGCCGGATCCGTCACCAGGATATTGCGGAAGCCCGTCGAGACCTTCAACTCCGCTGAAAACTTAAAATAAGGCAGATAAAAATCTATGCCGAACCCCTCCTCATGGTACAGGTCCGATTGATGCAGCCGGAGATAGACCCCCTTCTCCGGATTGTACTTCCGGCGGGCAGCCATATCCATCCTGTAATTGACCCCCGCGATGAGGTAAGGCCTGAAATTATTGATCCTTTTGGCTTTATATTTTAATAGCAGAGGGAACTCTATGAAAGCTGATTCAATCTTCTGCTTGCCATACATTATCCCTTCCGGCTTGTAATAATAAATATCGCGCTGCCCGAAGCTCAGGCCGGGGAGGAAACGCAGGTCCAGATATTTCATGAGCCGCAGGTTGGTCACCATGGAGACATTGAAACCCGGCAACAACTCGTTCACATTGGCAAAAAGTGTGTCCGTGTTCTCAGGCACATTTTTATTGGCCACAAAAAAATCCATGGTATTGAGCCCCAGGGTAAAACCAAAATGAATGGTCTTGGTATCCACTTTCTGGTAATATTTCACCTTCTGTTTCTGAGCAAAAAGGGAAAGCCCCAGGAGGGAGACAAGCAATATGAGAAAGGATCTCTTCAAATGGCAACCGGTTTACTTCAATAAACTGTGATCCCGTAAAAATAGTATAAAATTTAATCCAAAATCAGCAATAGAAAATCGCAAGCGCTTTTCATTGCTGATCGATTAAGGATTTCATCGGTTTTGGTTATTCACCAAAACCGTGAACTCCTAGATCGGGGTTTACCCCAGCTAACGCATTAGTTCAGCTATTTTTTAGCTTCCTAATGCGTAATCCGGGTTTAATTTTTTTTTCCCCGAAATAAGCGGCCACGATCCCTCCGGTATAGGTTTGAAACCTGCACCCTCTGAAACCGCACCGTTCCATGATCTCCAGGAAGTCTTCGCGCTGTGGGAATCTTTCTATGGAGGCAGGCAGATAGGTATAGGCATATTTATCACCGGAGAAAAGTTTCCCGGCCCAGGGTAACAGATGAAAAAGATAAAAGGAGTAGAGCGCTTTCAACGGTTGACGGGCAGGTTTGGAGAACTCCAGAATAGCGGTTATCCCGCCCGGATGCAACACCCGCAACATCTCTTTGAGACCCTTCTCCAGGTCGGTATAGTTACGCACCCCGAAAGCCACGGTAACGGCATCGAAAGTGTTGTCTTCGAAAGGTATCTCCTCGGCCCTGCCTGCAATGAACTTTACAGATCCTTCCTTGCCTTTTTTTCTCATCTTCTTCCTGCCGGCTTCCATCATCTTTTCCGACACGTCCATGCCTGTCACCCGGCAGTCGCAGGCTTTCAGCACGGAAAGGGCCAGATCGCCTGTGCCGGTCGCCACATCCAGCACATGATCACCATCCTTCAGTCCGGCGGCACGGATCAGTTTTTTTCGCCACCGGCGGTCGATGCCCAGCGAAAGAAAATGGTTCAGAAAATCATACCAGCCCGCAATGCGGTCAAACATGTTCTGTACATGCTCCCCTTTTTTTTCGAGGATCTCCTGCGTCTTATCCTGGGTAGCCACGGATCAGTTTTCTTCAAGATATTTCCCGATGGCATTGTCGTAGATCTTCTTCAGGTCACAGATGAAACCGTAAGAGATATCGTCAATGCGTATCTCTCCCCTGGTGACGTGTCCCAGCGCGAAGAAAGGCACGCCGCTTTTTACCATGAAATCGATGAACTCCGTCTCACGCGTCTCCGAAACCGTCACCACCACGCGTCCCTGTGCCTCCCCGAAAAGGAAAGCATCTTTGCGTATCTCGGCGTCGGTTGTGATATCAAAACCGAGGCCATGATACATGCCTGACTCGAAGAGTGCGATGAAAAGCCCTCCTTCCGACACATCATGGGCCGACCGTACCAGGCTGTAGCTGATCAGGTCTTTCACCACCTGCTGCATACGCACCTCCTCTTCCAGATCGAAATATGGTGGCGGGGATTTTTCCACCCCATGGTAATGCACCAGGTATTCTGACGAAGCTATGTCATTGACCGATTTTCCGATCAGGTATATCATATTCCCCTTGTTCTTGAAAGGGATGGTCATCTGGTTATTTTTCTCCCGCAGGACACCCAGCATGCCGATCACCGGTGTCGGGAAAACCGGTTCCACCTCTCCATCGATGGAGGCCTGGTTGTAAAAGCTCACATTCCCTCCGGTGACGGGAGTATTGAACCGCCGGCAGGCATTCCCCATCCCCTGTACGGCTTTCACGAACTGCCAGTATACCTCGGGATTGTATGGGTTGCCGAAGTTGAGGCAATTGGTGATGGCCAGGGGTTCTCCCCCCGAGCAGACGATATTGCGGGCCGCTTCGGCCACAGCTATCTCAGCTCCTTTTTCCGGGTCGGCCTTGACATAACGGGAATTACAGTCGACCGTCAGGGCCAGGGCGCTGCGTGTGCCCCGCAGATCCACCAGGCCGGCATCCGACGGCATATTGGTGCTCATGTTCTTCACCCCCACCATGGTGTCATACTGCTCATACACCCAATGTTTGCTGGCAATGTCGGGATTGGCGACCAACATGCGTGCTACTTCCCGGAGATCTTCCGGTTCTTCAATATCCTCTATGGAGAATTGCTGGTATTCCTTGTAATAAGCCGGTTCCCGGTACTCCCGGTCATACTGGGGCGCTCCGCCGCCCAGCACCAGGTCGGATGCAGGCACATCGGCTACCAACTCCCCGTGGCGGTAGAAATAAAGACGGTCCTCATCGATCACCTCTCCGATGATCTTGCAGTTGAGGTCCCATTTGTCAAATACGGCCTCCACCTCTTTTTCACGGCCTTTCTCCACCACCACGAGCATACGCTCCTGCGATTCGCTGAGGAGGATCTCCCAGCCTTCCATATTTTGCTGGCGCAGAGGCACCTTGTCCAGATCGATGCGCATCCCGCTGTTCCCTTTGGCCGACATCTCCGAAGTGGAGCAGATGATCCCTGCAGCTCCCATGTCCTGCATACCCACGACGGCACCGGTCTTGATCACCTCCAGCGTGGCTTCCAGCAGCAGTTTTTCCATGAAAGGGTCTCCCACCTGTATGGAGGGGATATCATTGGCGGAGTCCTCCGTAATATCCGCCGAGGCAAAGGTGGCTCCGTGGATGCCGTCCTTGCCGGTGGACGAGCCGACGATATATACAGGGTTGCCGACTCCTTTGGCCACCGCCGAGACCAACTCGTCATGTTTCATGATCCCGACCGACATGGCATTGACCAGCGGGTTGTTGTTATAACTGTCATCGAAATAGACCTCTCCGCCTACCACCGGCACACCGAATGAGTTGCCGTAATCACCGATGCCCTTCACCACGCCCCGCATCAGCCAGTGAGTACGGTCGTTCTCAATGTTGCCGAAACGCAGGGAGTTGAGCTGGGCAATGGGACGGGCTCCCATGGTAAAGATGTCCCGGTTGATGCCTCCCACACCCGTAGCAGCACCCTGGTAGGGCTCCACAGCACAGGGATGGTTGTGCGACTCGATCTTGAAGGCACAGGCCAGCCCGTGCCCCACATCTACAAGACCGGCATTCTCCTCGCCGGCCCCCACCAGCATATTCTCACCATCGCGGGGGAGGGTCTTGAGCCATTTGATGGAGTTCTTGTAAGAGGCATGCTCCGACCACATCACTGAGAAGATGCTCAGCTCCGTAAAATTGGGGTTCCTGCCCAGGATCTCTTTGATCCTCTCATATTCCTGATCCTCCAGGCCCAGGCTTCTGGCGGTATCAAGGGTTACTTCCGGTAAAGCCATTATCAAAAGGATTGTTAAAGGAACAAAGATAATCAAAAAGCATCTTCTTCTTTTAACTTTTTCACAATCCCTTTTCCCGGAGGCACGACTTATTTTACTAAATTTGCCGGAAAGAAAACCACCATGAACAGAATAGCACTGATTACCGGAGCCACGGCAGGCATCGGCGAGGCCACAGCCCGCCTGCTGGGAAAAAACGGATATGATCTGATCATCACAGGCCGCAGGAAAGAACGGCTCGACCGTCTGAAAAACGAACTGGAAGAAAAGACACCGACGAAGGTACTCCCCCTGACCTTTGATGTGCGCAGGCGCGATGAGGCGGAAAAAGCACTGGGATCCCTGCCCGAAAAATGGCAGGCCATCGACGTGCTGGTCAACAACGCAGGTCTGGCAGCAGGATTGTCGAAGCTGCACGAAGGCGATATAGACGACTGGGAGCAGATGATCGACACCAATGTCAAAGGATTATTGTATGTCTCCCGTATCATCCTCCCCGGCATGGTGGAAAGGCGCAGAGGACATGTCATCAATATCTCCTCCACGGCTGGCAAGGAGGTATATGCCAACGGCAATGTCTATTGTGCCACCAAGTTCGCGGTAGATGCCCTCAACAAGGCCATGCGCCTCGAACTGGTGGACTACGGCGTGAAAGTGACCTCCGTCAACCCCGGTTTCACGGAAACGGAGTTCTCCCTCGTCCGCTTCAAAGGGGATAAAGAAAAGGCCAAACAACCCTATGTGGGCATGGAGCCTCTTCACGCAGAAGATATCGCCGAGGTGATCCTCTTCGTCCTCAGCCGTCCCGACCATGTCAACATCAATGAGATCATCGTCACCCCCAAAGCCCAGGCCAACGCGTTTTATATACACAGGGAGAAAGAAGAATAAGGCAAAAGTAATCCGACTTCGCCCAGGCTACGTCGGACGAAGAAAGGCAGAAGGCAAAAGGAAGTTCCAGGTTTCAGGTTTCAGGTTCCAGGTTCCAGGGATGATCCAGGATACGACGAACACCGAATAACGAACATCGAATAACGCCTGCCTAGGCAGGAATTTTGATTTATGAATTTTGATTTCTGAGTGATGATTTATGATTAAATACTGAATGAGTCCCAGATGATCATCGTTTGACTAATAACCAAATACCCGAAATCCAAAACCCGATACTCTTAACTCAAAACTCGATACTACCAACTTTCAACTTCAGGCACTTTTAACTTTTAACTAAGACTTAACTTAAGATGAACCAACCCTACACTCCCGAATACCTCAGAAATTTCATCACCCTGTTTTTTGAGAAGCTGGACTGTCCTGCGGAGGATGCCCGGGCCATTGCCGACGCTTTTGTGCGTGCCGAGCTGCGCAACCTCTCCTCCCACGGTATGATCCGTCTGAAGGACCATTACCAGCTCTGGGAGGCAGGGCGTCTCAATGTACATCCTGATATCAAGGTTGTTCATGAGACCCCCGGCACGGCTGTCGTCGACGGGGACAACGGCGTGGGCATGCTTGTGGCTACGCGTGCCATGCAGGTGGCCATGGAGAAAGCAAAGAACGTGGGCAGCGGCTGGGTGGCCGTACGCAACTCCAACCACTTCGGCATAGGCAGCTACTATGCGCTGATGGCAGCAGAGAACGATATGATAGGCCTGGCGATGACCAACGGCAACCCGCTGGTGGCCCCGGCCAACTCGGTAGACCGTCTGCTGGGCACCAATCCCATCGCCCTGGCGGTGCCTGCCGGCAAGAACCCGCCTTTCGTGGGGGATTTCAGCACCACGCCCATCGCCCGTGGTAAACTGGCCGTAGCAGCTAAAAAAGGAGAGAAAGTGCCTTTCGGATACGTCATCGACAGCGAGGGCAACCCCTCTGACGATCCCGATATCCTGAAAAAAGGAGGCGCCATGGTGCCCCTGGGCGGCGACCTGGCCCACGGCAGCCACAAAGGCTATGCCCTCGGCGCCATCGTCGACATCCTCAGCGGCGTCCTCTCAGGCGCCAACTTCGGACCCTTCGTGCCGCCTAACCTGGCATACCTGCCCCTGCCCAAAGAACAGGTGGGCAAAGGGATGGGCCACTTCTTCGGCGCCTGGCGCATCGACGCCTTCATGGAGGCAGAAGAATTTAAAAGCCGCATGGACCGCTGGATAGAGATCTTCCGCAATGCAAAACCTGCCAAAGGAAAGAAAGTGCTCATCCCCGGCGATATTGAACGGGAAGCAGAAGAACGCCTCGCCCGCGAAGGGATCACCATCCTCCCGGCCATCCAGCAGGACGTAAAAGAGCTGGCTGACAAGCTGGGGATAGCGTTCGAGGTTCACGGTTCATAGTTCACAGTTCACAGTTCTCGGTTCACAGTTCACAGTTCACGGTTCACGGTTCACGGTTCACGGTTCATAGTTCACAGTTCACAGTTCTCGGTTCACAGTTCACAGTTCACGGTTCACGGTTCACAGTTCACAGTTCACGGTTCACGGTTCACAGTTCACGGTTCACAGTTCATCGTTCATCGTTCATCGTTCATCCTTCATCGATCATCCTTCGCCCGACGAAGTCCCCGGTCACTGAGTAGCCTCACAGAGGCGTACCGAAGGGAGGGACGAAGTCGGGGTTCATCGTTCATCCTTCCTGAATCCTTGCTGCTCAATAACTTTCAGGAACTCCTTTGAGAAAAAGACATTGTCCTTTTTCGTATAGCGGTTGTCGGTAAAGATCTGGGCGAGGGTCTCCTTATCGTTGATTTCCAGGAGCTTTCTGGTCTCCTCCAGCGCTTCTTTCTCTGCATAGATCCTGTCAATATCCTCACGCGAATAATCTTTATAGGTCTCTTCATGCACGACCCCTTCGAGTGGCAGGCGATCGGTGAGCGGCGGATCCTCGGCCGGATAACCCGTCACCAGAGTGGTCACCGGCACCACCAGCTCCGGCAGATCGAGTATCTCTATGATCCTGCCGGCCATATATGTGGTCGTGCCCAGATAGCAGATACCCAGCCCGTGGTCCTCGGCAGCCAGCGCTACGTTCTGCGCCGCCAGCAAAGCATCGATAGCCGCCGTAAAAAATGACAGGAAATTGCGGTAGCCGGGAGACGCCTTCCGCCATTCACACCATTTGGTGAAGCGGTTGAAATCGGCACAGAAGGTCAGCACCACCGGGGCCTGCAGGACCATGTCCTGCTTAAAATGAGCCTCCCACAGCTTTTTCTTTAGTTCCGGCTCTTTGGTGACCACAATGCTGTATACCTGCATGTTGCCGGTCGTGGAGGCACGCGTGCCGGCACGCAGGACTTCCTGCAAAATATCCGTTGGAATATCATCGGGCTTATAAGTCCGGACCGAACGGTGATCAAAGATCGCTTTTATCATTTGAATCCTTTTTTTTGACCGGACAAAGTTATACAACTTCCCGGTCCCACAGCATGACCCACGTCATCTTTCCCAAATGACCACGGGGCCATTTATCACAGAAAATATATCTTTCACAAAAAAATGAGCGCATTGTGGAAAAGTATTGACGACTCCCTGATACATTTCTCAAAAGAATTCCATAAATTTATGTCCCTTTTTCCGATATACAGATAATGAATAATTATTATTAACCATTAAAAACTATGATTATGAAAAAACTGTTACTTCCTTTCCTTTTCATTGCGGTTTGCTGGCTTCCTATACATGCACAACCCAATGCCTGGATAAATGAAATACATTATGACAATGCTGGCACAGATGTAAATGAGAGAGTTGAAGTCGTTATTGAGGATGCAGATTCCTACGATCTCGTTGATTTCCAGGTCTCACTGTATAATGGATATAATGGATCTATCTATGGCACTGCAACCCTGGATCAGTTTACCCGAGGAACTTCTGTAAATGGTTTCACGATCTTCTATTTTCAATTTACAGGTGGTATCCAGAACGGACCTGATGGTCTTGCTCTTTCCTATCAGGGAACATTGATACCCGGCCAGTTTTTGAGCTATGAAGGGACTTTTACAGCCGCAGATGGTCCGGCAGGCGGGATACTTAGTACAGATATTGGCGTATCAGAAAATTCATCCGCCGGGGAAAACGAATCATTGCAATTATCCGGTACAGGTTCAGTCTATAGTGATTTTACATGGAGCGATCCGGCAGCCAGTACATTTGGAGCCGTAAACAATAACCAGACCCTTGTTTCACCGGGAGGTGATGTCACGCCCCCCAAATGGGCTGCGGGATATCCTATAGCCATCGGCCGTGATGTGAATGCAGTGGTGAGCGTCAAGACCGACGAGCCCGGCATGGCATACGCCATCGCTGTAGCATCCGGATCGGACGCTCCCACTTCCGAACAGGTGAAAGCCGGCGGGGATTACGGAAGCGTGACCGTCGTTTCCGCAGGGAATACAGCGATTATGGATGATGAGCATGAATTCCTCATCAACCTCACCGGCCTTGCCACCCAGACTTCCTATGATGTGTGGGTGGTGGCAGAAGACAATGCAGCCACCCCCAACCTGCAGACCGATCCTGTTAAGATCGCCATCAACACCATTGCCACCCGCGAGCTGACCATGACCCTGCCGAAAGACAAGGATACCGTTTATGTCAACGGCATGCTCCATTTTGAATGGACCTCCAAGAACATTGATTCCCTTTACATGGGTGGCGGCATGGGCGGTCGCTTCTTCATCATCACCGACGACGATGACCGCCCCATATCCGTCGATGCTTCCCTGGGAAGTTATGATTTTAAGATCCCCACCGGGGCAGAACCCGGTATCTACGACATTGCCCTGATGGATGCCGCTGACACCTCTTTCAAGGATGTAGCCGATTCCCTCACACTGATCGACGCACGTGTGCTGGAATGGGTCTCTCCTGAAGATAAAGACACTGTCTATGTGGGCGATACGATCAAGCTGGTATGGAACGCCGAGTATATAGACTCTGTCTTCTTCGGAGGAATTGATTATACCAGCGGAGAAGGGTTTATGCTCGAAGATGAAAATGGCAACCCGCTTGTCTTCCCGGCTTCCCTGGGATCCTTCGATCTGCCCATCCCGCTGGATGCCGAGACCGACTCTGTCAAGCTCTACATCGTGGATGCTTCCGATCCATCACTGAGGGATTCCATCGATCCTTTGTATATCCTGGATACGATCGCTCCGGTGATAGATGAACTGACCCCGGCCAACGGTGCAGGCGATATGCCTTATATGTTCACGGCAATGATCGAGTTCAACGAGTCCGTGACGATCCTCTCAGGGAATATCATTCTCCACAAGGAAGATGGGACGGTAGTTCAGACCTATGATCTTACCGGCTCGAATATCCAGCACGACGGATCAACGATCATGTTCCCCATCGGAGTCATTCTGGACAAAGGGGCCACCTATTATTTCACGATGGATGCCGACGCTGTGGAAGATGGACAACACAATCCCTTCCCCGGCATCAGCGATGCCAACACCTGGCGGTTCACCACGGCAGCCAAACAGCTATACTTCTCCGAGTATATTGAAGGCAGTGGCAACAATAAAGCACTGGAGCTTTACAACCCCACCGATCATACGATCGATCTTTCTCAATATGGCATCGTCAATACCTCCAATGGCAGCAACTGGTATCCACCGGCGCCCCTGACCGGTACGCTGGCCCCCGGTGAGGTGTACACCATCATCAGCCCCGATTTTGATTTCTCCCTGCTGGCTGATTCAGCAGCGGTCGTGGATACGCTTTGGGGCAGGTATGTAACCTATTTCAACGGGGATGATGCCCGTGGGCTGGTACAACTGATCGGAGGCTCCTGGGATGACGGAGCTAACTTCACCATCATCGATCAGATCGGCGTGGAAGGAGATGATCCCGGCTCCGGATGGGACGTGGCAGGCGTAGGTGCTGCCACCAAAGACCATACCCTCATCCGTAAAGCAAATGTAGAGACCGGTAATGCTACCATAGGATGGGAGGCCTCCGCCGGTACCGATGCAGCCACCTCGGAATGGATCGTCATGCCGAAGGACTTTGCGGACAACCTGGGCTATGCCACCCCCAATGCCAGCGACAACACAACCATCACAGCCTTTGAACTGCGCGATACAACCGGCAACCTGGTAAGCACTACCGTCACGATCGACTCCGCTGCCGCCACGATCACGGCCGAAGTGATCTTCAGCGCCGAACCCATGCTGGACTCGCTGGTGGCAGTGATCACGGTAGCTGACGAAGGTACCACCGTACCCGCTTCAGGTGATACCATAGACTTTACCGATCCGGTTACCATTACCGTCACAGCTGCCGACGGACTCACTACGCGCAACTGGACCGTCACGGTATTGGCTGCTACCACTCCCAGTACGGCTGCTGACATTTTAAACTTCTCCATAGAGGGACAGACAGGCGATGCCGTGATAGACGCTGACAACCACACCGTCACCGTCGAGATGCCATACGGGACGGATGTCACAGCCCTGACGCCTGTTTTTGAGGTATCGGCAGGCGCTACGGCGGATCCGCCCTCCGGTTCGGCCCTCGACTTCACCAACCCTATAGCCATCTCGGTAACTGCCGAAGACGGCACTACGGTCATCAACTGGACGGTAACCGTCACGGTCTTCGAACCTCCTGTAGTAGGGATCTACGATATCCAGTACACTACGGACGCTTCCGGCGACTCCCCCTACCTGGGGCAGCTCGTCAGGACTTCCGGTATCGTAACCGCTGTTAATATCTATCAGAACTCCTTCAAAGGCTACTTCCTGCAGGATTCGGCCAAAGCCTGGAATGGTATCTATGTTTATGATCCCGCTCACGATACTATCGTAGTAGGAGACAGTGTTACCATTGTAGGAGAGGTAACCGAATATTACAACCTCACAGAGATCAAGAACATCATGGAGCTGACCCTGAACAGCCGTGACAATGCCCTTCCGGGCCCAGTCGAACTGACCACGGGAGAAGCCAGCAATGAAATGTGGGAAGGAGTATTTGTCACTTTCCACAATGCAACGTGCCTGGACAACGACCTGGGCCACGGAGAAGTATCCGTCGACGATGGCTCCGGCGCCCTGATCGTGGATGACTTCCTGTATTATTATGACCCGGCCACCGACTTTGTCGTCGACAATGTCTATAACCTCACAGGGGTCATGAACTTCTCCTACGGGAACTTCAAGCTCAACCCCAGAAGCGCCGATGATATCTCTGATGTGACCGGTATCATCAACACCTTTGCCGGAGAGAACATCAAAGTCTGGCCAAACCCCTCCGACGGTAACTTCACCGTTACGGTGGAAGACATGACCGGCGATGTGAGGATCACCATCCTGGATGCTACCGGCAGGGTTGTCCTGTCCCGCGAAGCAGGAAACAGCAACTTCGTCCATGAGGAGTTCAGCCTCTCCAATGCTTCCAATGGCCTCTACTTCATCCGTATCGACAACGGAAAAGAGATGACCGTAAAACGGATCGTGATCCGTTGATGAACGATTGCTGCTTATTTTAAAAAGGCCGGAGAATTCTCCGGCCTTTTTTTGTAATTTGCAGCAAAATTTTAAACCCTAACTTATATAATTTAGAATCATGAGATCAAAAAATATTTTGCTTCTGGCACTTACCCTGCTCTTCTTCGTACCTGTCCTGCAGTTGTCTGCAGCAGACAAAAACAAGAAGAAGAAAGAACCTGCTACCGAAAAAAAAACGGATACTTCTCTTTACTCCGGACTTAAATGGAGGAGTATAGGGCCCGCTTTTACCTCAGGCCGTATTTCCGATTTTGCCGTGCGGCCTGACAACCACCATGTGTGGTATGTAGCTTCTGCCGCAGGGCATATCTGGAAGACCACCGACAACGGCACCTCCTTTCAGCCTGTTTTCGACCATTACGGCGCCTATTCCATCGGGTGCCTGGCCATCGACCCCAACAATCCTGAGATCGTATGGGCCGGTACAGGTGAAAACAATTACCAGCGTGACCTGGGCTATGGCAACGGTATCTACAAAACCGTCGATGGAGGAAAATCCTGGAAGAATATGGGCCTAAAAACTTCTCAGCATATCGGGATGATCGCCATCGATCCGCACAACAGTGACGTGGTATGGGTGGCTGCCCAGGGCTCGATCTGGGGACCGGGAGGAGACAGAGGACTGTACAAAACCACCGACGGGGGAAAAACCTGGGAAAAGGTACTTGACATCAGTGAGAATACGGGCGTCGGCACCGTCGTCCTGGACCCCCGCAATACCGATGTGGTGTATGCCACCAGCCTGCAGCGGCGGAGGCATGTGAACACGGCCATCGGCGGAGGTCCGGAGACCGCTTTCTACAAATCTACTGACGGCGGCAAGACCTGGCGGAAGCTTACCAGCGGTCTTCCCTCAGGCGATATGGGAGGCATTGGCCTGGCCATCTCCCCTGTCAACCCCGACGTGCTATACGCCAAAGTCCAGGCCGCCGGTGAAAGCAGCGGTTTCTACCGCTCTGTCGACCGGGGAGAATCCTGGAGCAAAATGAGCGATCACTTCTCCAGCGGACAGTACTTCAGCGAGATCGCCTGCGATCCCAAAGATGTCAATACGGTTTACAGTCTCGAAACGATTACAAAGGTGACCCATGACGGCGGCAGGACCTGGAAATCCCTTGGCAACAATCACCGTCATGTGGACGATCACGCCATGTGGATCGATCCCTCCGACCCCACCCACTTCCTCATCGGAGGGGACGGTGGCGTCTACGAATCTTTTGACGGCGGGAAAAACTACCTTTTCAAAACCAACCTGCCCGTCACACAGTTCTACCGCGTATACCTCGACAACTCCAAACCTTTTTATTACGTCTATGGCGGGACACAGGACAATAACTCTTTCGGCGGACCCTCCCGCAACACCTCCAGAGGAGGCGTCACCAGCGGCGAATGGTTTGTCACTGTGGGAGGCGACGGCTTCTGGGGCGCCGTGGACCCCGAAGATCCCAACATCGTCTACTCGGAATGGCAGTATGGCAACAGCGTACGCTATGACCGCAAGAGCGGCGAAGCCATCGACATCAAACCCCAGCCCAAAAAGGACGAACTCACTTTCCGCTGGAACTGGAGCTCCCCGCTGATCATCAGCCCACACTCCCATACCCGCCTTTATGTGGCTGCCAACAAGGTGTTCCGCAGCGATGACCGCGGCAATAGCTGGACGGAGATCTCCGGCGATCTGACCCGATCCCTCGACCGGGATACTTTCCGCGTCATGGGCAAATTCTGGAGCGTCGACGCCGTGGCTAAAGACGTCTCTACCTCCCTTTACGGCACCATCGTCGCCCTCGACGAATCGGAAGTGAAAGAAGGCCTTATTTACATAGGTACCGACGACGGACTGATACAAATAACCGACGACGGTGGTAAGACCTGGTACAAAACAGCCACCTTCCCCGGCGTGCCGGAATATACCTACGTCAGCGATGTCTGCCCCTCCCGCTTTGACGAGAACATTGTCTTCGCCTCCTTCGACAACCGGAAAAGGAACGATTTCAAGCCCTACCTCCTCAAGAGCACTGACAAAGGCAAGACCTGGACCTCCATCGCTTCCAACCTGCCCGAAGAAGGAACAGTGCATACCATCGCACAGGATCCCGTCGATGCCAACCTCCTCTTTGTCGGCACCGAATTCGGTTTCTATTTTTCACCCAACGGAGGAGAGGAATGGATCAAATTCAAGAACGGCCTGCCCGATATCGCGGTACGGGATATAGCCATCCAGAAAAGGGATAATGACTTGGTGATCGCCACCTTCGGCCGCGGATTTTATGTTCTCGATGATTATACACCGCTGCGTCATTTCACACCGGAGGTCAAACAGAAAGACGCTTATATCTTCCCGGTCCGGGATGCTCTGATCTACATACAGACCCACACCAAAGGCGCACAGGGATCCTCCTATTATCTTGCCAAAAACCCGCCTTTCGGGGCAACGTTCACCTACTATCTGAAAGAATCTCTGAAAACAGACAAGCAGAAACGCCACGAACTGGAGAAAAAAGAGTTCGAAAAAGGTGAGAAGATCAAAGGACTCACCTGGGATGAGGTGAGAAAGGAAAATCTGGAAGAGAAACCGCATCTGATCTTCACTGTAACTGATGCTGAGGGTCAGGTAGTACGAAAAATAAACACCTCAGGCAGCAAAGGCATCCATCGCATCACCTGGAACCTGCGGTACAGTTCGCCTTTCCCCTTGCATCTGCGTAACGGGAAGTATGATCCCCTGGCCAAAGACAATGACGGCATGCTGGCTATACCCGGCAAATATTTTGTCTCTCTTTCGGTTTCCGACCACGGGAAGATCACGGAACTCGTTCCCCCCGTTCCCTTCGAAGCAGTAAAGCTGAACAACAGTACCCTGCCCTCCGATCCTGAAAGTGTCTTTGAATTCGAGAAAAAAGCTTCTCTGCTGGCAGGGAAGATACAGGGTGCCATGAACCGTACTGCCGAACTGATCAAAGAGAACGAGCAGATCCTGCAGACCCTCGACCATGCCCCCGGGGCTACGCCGGAGATGCTGCAACAGGCCCGCAAGATACAGAAAGAGCTCAATGATATTCAGTTCGCTTTCAACGGATTCACCCCCAAAGCCAGCTGGGAGGAGATCCCGCCGCACAAAATGCCGCTGGCCGTCAGGATGAACAACATGATCTACACCCATTGGGGCTCCACAGCGAACATCACCCGGACGGAAAAAGATGATTACAACATCCTGTCCGAAGAGCTGCCTCCACTGCTGGAGAAGATCAGGAACATTTACGAGAAAGAGATCAAACCTCTGGAAAAACAACTGGAACAGATCAATGCTCCCTGGACACCCGGGCGCCTGCCCGACGCAAAATAGCAATAAGGATATGAAAAAGTAAAGGTCATTCCGCCCCGGGAATTCATTTGGATTCCCGGGGTTTTGTTTTGATCAGAAGATCACGATCTTTTTATATACCGGCATACGGCGATCACTCAGGCTGATCAGATAGACCCCCGGAGCAACATCTGCCAGGTTCACCGGAAAAGTATGTCCTTCCTCCGGTATGGTATGTTCGAAGATCACTTTGCCTGTAAGATCATAGATCCTGATCCTGTCGGGCTGAAATGACCCGCAGGACCACTCTACCCGGAAAGAACCGTCAGAAGGGTTGGGTATGAGTCTGATACCGGCATCATCCATGGATCGCGTCTGCACACCGGTCACGGCAGGACCATAGCCCTGCAGGGAGATGATGCCCGTGGTGTCGGGATCCAGCCAGTAACGCAACTGTTCCGTTTTCCGGGAATAATCAGCAAAAGAATGGGAAAATTTCTCAAAAAAAGCATCTGCCGAAGTGCAGTTGGCCACCACACTCCCGCCTGTCAGGTCGCCCACGATCAGATGGTTCTGGTCAAACAAGGGACTTCCCGAAGAACCTCCTTCCGTAATACCCAGGGTCCAGTTATCGATGTACCAGTGTGTACTGTCGTCATAATCCCACTCATAAACAAAATCTCCCGTCACCGGTGATTTGTTGTACAATGCGATCTTCTTCACATCCCCCATCGGATGATGGATACACACCACCTTCTCCGCGGCATCGGGGGAGGCATTCCAGCCGGCAAAGTAAGGCTTATAAGCATGTGGAATGGTATCACTCATCTTCACAAGAGAAAAATCCAGATTGGTGGTGGTGGCCTGAATGGCAGAACCCGAAAGGGTTTGTGATACATCACCGTCAGGGCCGTTGCAGGTGGGGCTCTCATAATTAAAGTAGAACACAGAGGTCTGGGCTTCATAATAGGTGGGCAGACAATGATTGGCCGTCAGGAAAAAAGGCGTTTCATCAAACCTAGTCGTATTGATCAGCGAACCGGTGCACAGATAAGAGTTCCCATTCATTTTGGAGAAGATGATGCGGCAAATGGCATGTTTCTCAACCTGCCAGTCCGCGCCCTCAGGACAATTGATGTCTTTGTTACAGGGTTGTGACATACCAAACCGGTCATCCTGCGTACCCAGAACATCCCGGTAGGCGTGTCCTACCGTGCCGATACTTACGGAACCCCTGAAAGGAGCATCATAAGGTTCAAAATACTCCACAATGATCTCATCTCCCGGCAAAGGCGCCACAGCCAAAGCCCCCCACGGCTTATTGTTCTCGGAGGTAAAAGCCCCCAGGACATGCGAATGATCCGGATCATATAAAAAGAGCTTAGCTCCCGGGGGGATCCTGAATTTATCGAAAATCAGATGGATGGAATATGCCCCGGCAGACCTGATATCTACCCTCCACAACTCCCCTTTCCCTTTTATCTCCTGAAGCAGCCCGGAATTCTCCGGGGACAGACTGACCTGGAAATTCTTGGAAAAACGCCGGGGATAGTCCGGCATCGTATCGGTGAAAGCATCTTCCGCCAGCAATCGGTCAACATCCACCTTTCCCATCTGAACAACCGGGACAGCGCTTTTGCTCTTGAACGAGAAACTGAGCGGTATTCCACCGTGACTGATCTGAGCAACCGCACTGAAACTCATAAAGATCAGCAGAACACCTGTCATACCGGGAAAAAGCATAAGAATGCGCGATCTTTTCATTTTCATTTGCACTTTCATGAGATCAATTCGTCAATAATAAAAAAGATCATTGATAAAAATATATGAATATACTCCGATTACTACGGAGATCCCGGTTTTCACCCCGGAAGATCCGGTACTTACCCTATCTTTTTCTACTCAAAATAAAACATTTTCCGCGATGTATCGTAATGAATTTTAGAAAGGATTATTTGATTGCCCCCGGGATCTCAAAAGATCCCGAAGGTATCATAGAGACATGGCAGAATAATTTTATTGTTTATAGTACGTTTTGGTGTTGTTGTTATGTTTTTCACCGCCATGTTTGTTTTATCATAAAATTCCTTTAACTTTGTTGAAAATAACAATACACCAAAGACAATTTAATCCGGAATAATGATGAAGAAAGTGATCGTAATTGCCGTAGTGTCTTTATTTCTCGCAGGGCTTTTTACTTCTTGCAACAATGAAACATGTCCTGCCTACAGCAAAGCAGAGACGCATCAGACAGGATCCAACGGGTAAGCAGGCATCGGCCGGCTTCCCAATATTTTTTACATACGAACAAGTCATGAAGAAAGTAATAATCCTATTCACTTTCTTCCTTTTTTTTGTTTTCACCGCACTGGGACAGGGAGAAATAGATAACCAGCAGAAGATCTTCTACCGGAATGAATCCACTTTTGGTTTCTCGCTTAACTCCACGGGCTACGGTGCCAGCTACCGTTACGGCAAAAGGATCAACTACCTGAACAAAAGGCTTTTTGAAGGGGATTTCAACTATTTCCGCCATCCCAAGGAGATCAAAATGTACAATCCCTATTCACCCAACTCCCGGGGATTCGTTTACGGCAAAACCAACCTTTTTTTCAATATAAGGCTGGGATATGGTTTCCAGCGCGACCTCTTCCGCAAGATCGACAAAGGCGGTGTGGCCGTTCGCTATTTTTTCACCTTCGGCCCGAGCATCGGCTTTTATAAACCCATCTACTACGAGGTCATCTATTTCCTTTCGATGAATACCTACACCATCGTGGAGATGAAGTTCGATCCCACCTCCCTGCACTCTCCCAACGACATATACGGCCGGGCCTCCTTCTTTAAAGGATGGGACGAAGTGAAATTCGTGCCGGGGGGGTATGCTAAATTCGGCTTTAATTTTGAGTTCAGCAAATTCGACCCCTTTGTCCAGTCTCTCGAAGGCGGTATTACCGTCGATGCCTATCCCTGGAGGGTCCCTATCATGGCCTCCCCCGATAACAACAGCATCTTTATCTCCCTCTTCGCCTGCTTCCGCTTCGGCAAGATCATCGACAAGTACTACAAGAAAGCCTACGAGAAAAACCAGCAACTGGACAACTCTTTCTCGTATTAGTTCCAAGTTCATGGTTCCAAGTTCATAGTTCATAGTTCATAGTTCATAGTTCATAGTTCATAGTTCATAGTTGCCCCATTATTCCCTGCCTACCGGCAGGCAGGCATCTTTCCATTATTCCATTCTTCCCTCTTTTTTTTGTCAGGTCAAGAGAATGTGCTATTTTTGCGTGATTTTTTCAACATAATTTCATTCATTTTAATTAATAGAAACCATGGCAACAATAAAAGTAGCGATCAATGGATTTGGCCGCATCGGCCGTAACGTTTTCAAGCTGGCACTGGAAAGAGACAATATCGAGGTCGTAGGCATCAACGATCTCACCGACACCAAAACCCTGGCTCACCTGCTGAAGTATGACTCTACGCAGGGTAAGTTCAACGGTACGGTAGAGCACGATGATGAATCCATCATCGTCAACGGCAAACCTATCAAAATATCTGCCGAAAGGAATCCCGCCAATATCCCCTGGCCTGAGACACCCGATGTGGTAGTGGAGGGTACCGGCGTATTCCGGACAAAAGAGAGCCCGAAAGGCGGTTATGGCGATCACCTGAAAAACGGTGCCAAAAAAGTGATCCTGACCGTCCCTGCCAAGGATGAGATCGACAACACCATCGTCCTGGGAGTCAATGATGACATGCTCCGGCCCGAAGACCAGACCATCTCCAATGCTTCCTGCACCACCAACTGTCTGGCGCCCATCACCAAGGTGATCCACGATAATTTCGGTATCGTGAATGCCCTGATGACCACCATCCACTCTTACACCAACGATCAGCGTATCCTGGACTTCCCGCACAGTGACCTGCGCCGGGCACGGTCGGCAGCCGTATCTCAGATACCTACCTCCACCGGTGCTGCAAGCGCTATAGGCAAAGTTATTCCCGAACTGGATGGGAAAATGAATGGTATGGCTGTCCGTGTTCCCACACCCACGGGTTCAATGGTCGACCTGGTGGCTTACGTCGAAAAACCGGCCACCATTGAGGAAATTAATGCTGCCATGAAAGCAGCTTCCGAGGGCCCGATGAAAGGTATCCTGGAATATTGCGAAGACCCGATCGTATCGGTGGACATCATCCACAATACACATTCTTCCATATTCGACTCCCTCAGCACCATGATCAAAGGGAATATGGTGAAGGTGATCTCCTGGTATGATAATGAATGGGGATATTCTGCCCGCGTGGTCGACCTCATCGAAAAAGCTATGGCCCTGTAAATAGTAACAGAGTACACATTAAAAAAAACGTTCCGGTGATGCCGGAACGTTTTTTTTTATCATCCACCTTTGCGCCTCAGTCTTAAGCATAGATCGCTATGACCTCCATGGGAAGGTCCAAATAATCCCGGAAATGCTCTCCCATTTCCTGGATCGACTCATCTTCTTCCTCAAAATACCATCGTAAGGTAATATTGCGATGCCCCTCATCTATATACTTTTTCAACGTACGGAGGATCTCCATGATGTATTTCATCGTACCACTGTTCATGTATTCCAGCCTGAACTGCAGTTCAAAAGGCCGGTCCGGCTCTTCTTCAAGGAACTCCTGCAGCCATTTAAGCACAGGCAGATAGATCTCTTCCGGATTCTCAGGGATGGAACGTCCCGCGATGAGGAAAACATCCCCCTCTCCCAGCCTGATCTCCGGAAGAGTCTCTTTGGGTAGGATCACTAATGGTTCCATAACAGACAACAATATAGAAATTTTCTTTCGATCTCTGTTCAAAAAATATTACAAAATTAAACCCAGATTACGTATTAGGAAGCTAAAAAATAGCTGAACTAATGCGTTAGCTGGGGTTAACCCCGATTTGGGTTAAAGAACCTGCACCGGGCCCGTCACTCATAACGCAATGCAATGATCGGGTCCAGGCGGGCTGCTTTGGATGCCGGATAATATCCGGACACCACCCCTACGATAAAACATACCGCCACCCCGCCGATGATCCACACCCAGGGGATCACAAAAGCACTCTTGGTCAGCAGGGAGATCAGATTGCCCATAAGGATCCCCAGGAAGATCCCCAACAATCCTCCCAGCTGCCCGATGAGGACAGCCTCGAAAAGGAACTGCCAGCGTATCGTCCTGCCCTTGGCGCCCAGCGCTTTCCGGATACCTATCTCCCGCGTCCTCTCCGTCACTGTCACCAGCATGATATTCATCAGACCGATGACCGCCCCGAAAAGGGTAATGATCCCGATGATCGTAGCCGCCCAGGTGACATACCGGATGTTTTCCATCAGGATGGCGACCAGGTTGTCGCTGCGGGTGATATTGAAATCGGACTCATCGTAGGCCGTGAGACCCCGGATGATACGGAACATTCCTTCCGCCTCGCTGGAGATGATGTCCAGCAAACGGGTATCATCCGGCATCACGCCGATGCGAAAGGTCATATTGGGACGTGAAAAATAGTGCCGCACCGTCGTCACAGGCATCAGACAGGTACGATCGGAACCACCGAAACTGGCTCCTTTCTCTTTAAAAACACCTATCACCTTGAAATGGGCCCCGCCGATGGAGACGATCTTTCCAAGCGGTTCTCCGAGCGGGAAGATCTGCCTTACCAGATCAGCCCCCACGATCACCACATTGCGGTTCATCTGTATATCCTGGACCGTGAGGTTACGTCCTTCG
Organism: Bacteroidales bacterium; assembly: GCA_027028505.1. Taxonomy (GTDB): domain Bacteria; phylum Bacteroidota; class Bacteroidia; order Bacteroidales; family VadinHA17; genus DRPN01. Next base: position 34,189 of record JALVJE010000067.1, read on the forward strand.
CGCAGCTCATTCCCCGAAACCATCATATAATTCTCGTCCCCACCCACCAACTGGATATTGGGATTGCTCTTGTGGTCCTCATATTTCACCGTAGCCATGCCGGAAGCTACCACAGAAACCGACACCAGCGCCGGCATATTGAATTCATCTTTGAATCTTTCGGCCTGCCGGTAGGTGATCCGGGCATGGTTCTTTTTTCTGTATCGCTTATTTCCCACCACGATCGTCATACCACGACTCTCGATAAAAAAAGTGTTGGCACCCATCATGGTAAACTGCTCGGTGAGGGAATACTTGATCGAATCGATGGCAGTGAGAATGCCTACCAATGCCATGATGCCAAAGGATATGATGAATATCGTCAGCACCGCCCGCACCTTATTGGTACGGATCGAATCAAAGGAGATCTTCAGATTATCCTGTAATAAACCGGCCCTGATACGCATAACCATTCCTGTTATCCCCGGGCACCCCAAAAGATGCTCAGCGCTGTTCCCGGTAAAAATACTTTTTTTACGAACAAAATCTCCATTTCTCATCAAAATCCCTTTGCCGGAAAAGAAAAAAATCCGTATTTCTTAGTACTTTTGTGATCCAGACGTTTAACCATTAAAAATAATATCATCATGGCATTCGACATTGAAATGATCAAAAAGGTATATTCCGCATACGGCGAGAAATTATCCGCTGTAAAAAAGATACTTGACCGTCCTCTCACTCTTACCGAGAAGATCCTGTACACCCACCTGGCCGAAGAACATCTCAGCGCTCCTTACCGCCGGGGTGAGGATTATGTGGATTTCCACCCCGACCGGGTGGCCATGCAGGATGCCACCGCCCAGATGGCCCTGTTGCAGTTCATGATGGCCGGCAGAGAAAAAACTGCCGTTCCCTCGTCGGTACACTGTGACCACCTGATCACCGCCAAAGAAGGAGCTGACAAAGACCTGGAAAAGGCTGAATACACCAACCAGGAAGTGTATGATTTCCTTGCCTCGGTCTCCAATAAGTACGGCATCGGTTTCTGGAAGCCGGGCGCCGGTATCATCCACCAGGTGGTGCTGGAGAACTATGCTTTCCCCGGCGGCATGATGATAGGTACCGACTCACACACTCCCAATGCCGGCGGCCTCGGCATGATCGCCATCGGCGTAGGCGGCGCCGACGCCGTGGACGTGATGGCCGGCATGCCGTGGGAGCTGAAATTCCCGAAGATCATCGGTATCAAACTCACCGGCAGATTGTCGGGATGGACCGCCCCCAAGGATGTGATCCTGAAAGTGGCAGATATCCTCACCGTCAAGGGAGGCACGGGATACATCCTGGAATATTTCGGCGAAGGGGCACAGGCCCTCTCGGCCACGGGCCGTGCCACCATTTGTAACATGGGCGCCGAGGTAGGCGCTACTACCTCCACCTTCGGCTTTGATGACAATACCGCCGAATACCTGCGCCAGACCCACCGCGACGATGTGGCCACCCTCGCCGAAGGGATCCGTGAACATCTCACCGGCGACCCCGAAGTGTATGCCGAGCCGGAGAAATATTTCGATCAGGTGATCGAGATCAACCTCTCGGAGCTGGAGCCCGCCCTCAACGGACCTTTCACCCCCGACCTGCGTACACCGGTGTCGGAAATGGCAGAAACCGCCAAAAAGAACGACTGGCCGCTCAACCTGGAGGCAGGCCTCATAGGATCCTGTACCAACTCCTCTTACGAGGACATCACCCGCGCCGCCTCCATCGCTCGGCAAGCCATCGCCAAAGGTCTCAAACCCAAAGCAAAGATCTACATCACTCCCGGCTCCGAACAGGTGCGCTACACCATGGAGCGTGACGGCCTCCTGGAGGTCTTCGAGCAGATCGGCGGCGTCATCCTGGCCAACGCCTGCGGCCCCTGCATCGGCCAGTGGGACCGTGAAGAGGTGAAAGACGGCCACCGCAACTCCATCGTCACCTCCTTCAACCGCAACTTTGCCAAACGCAACGACGGCAACCCCAATACCTATGCCTTCGTCGCCTCACCCGACATGGTGATGGCCTATGCTTTCGCCGGCCGTCTCGACTTCGACCCGCTGCACGACACGCTGGTCAACGACAAAGGCGAAGAGGTGCGCTTCGACGAACCCGAGGGACTGGTTTTCCCGCCCAAAGGCTTCGAGGTGGACGACCCCGGCTATGTGGCCCCGGCCGAAGATGGCAGCAGCGTCGAGATCAGGGTGAAACCCGACTCCGAGCGGCTGCAACTCCTCAAACCTTTCCCCGCCTGGGACGGCAAAGATTTCTATGGCCTGCACCTCCTTATCAAGGCCAAAGGAAAATGTACCACCGACCATATCTCCATGGCCGGACCATGGCTCCGCTACCGCGGCCATCTGGAGAATATCTCGCAGAACCTGCTCATCGGCGCCGTGAACTATTTCAACGAAGCTACCAACAAGGTAAAGAACCAGCTCACGGGTGAATACGTACCCGTGCCGGAAGCGGCCAAAGCTTACCGGGATGCAGGCAAGGGATCCATCATTATCGGGGATGAGAACTACGGTGAAGGCTCGTCACGCGAACATGCCGCCATGGAACCCCGCTTCATGGGCGTCAAGGCCGTATTGGTGCGCTCCTTCGCACGTATACACGAGACCAACCTGAAAAAACAGGGCGTGCTGGCCATCACCTTCGCCGATCCGGCTGATTACGACAAAGTGCTGGAAGATGACACCTTCGACGTACTCGGTCTGAAAGAGTTCGCCCCCGGCAAGCCCCTCACCGTAGTCATCCACCACAAGGACGGCTCACAGGATACCATCAGCGTGAACCATACCTACAACGAGAACCAGATCGAATGGTTCAAAGCCGGATCAGCCCTCAACCTGATCCGGAAGATGAATGCCCAATGAAGGTATGCCTACCGCAGAAACCTGCGCTGTGCACCCGCCGGGCCACAGGCCTGGCAGGAACTGAAAGAACTGCTTCGCAGGAAATAAACAAAACAGCCGCTCTTCACTGGGTGGCTGTTTCCTTTGTCTGTATCATGGCACGTTTTTTGCTGCATTTATTTTGAAAACATGATCCGTGATCTTATGAAGACCCGCCTGCTGCTTTTTGTCTCTGTGACTATTCTGCTCACAGCCTGTCCCCGATGCCCCGAAACGATCCTGCTGGATAACGGTCCCCTGCCCGACGAGGCCATGCAATACATTCCCTACCGTAACGGCCAGTCAGTTATGTTCAGACATTCCCACAATATGGAAGTGCGTTTCGATGTGTACCAGGTAAAATACCAACAGACTACCTCCTGCGCCGAATGCTGCAAATACAATATCCGGTACGAAACCAACCGGACGGATCTCAAACCCAACTATCCCCTCTTCAACATTTCACTTGAGATCTCCAATATCGACACCTCATTTTTTTACAGCTACGCCAATGTGGGGAGCTCTGCCTTCAGCATCCCCACCAACGGACCGGATCAACCGGATGCCGAACGGCTGGATTCCGCCCTGGTGGACAGTGTCTGGTATTATGATGTATATAAACTTGGAACCAGCGGAGGATACCAGGGAGAGGAGGTTATATATGCCGATACCATCTTTTATAACTATACCGACGGTATCATCAAGATCATCATGTCCAACAAAGAATATTATGAACTGGTCAAAAAATAAACAATGGTCGCTCCTGCTCCCCGTTCTCCTGCTCGTCACTGCCTGCGGAGAGGATCACGCCCTTAAGAAAGAGCATTTCTACTTCGCACCGGAGAATGTGGGATGGCTGCCTGCAGATACCCTGCCGGAAACTTTCTGGATACGCGACAACAACGGGATCACATACAGTTACACCCTGAGCACAGAAGATCATTATATGAATAAGTCCTGGTCCAGTGTATTGGGGATCAACACCCGCATGTCCTTTAATGAACATCATTACAAAGAATACAGGTCGCCCAACGGCAGCGCCTTTCATATCTCCCTGACAGCAGGCTGGCCACCTTTCGGAGACGAACTGTACGTGTCGGTCATGGGTACCTCCTTTGCCTGGGACCTGGGACTGGAAACCCTGTCCCGTGTCGAGGCAGGGGAAATGTACCTCTCAAGAGGGATGACAGAAACCGGATATGATGAACATCAAAAGATCCTTTCTACCGTTGAGATGCTCGACACGCTCCGGGCCGGCGGTACGGTCTATCCGGATGTGTTGCATTTCACCCTCCTCGACCTTCCCGGCGGCACGCCCAATCCCTGGCGAGTCATCCAGATCTACCTGGCCAAAGAGTGGGGATTGGTGCGTTACGACCTGGCCTGCGGGATCCGTTATGAAAGGACGACCCCAAATATCCCGTCCCTCTAACACCCCTGATATACAGGCTTTTACCAAGTATCTAAAAAGATTTGCAAAAAATACCTAACTTTTTAGTTGTATAACTAAAATATTAGTTATATATTTGCGTTAGTAAGACTGAACGAACAGATAATAGTATGCCCTCTGCGTTCTTTGCATAATTCCCTTTGCGCCCTCTGCGTGAAGACTTTGAAGACTTAAAACAATGATCAATTAATTAAAATACACCGCTTATGAAACTCACCCGTGCTGAAGAGCAGATCATGCAGGTCCTCTGGGACCTGGAGGAGGCTTTCGTCAGAGAGATCCTCGACCGGCTGGAGGAGCCCCGGCCGGCCTACAACACCGTTTCGACGATCGTACGGATCCTGGAAAAGAAAGGGTTCGTCGGTCATCATGCCTACGGCAAGTCGCACAAGTACTATCCCCTGGTCAGCCGGGAGGAGTACACCCGCACCACGATGAAAGATTTCGTGAAGAACTATTTCGGCAACTCCTTCGAACGAATGGTATCCTTCTTTGCACGCGGGAAGGATATCGATCTGAAAGAGATGGAGGATATCATGCGCATCATGCAGGAA
>JALVJE010000068.1 GCA_027028505.1 Bacteroidales bacterium
AGTTGTTGAAAACGGTGGATAAGGAGGCCCGCAAGGTCAACAAGGTGCAGGATGTTCTCCTGGAGATACATATCGCAAAAGAACCCTCTAAGTTCGGATTTGTATTTGAAGACCTGCTGGCGCTATTGCGGGAAGGGGCCTGGCGAGAACTGTCGCATGTGCGGATCTGTGGCGTGATGGGCATGGCCACTTTTACCGATGACCGGGAACAGGTGCGGAGCGAGTTCCGGTACCTGCATGAGTGTTTTGACCGGCTGCAGCAGGAATTTTTTTCAGAGACCACCCATTTCAGGGAGATCTCGATGGGCATGTCGGGAGATTATCCCATTGCCGTTGAAGAAGGGAGTACAATTGTTCGCATCGGTACTTTGATTTTCGGAGAAAGGAATTATCTTTAACTCCTGAACAAAAACTTGCATTATGGCTGATATCTCTGTAAAATACCTGGGGCTCGACCTGCACAGCCCTGTGGTGCCCAGTAGTTCGGGTCTGACAGGTTCGCTGGACCATATTTATAAAATGGAGGATGCCGGGGCAGGTGCAGTGGTGCTGAAATCCCTTTTTGAGGAGCAGATCCTGTTTGAGGGGAACAAGCAACTGGAGGCAGGCGGCTATCCGGAGGCAGAGGATTATATCCGCGGTTACGTCCGTGAGCATGCCGTGGAGGAATATCTGAAACTGATCGAAGATGTAAAAAAACACACACGCTTGCCGGTCATCGCCAGCATCAACTGCTTCTCTTCGTCGGAATGGGTGGATTTTGCCCGTAGGATAGAAGAGGCCGGTGCCGATGCGCTGGAACTCAATGTTTATTTCCTCCCTCTCTCAGGGGACAAGCCGGCCGGGGAATATGAGAAGATCTATTTCGAGCTGGCGGAAAAAATGAAGAGCATGCTGAAAATACCGGTCTCTTTCAAGCTGGGGCGGCAGTTCACCAATCTTAATTATGTAGTGGCCCAGCTCTCTTACCGGAAGGCTGACGGTGTCGTTCTCTTCAACCGTTTTTATGAACCGGACATTGATGTGGAGCGGATGGTCCTGAAGGCCGCTTCCGTTTTCAGCACGCCGGAGGAGATACGGCAGACCTTGCGTTGGGTAGGCCTGCTCTCGGGACAGTTCGATACCATGAACATAGCAGCCTCCACAGGGGTGCACGATGCCAAAGCCGTGATCAAGCTGCTGTTAGCAGGCGCCGATGTGGCACAGGTATGTTCCGTGCTCTATGAGAAAGGGATCGGTTATATCTCCACGATCAACAAAGAACTGGAAAACTGGATGGATGCAAAAGGCTTTGCGTCTATAGAGGATTTCCGGGGGAAATTAAGCTATCATAACCTGCAGGACCCCGTGATGTATGAACGGTCCCAGTTCATGAAGTATTTTTCGGATCACGGCTGATCCGGCAACCGGGGTATATTCTCTTCCATCAGGGATAAAAGGGCCTGATAAAGGGCTTTCTCTTCTCCGGTCACTCCGGATACTCTCTCTTTCAGCCAGGCGACATGATTTTTCAGGAGCGTTGCATCCTGCAGGTAAGGAAGAGAGTTCTCAATGACTGTAAAAGCTTCGAGGGCGGTCATATAGTCGCTGCCGGCAAAGATCCTCAGAAAGATGTCAAGATGACCGGAAAAATCAAGTCCCGATTGCCAGCAGGCGGCTACCAGTTCTCTTT
>JALVJE010000069.1 GCA_027028505.1 Bacteroidales bacterium
AGAAGCCCAATTATTGTTGTTTTGAAAGATGTGGGGGATTGTTCTGAAAATTTGGTATTTTTAGACCTGAACTAATTGAGTGTCAGGCGTGCTTTTTATTACGTAAATTTATTTTGGACAGCAGTGATTGCAACTAATATCTTTGATTAGCACCATACTAGGGTTTATAGTAGCTTTTCCTATATCTCTATCAATAATTGCACAGTCTCCTAAACTACCTCTCTGAGAAAAAATTATGTGATTAATCTCAACCATAATTTCAGGTGATTCATAATATTTTTCCCATTTAAGAAAGGTTGGGTCTGATAAATCAAGCATTTTGTTTTGGATATGTTTTCCTCCAAGAACCAATGCTCCTTCTCCCTTTTTAACCAAATCCTTTTTTGTATATCCCCTGTATCCTATTCTCCCCTTTATATGACAATTTTTCTCAACCGTTGTTGGTGCCCACTCCCCCTTATCCCTAAACTCCGGGAAGCGGAGTTTGGGTACTTTTTCGCCTTCCTGCGGGAAGAGGTTTTGCATCAGCCCTTTTTTGTGGCGTTTGAGCAGTTCCAGCTTCTGCCTGTGCGCCCCGATCAGCTCATCCAGATTGGAAAGAAAAGCGGCGATCTTTTGTTGCTCTTGTAATTTTAAAGGTATCGCAATTTTGTAATTAGTAAAATCTTTTTGATAAAGATGTGTTATTGATGAACCCGCTGTAAGTTTTTGTAAAAACAGTTTAAATCTTTTACTCAAAAAAGTATAAAAGATAAATTTCTTATTCCCTGTTTTTGGTCTTATTCTAAATATACCATTATTTAAAGTTGCTTTTTTCTGTCCGATATTCTCTACATATGCTATTTTGCCAATGCTTCCATCTTTTGTAATTAAAGTATCACCTTCTTTTAAAATTATATTCTCATCTTGAATAAATCTCTCATAACTTACATATTTTGCACTCTCCCAATCAATCAGTCCATTATTAAAATTTGTCCCAGTAATCAAATAATAATCACCTGAATCAAGATGTTCTTCACTCCTCAAATTTTGCCATCCAATTCTTGCTTTCATTGATGCAATTTCAAGTATATTCTTCTCCTCCCACTCCCCATTATCCTTAAACTCCGGGAAACGCAGGCGGGGGATCAGTTTATTATTTTCCTTTTTGTCGCTCATCATGTTCAATTATCCCTATTTAAAGCACGTTGATACACAACTTCCTGAAAACCTTTTATTTCCCGGCCCTGTACCGATCTTAATTGTCTGAACATGATTTATAAGATCTGTAAGATGGTCAGGATCTTTTGTTTTTAAGTCTCTTATTAAATACCCGGTGATATTGCAATCTTTCCGCTCCGAAATTTATCAGTAGGCCGTCTGCTATATTGTAGGCTTCGCAGTAATTGATGGCCTGTGCTTTATGAACACCTTCCAGCTTCTCAATGGCTTTTATCTCCACCATTACTTTGCCTTCCACAAAAAAATCAACCCTCCGGGTTCCTACATTATATCCCTTATATTCCAATGGCATTTCCAATTCCCTCTGATGTTCAATTCCATTCAGTTTCAATTCGATACTTAAAGCACGTTGATACACAACTTCCTGAAATCCGTTGCCCATCTGGTTATGCACTTCCATGGCACAACCGATGATCTTATGGGTCAGCTTGTTTATTTCATCCGTTTCATCTATTTCCATCTTTCCATCCTTTTTCATCCTGTCTATCTTTTCATCTTATAAATCCTGTTCAAACATCATACGCAGCCAGTCCGCTTATTTCCCGGCCCTGTACCTGTTTCTTCAGCAACGGCACCAGGTCTTTCATCAGCGCCAGCTCTTTCTCGCGGCGGGCTCTCCACCCCAGGCCCAGGGGTTCGAGCAGGTCGGTGAGCTTTTCGCCGTCAAAGATCATGCGGTCGATGATATTTTCCACAAAGGCTTTCAGGTCGGCGGTCTTCAGCCCGTGCTTACGGGCGATACGCGCCAGCTCCTTGTGGTATTTCTCCGCTTTGAACCGTTCGTAACCCTCCCGCAGCTCACCGGCATTCTGCCCTTTGCTCCAGTCGAGGCTGTTGATATAGTCGGTGAGGTCCTCCTCTTCGTCCATCAGGTTGGAGGTGGATTTGAGCAGACCGATGATCTGTTCCCGGGTCATCTGATATCTGGCCGGTTTCTTTTGCGTGCTGTCGGCGATGAGGTTCATGATGTAATCGTAGTCGATGATCGCCGAGGCGAACAACACGAACTCAAAGTCCAGCTCCTGGATCTCCGGAGGGGCCTCCTCGCCCTGTTTGCTCTGTATCTCCCGCAGTTGTTTGGCCGTTTCGAGGTAAGAGCTCCTGAACTCCCGGAAAGTGTCCTCCGGCAGGATCTTCTCGATCTCCGCCTTCTGCTCCTCATCCAGGTCGGTGTACTGGTCGAGCTGGGTGCGTAGCCGCTGCACCTCTTTGAAGTTTTTCACAAAAGCAATCTTCGCCGCATCGCCCCGCAGGTTATATACCTCCTGCGGTTCGTTCACCAGGTCGTGCTCCTGCATGAAGACGCCCAATTTCTCCACAGCCTCCTTATACTTATCTATGACCACGGGTGCGGGATCGACCATCCAGATCTCACGGGCCCGGGGTGCGTCTTCGCCGGAGAAGAGCGCCACCGCCTGGTTGACGGCCTCCTGCTGCGAACGGAAGTCCAGGATGTTACCGTAAGGCTTGGTATCGTTCAGCACCCGGTTGGTGCGCGAGAAAGCCTGTATCAGTCCGTGGTATTTCAGGTTCTTATCCACATACAGCGTGTTGAGGTACTTCGAATCAAAACCCGTCAGGAGCATATCCACGACGATGGTCAGGTCGGTCTTTTCCTCACGGGGCACATCCTTGTTGCTAAACCTCTGATTCTTGATGCGGCTTTGCACATCCTGGTAATAAAGATCGAACTCGTTGATGCTGAAATTGGTGTCATACTGTTCGTTATAATCCGCAATGATCTCTTCGAGCGCTTTTATTTTTTCTTCCGGGTCCTGGCGGTTGTCCTCCTGCTCCTGTATCAGGTCTTCCTGCAGTTGCCTGATGTCTTCGGCGTTCTTTTTGCTGCGGGCATCGCCTTCGCGGGCCAGGAGCTGTGCCGGCGGCGAGAACACACAGGCCACGTTCAACGGCACGAAATCCGGATCTTCCTCCGCTCTCTTTTGCTGCATCTCCTTAAAAAGACGGTAATAACCGATGGCATCGTTGATGGAGGCCGTAGCCAGCAGGGCGTTGAATTTCCGGCGGTTGGTGGCGGCATCGTGCTTGTCGAGGATGGCCTCCACGACGGCCTGTTGCGCCAGGGGCTCGCCGGATTTGGGTTGCGGCTCTCCTTTGGGTTTGTAATAATCTACGTGGAACCGCAAAACGTTTTTGTCGTCAATGGCATGGGTGATGGTGTAGGCATGCAGCCGTTTTTCGAAAACGGCTTCGGTCGTCTTGTAGGTCTCGTAACGGTCTTCCCGGACCTTGTAGGTCGCGTTCTCCTCAAAGATAGGCGTGCCGGTAAAACCGAAGAGCTGCGCCCTGGGGAAGAACTCCTTGATGGCCCGGTGGTTCTCGCCGAACTGCGAACGGTGGCATTCGTCAAAGATGAAGACCATCCGTTTGTCCCTCAGCGGCGCCAGCCGGTCTTTGTAGGTGGTAACGCCCCGCGCCGTCTTCTTCCTGTTCTGCCTGCTGTTCTGGTCCAGCGCCAAACCCAGTTTCTGAATGGTGGTGACGATCACCTTGTCGGCATAATCGGTGGAAAGCATCCGCCGCACCAGGGTCTCGGTGTTGGTGTTCTCTTCCACACTGCCCTCCTGGAACTTATTGAACTCTTCGCGCGTCTGGCGGTCCAGGTCCTTGCGGTCCACCACGAACAGGCATTTTTCAATGTCGGGATCGTCTTTCAGCAGTGTGGAGGCCTTGAAGGAGGTCAGCGTCTTACCGCTGCCGGTGGTATGCCAGATGTACCCGTTGCCCCTGTTCTGGCGAATGCAGTCAACAATGGCCTTCACGGCATAGATCTGATACGGCCGCATGACCAGCAATTTCCTTTCGCTCTCCACCAGCACCATATACTTGCCGATCATCTCCCCCAGCGTGCATTTGGTAAGGAACCTTTCGGCAAACTCGGTCAGGTGCGTGATCTTTTTGTTCTTCTCGTCCGCCAGCCTGTAAACAGGCAGGAACTGTTCATCCGCATTGAACGCAAAATGCTGAATGTTGTTGTTGGCAAAGTAATAGGTGTTGGTAAGATTGCTGACGATGAACAACTGCATAAAAGCCAGCAGCGTGTTGGTGTAACCGTTGCCCGGATCGTTCTTGTAGTCCACGATCTGCTGCATAGCCTTGCGGGGGGACACATCCACCTTCTTCAGCTCGATCTGCACGACGGGCAGGCCGTTCATCAAAATGATGACGTCATACCGCTGAAAGCTGTTCTCCGTATTGATGCGCAGTTGACGGATGACTTCGTACTCGTTCCTGCACCAGTCCTTGATATTGACCAGGGTGAAATGCAGGGGCGTGCCGTCTTCCCTTTCAAAATACTGCTTCTCCCGCAGCAGGCGGGAGGCGGCAAACACATCCGGCGTAATGATCTGTTCACGTAACCGGACAAACTCATTGTCCGTAAGCCGGACCCTGTTCAGGGATTCAAACTTCTCCCTGAAATTCTGTTCGAGCGTTCTCCTGTCAACAATGTCGGGACGGTAAGTGTATTTCAGGTCCGTCAACTGTTTGATCAGGTTCTGTTCGATGGTGTTTTCTTTGATCATGGTCCTTGTCAAATAGATCCTGCCCGGACACCCCACGCCTGTTGCCGAGGGTGATCCGTGCTTTAAGGTTTCTCCCTTTTGCCTCGTGGCATCCTGAACCTAACAAAAATATCAAACTAATCTTTTCTGTCGCCTTTTCCGGGATAATTTCTCAACATATTTTAAATGACCGGATTTTCGCAGAGCCCGGAAGAGACAGTCATTCACAATTTATAAGCAACAGCCTCCACGGGTACGTTTTCATTGATCGAAATGGCAAGAATTGCTTTTGACTTTTCTTCTACAGTTGGAACGCACCTTCAGAAAAACCGATCCTCATAATCAGCGAGTTACGTCTGGAATCTTCTGAAATTTCTGAAAATGTAGTGCCACAGAATATTTCAGAAACTATTGC
>JALVJE010000070.1 GCA_027028505.1 Bacteroidales bacterium
ATGTGGATATCCAATACGGCCACGACCATGATGATGCTGCCGATCGCACTCTCCATCATCCTGGAACTGGAGCATGATGTTCCGGAAGAGGATATCTCCCGTTATTCGGTGGCCATCTTCCTGGGCATTGCCTATGCTGCCTCGATAGGCGGGCTGGCTACCCTGGTGGGTACTCCACCTAACCTGGTACTAGTGAAACAACTCAACATCCTTTTCCCCGGCGCCCCGGAGATCTCTTTCAGCGAATGGATGATCCTGGGGGTACCCGTCAGTCTGACCATGCTGGTGATCGCCTGGACACTGCTCTATTTCATGTACCGGCCCCGCCGGTCCTGGGAAGGCGTCTCGGTCAACACTTTCCGGGAGGAGTATAAAAAACTGTCGGGGTGGAGCTATGAGGAGAAGGTGGTGGTATCCCTGTTCGTGTTGCTGGCCCTTTTATGGCTCACCCGGGCAGGGATCACTTTCGGCAGCTTTACCATCCCCGGCTGGTCCCGTCTTTTCGGCCATCCCGAGTATATCAACGACGGCACGGTGGCGGTGACCGTCGCGGTGATCCTGTTCCTCATCCCTTCGAAAAGCAGGCCCGGCGACCGTATCCTCGACTGGTCTACCGCCAACCGGCTGCCCTGGAACATGATCATCCTTTTCGGCGGGGGCTTTGCCCTGGCCAAGGGGTTTGAGGTGTCGGGCCTGTCGGTGTGGTTCGGTGAGTCGCTGAAGTGGATGGGACAGTTCGGGAATGTGGTGATCCTGCTGTCCATCATCACAATGATGTCGTTCCTGACGGAACTTACCTCCAATACGGCTTCCACGCAGATGCTGCTCCCTGTCTTCGCGGCCCTGGCCGTAAGCATAGGCATGAATCCCCTGCTGATCATGGTGCCGGTGACCATGGCCGCCTCGCTGGCTTTCATGCTGCCCACGGCCACCCCGCCCAACGCCATAGTCTTTGGCAGCGGCCGGATACGCATACAGACCATGATACGCACCGGCTTCTGGCTGAACATGGCCGGGGTGCTGACCATTTATTTCTATATCCATTTTCTGGGGATGGGCGCCATGCATCTCCACGGTGTGGCCCTGCCGGACTGGGCGGTGCTGAAGTGATTGGCAGGTTCCCGTCTATGGGGTGCCGGACAGAACAAGATCATAAACGCCTGATGCCACCGAAAATATAAGGTAATCTTTTTGGGCTTTGCCTCCTTTGATCCCTGCATCTCCGGTAATGAAGGCATTGTTCTTCCATATCGCCTTGTCGTTTTCGGTAACGGTTACATTTTTAAGAGCCAGGGTTGGGATATGGACGGAGGCGTTGGTATTGGCAGGGATCTCAACATGCAGGCGGAGGGTGCCGGGAGTTCTCTCCCAGCGGGAAACGATCTCTCCGTGGACACTGTGTACCGAAGCTCCGGCGGAGGAAAGACCCTCCGGCAGGAATGGCCGGATAAGGATATGGTCATATCCCGTGGTGGTCCCTTCGTCCATGGGAGAACGAATGCCGGCCAGGTATTTGTACAGGAATTCCTGGACCGTGCCGAACATCTGATGGTTATGGGACTTGTCGCCGTCCCATCTTTCCCACAGTGTGGTGGCTCCGTGGGTGATCCAGTATCCATATCCCGGATAGGAGGTTTGTGTGGCAAGGGTATAGGCCACATCGTTTCTGCCGGCCTGCGCCAGTACAGGCCACAGGCATTTTGTACCTATGATGCCGGTGTTCAGATGTCCCTGGTGGGTGATCAGGATATCATCCACCAGATCCTGCAGCACCGCTTCACGATGTCCTGTGGGAACAAGATCCAGCATGAGCGCCAGCACCTGATAGGTCTGATAGAGCGAGTCGGTACCGTAGAGATCCGTGGCAGGATCAAAGAACTTCCTGTTGAAAGCCTTTTTGATCGTATCGGCCAGGGCGGCATATCTGCCGGCGTCCTGCTTATGACCGAGAAGTGCGGCCATTTTTGAGAGTGTCAGGGCATCCAGATAATAATAGGCAGTGCTCACCACCGGGTGGTTGGGGCCGTCGGACTGTCGCGGGGCACACCACTCACCCAGACAGTCCCAGTAACCGCCAAAGGCATTGATGATGTATGGCTCTTCAGGATGGGCATCTGTCCGGGCCAGCCGCTGGAGGTAGGAAAGGTATTTTTTCATCGAGGCGTAGTGAGAGGACATAACGGTGGTATCATTGTAGTATTGATACATCCACCAGGGAAGAAGGATGTAGGCGCTGCCCCAGGCAACCCCTCCGCCGGTGCCGCCGATCAGGGTGGGGGATGTATTGGGTATCCGGCCGTTATCATATTGCGAGTCGAGCATATCGTTCATCCACTTGGTATAGAATGCTGCCATCCGGAAATTATGGATACTACTTTCGGCGATCACTTCCCCGTCACCGGTATAAGCTCCTTTTTCACGGTGGGGGCAGTCTGTCGGAACACCATGCAGGTTGCCTCTCTGGGACCATACGGCAGCCCGCCAGATACGGTTGAGAAGAGGATCGGAAGATGTGAATGTCCCCGTATTCTCCAAAGCGGTATGCACCACCCTGCCCTCTATATATAAGGAGTCCAGGTCTTCAGGATGATCTGTCCTGACTTCCACATACCGGAAACCGGTATAAAAAAAACGGGGTTCCCATATTTCAACGCCATCTCCTTTCAGAGTATAGTCGGTCCACACCCGGGCATGGTAGTTATACTTTGTACTCAGGCGGTCGCCGGGAGCCAGCGGTTTGGGGAAAAGAGAATCGTTCAGTGTTTCTGCGCCCCGTACCCGGAGGGTTACGCCCGCCCGGCCTTTTACCCGGATGCGCCACCATCCGGCAAAATTTTGTCCCAGATCAAACAAGGTAACACCTGTTTCGGGATGGGTCTCGGCGACGGGCTGCAGGGTCTGAAGAACTTTCATGGGAGGCATAAGCTGCGACCTGAGTTTTACCCCGGGGTCCCCGGCAGGGGCAACGCCCTTCCATCCCGTATCGTCAAAGCCGGGAGAGGACCATCCGGGTTGTTCCAGACGTGCATCATAATCTTCCCCTCCGTAAACATGGTTGAAAACAACCGGGCCGGAAGAGGACTTCCAGGACCGGTCCGTAACGATTTGCTCCCTGCTGCCATCCGTATAGGTAATGTCGAGTTGCAGCAGGGCACGCGGTGTGTTGGTGCGGGGGGCATGTCCACTCCACCCGTACCGGTCTTTCACGGCCTCCACCCGGTAGGTGCCGTTGCCCAGCATGATACCCAGGGCATTGAATCCTTTTTTCAGCAGGGGCGTCACATCGTAGGTGACATAAAGAACCCGTTTCCGGAAATCGGTCCTCGCCGGATCCAAAACATGATCGCCCACTTTCTTACCGTTCAGGTAAAGTTCATAGTTGCCAAGTCCGGTGACATATACCCAGGCATGTTTTATTTCCTTGTCAACTGTAAACGCTTTTCTGAGCAACGGGGCAGAGATCGCCGTATCCTCTGCCATGATCCATGTTGCCTTCCAGTCGGATCTTTGATACAAACCCGTTTGAAACCAGGCTTTCCCTGCCGTTGCACTTTTACGTCCTTGCTCATCCCATACCTCCACCTGCCAGTTGTATTTCTCACCGCTGACCAGGGGCGTTCCCTGATAGGCAATATTGGCAGAGCGGTCTGAGGGAACTTTACCGGAATCCCATACTTTTGACCTTTTTCCGGAGGTGCGGGTGACGATGATCCGGTAGGCTGATTGGGATACACCCCGGCGGGGGGAAGTGATGATCCAGGAAAAACGGGGATGTGGTACATCTATTCCCATAGGGTTGGTCAGATATTCACATCGCATGTCCTCCACCCTGATCCTTTGCTCCGGTGTGATACAGGATGGTGTTAGAAGAGCGATAAATGCCAGCGAAAAAAGAAGAGACCTGCTCATGTTATATGGTTCTGTATATAAGAAAAAAATAAAGGTAGAAAAAATGTCCTTATATATGCTATGACTTGAGTTCCAGGTTCCATGTTCCATGTTCCATGTTATTCGAACTTCGAGCATCGAACTTCGAGCTTACTCTATGCTTCCTTCCCCGTCATCCTTCGGCTCTTTGGGAGGGTCGAGGCGGGCGAACCGCCGCAGGTCCTTGAAGAAGAACAGAAAATACCCGAGCAGAAAGATCGTGCCGGCGAACAGGCCCAGGAGGTCAAACAGCGTGACATCGTAGGAGAAGATACGGATGACCGGGTTTTCATTGATGAAGAAGAGCAGGGTATTGCCGAGGATGGCAAAAAAACGGGCCTCGGTAGGTCCTATTTTGCTGTAGGTGATCTTGAAGTAGCCCTGCAGATATGCATTGATGTAAGTGCTGATGGCCAGCATGAAGTATCCGATGATCGTATACAGAGCGACCGACATGTGCATGTAAGGAGAGAGACCCAGGCCTATCCCCACCAGCAGGATGGAGATGGAATCGATGTTGTGATCGACGTAAAAGCCGTACAGGGGGCGCTGGATTTTCCGGTAACGGGCCAGGCTGCCGTCGAGGCTGTCGCCGAACCAGTTGATCAGAAAACCGGCCGAGGCCAGCCAGAGCCAGGCAATGTGATAGTTGCAGAGGTAATATCCTACGGCAATGAGCACCGACCCCAGGACCCCGATAGCGGTCAGATCGTTGGGCCGGATATTTACAGGCAGGATGCGGACAAAGAAATTGAGAAGTTTCTTTTCAATGCCCCGCAGGAATGAATCGGTAATGCGGGGGGCTTCTTTTTTATTATTCTTCTCCATGAGATGTTGTTTTGGCTGACACCGGAGATGCTTTCCGGGAACCTTCCCCTCAAAAATAACAAATATATCTGTCTTCGGAAGGAACTGGCCCGGGAGAAAAAAACTTTTTTCAAATATTTATTTGTTTGAAACATTTTTATATTTTTGTAGCCCGTTTTGGGAAGGATGAATGACGATTGTCGAACGACGAACGGGAACGGAAGGATGAAGGTCGAATGATGAATGACGAACGTTCTCACTTCATCGATCATCCTTCGTCGTTCATAATGCCCAGATGGCAGGACCGAGGGGAAGGATGAAGTTCGATTGTCGATTGTCGAACGAGAGAGGAAGTTCGAATGGCGAATGTCGATTGTCGAACGGGAAAGGAAGGACGAATGATAAATGTTTTTTGAATAAATCTATTATAAGCTTCGAGCTTCGAAAATCGAGCTTCGAGCTTATAAAAGCCCAGATGGCAGGACCGAGCGTGAAAAGGAAGTTCGATTGGCGAATGGCGATTGTCGAACGGAAGGGAAGGATAAACGCTGAATGTCGAATGACGAACATTATTTGTTCATCGATCATCGATCATCCTTCGACGTTCAAAATGATCCTGTGGGTCATTTTAGCGAGGGGCCGGGATGCAGGGGGGACAATTCCGCCATCTGGAAGCGTGACAGAGAATATTAAAGAAAAGCAATAAGGATGTTCTTTTACATACTGTTTTAAGAAAAGTTTATGCCCAGATGGCAGGACCGAGCGTGAAGAAATGACCCGGTGGGTCATTTTAGCGAGCAGCCGGATTGCAGGGAAGCAATTCCGCCATCTGGGAGAGGAAGAAGAAAGTATATGTAGGTATCCTACATCAAAAGGTTCTTTTATGTTTTAGTTGTGATATTGCCCAGATGGCGGAATTGGTAGACGCGCTAGTTTCAGGGACTAGTGCTCGCAAGAGCGTGCAGGTTCGAGTCCTGTTCTGGGCACAATGGGAAGGATGAAGCTCGAAGCGCGAAGCTCGAATGTTGAATGATGAACGTTTTTTGAATATTTATTATAAGCTTCGAACATCGCCAATCGAGCTTCGAGCTTATATAATGCCCAGGTGGCAGGGGCGAGCGTGAAGAGGAAGTTCGAATGTCGAATGTCGAATGTCGAACGGAAGGGAAGGACAAATGATAAATGTTTTTTTAGTAGATTCTATACTTCGAGCTTCAAGCATCGAGCTTCGAGCTTTATTATTGCCCAGGTGGCAGGGCCGAGCGTGAAGAGGAAGTTCGAATGTCGAATGTCGATTGTCGAACGGAAGGGAAGGACAAATGATAAATGTTTTTTGAATAAATTTATTATAAGCTTCGAACATCGAAAATCGAGCTTCGAGCTTATATAATGCCCAGGTGGCGGAATTGGTAGACGCGCCAGGTTGAGGGCCTGGTGGCCGCTTATAGGCCGTGCAAGTTCGATTCTTGTCCTGGGCACCAGAGGAAGGATGAAGTTCGATTGTTGAATGTCGAACGAGGAGGAGATCATTCTTTTGTAAGTTTTATATGTGAGAACGGTAGTTTGATATAAGCTGCCGTTTTTTTTATACCTTTGATAAGACCATCCCTGACCTGTCATGAAAAAACATCTTTTCATCGCGGCCGGTTTCTTTCTGTTCTCATTCATGGTCTTTTCGCAGGAGAGAGGTGTGGTCACCGGTGTTGTGACCGACTCACTCACGGGGCATGGTCTCCCCGGGGCTGCTGTTTTTACCATAAATCATAAAGGGACGATGACCGACCAGCAGGGTCGTTATCTCCTGGTCCTCGGCGCCGGCAGACAGGAGGTCCATGTCAGATTTCTGGGATACCGGTCGGTCCGACGCACTGTGGTGGTCCGTGCCGGGGATACGCTCCGTATCGATTTCCGGCTGGCCGAATCCCGGAATATGTTGAGCGATGTGGTGGTCAGCGCCGAGAAGTTCTCCCAGAAGCTCTCCGAGGTGAATGTGTCCATGAGCGTTATTAAGCCCAGACAGATACAGCTCGACAACTCAGCCTCTCTGGACGCCCTGCTGAACAAAGTGTCGGGTGTGGACATCCTGGACGGGCAGCCCAGCATCCGGGGTGGCAGCGGTTACAGCTACGGTGCCGGGAGCCGTGTGCTGGTGGTGGTCAATGGTATGCCACTGATCTCGGGGGATGCCGGCGATGTGAAATGGGACTTCCTGCCGCTGGAGACCCTCTCGCAGATAGAGGTGATCAAAGGCGCTTCGTCGGTGCTCTACGGATCATCAGCCCTCAACGGGGTCATCAACCTGAAGACCCTGCAGCCGGGTGTGCGGCCTTCCACGATGGTGCGCACCTACGGGGGTTTTTATATGCAGCCGAAAAGAAAAGAGCTGGTCTGGTGGGAAAAGCCCCGCTGGTGGGCAGGTGTCTCTTTCGCCCATGCTCGGAATCTCCGCAGCTCTTCCCTGGTGCTGGGAGGAGATCTTTTCAGGAATACCGGATACAGAGAGAAAGAGTATGATCGCCGGGCAAGGCTCAACCTCTCCTGGACCCAAAGGCCCGAAAAAGTGAAAGGTCTTTCCTACGGGCTGGACTTCAACGGCATGCTGGTGGACAAGAGCGATTTTTTTCTCTGGCAGAATGCTGATTCCGGAGCCTGGAAACAGCCTCCGTCCCTCATCTCTCCTTACAAAGGCTACCGCCTGTATGTAGATCCCCATATACAGTACAACACCCGCAACGGGGGGATGCACAGCCTGAAAGGCCGGTATTTTTCCGTGAACAACAACATGACCGAGCAGCCGGAGAAAAACAATCATTTCAACAGTTACCAGGCAGAATACCGTTATCAGAAGAAATGGGAACATACCCTTCTTTCTGCCGGCCTCTATGAAAATTACAATACGGTCTTTTCCCGTCTGTATGGAAATCATTCGGGCAGTGAGACGGCGGCGTATTTACAATTCCACGGGCGGGTGGGCGAGAAGTTCGGATTTACGGCGGGAGGACGTTTTGAGATGTTCCGGCTCGACACCTTTGAGGTGGCCACGGAGCCTGTCTTCCGTGCCGGGGTCAACTATCGGCTGTGGCGGGGCACGCATCTGCGGCTCTCCGGAGGCCAGGGGTTCCGCTATCCCTCGGTGGCTGAAAAGTTCACGGCCACCAGTGTGGGGGCCCTCAATATCTTTCCCAATCCTGACCTAAAACCCGAAAAAGGATGGAGCGCTGAACTGGGGGTGATGCAGGATCTCGGGTGGGGATCCTGGAAGGGTTATGCCGATCTTTCCCTGTTCATAAATGAATACAATGACATGATCGAGTTCCGTTTCGGGATGTATCCTCCCGCGGGTACCCCTCCCGGTTTCAAATATGTGGGATTCAAATCCCTGAATGTGGAACATGCACGGATCACCGGACTGGAACTGCAACTGCATCTGGAAAAAGATATCGGGGATCTTACCATGGCCTTTCACGGAGGTTATGTTTACCTGAACCCCGTCGACCTCAATATTCCCAAAGGGGATGATAACAACAATATCCTGAAGTACCGGTATCATCATGAGGCCAAAGGATCCCTCCAACTGGGCTACCGTAGCTGGTCGGCCGGGGCGACGCTGGTGTACCGCAGCTTTATGGAAAGGGTGGATTCGGTGTTCACCGATCCTTTTATCGGCAACATTATCCTGCCCGGTTATCCGGCATACCGCGAGGATCATACCGGCGGCCAGGTGACCGTGGATGTCCGGGCCGGATACACCGTGGCCCGGATCGTGAAGATCTCCCTCCTCAGCAAGAATGTTTTCAACTGTGAGTGTATGGGCCGTCCGGGTGACCTGCTGCCTCCCAGGACGCTGGAGATGGAGGTTGTCCTGAGGTTATGATATGCCCCTTGCCGCTTTGATCTACTCTTTCAGATAAAGCAGTTTTTTCCTTTTCTTTTCCAGTTCCTCCAACTCTTTTTCCAGCTTTTTGTTTTTCAGGTCCAGTTCTTTCAGTTCTTTGCGGGCCCGGGCCAGATCAGAAAAAGGGTTGAGGGAACCCAGCCATTCCATAAGCTTCCCCCGGAGCATTATAATGTGTTATTTGTCACAAGGTTACGAATAATTCTTAAAAAATGCAAAAGAAGGGTCTTTTCCCGGCCGTGATCCTTGGAAAAGAATGAAATGTTTTATATATTTAAAATGTTCTTGATGTTACCCGCTACGTTCTTTAAAATATTTCTCACACTTAAAAATGTCACGTTATGAATAAACTAACGGGTATCTGGCTGGACAGTGAAAAAGCGTATCTGATCACCCTCAGAGATGGAAGTCCGGCTGTAGAAATGATCGAATCCCCTGTCGAAACGAGGGTGCGCATTGAAGGAGAGAGAAAACAGTATTCCCGGTTGGGAGGGATGTTCGTAAATCCCCAGAAAAAGAAGACGAAACGCCAGGAACAACAGTTGAAGGCCTATTATCAGATGATCGAGGAGAAGCTGAAAGATAAGGATGCGATCTATGTTTTCGGACCCTCCAATGCGCCGAAGAGGTTTTATAAAGATCTGTTACAGCATAAGGATATGGCTCCTAAGGTGGTGGGCTATGAGTCCGCAGGTAAAATGAGCAGGAACCAGATGGTCGCGAAGGTGAAGCATGTTTTTGAAGAGAAAAAAGTGCACGCCTGAGCAGGCCTGACGACAAACATGAGCCCGGCAGCAATGCCGGGCTTATTTTTTATCTCCATTCCCATCCTTGCCGGAGGCATCCTCCTCCCGTTCGGTCTTTTCCCACAGGTCGGGTCGCAGGGTACGGGTTTTTTCCATGGCTTTCTCCAGCCGCCATTGTTCGATCTTTTTTTGATCTCCCGAGAGCAGGATCGCCGGCACCTTCCAGCCCCGGAACACTTCGGGGCGTGTGTATACGGGAGGAGCCAGCAGATGGTCCTGGAAAGAGTCGGTCAACGCCGAGGTCTCATCATTCAGCACGCCCGGGATGAGGCGCACCACGGCATCGGTGATCACGGCGGCCGCCAGCTCGCCCCCCGAAAGCACATAGTCGCCGATGGTGATCTCGCGCGTGACCAGATGATCGCGTATGCGCTGGTCCACCCCTTTGTAATGTCCGCACAGGATGATCAGGTTCTCCTTTAATGAGAGGCTGTTAGCCGTTTGCTGGGTGAAGGGTTCCCCGTCGGGGGTCACATAGATGATCTCATCGTAATCACGCTCCTGTGTCAGTTTGTGCACGATGCGGTAAACGGGCTCCGGCCGGATCACCATCCCGGCCCCGCCGCCATAAGCATAATCATCCACGCTCTTGTAGTTGTTGTCAGCGTAGTCCCGGAGGGTGTGGACACGGATGTCCACCAGTCCTTTGTTACGGGCCCGCTGCACGATCGACTGGTTAAGTGGGCCTTCCAGGATCTCGGGGATGATCGCGATGATGTCTATGCGCATGGGTGGTTTGGGGTTTGAGGTCCCGCAATTCTCGAGATCAAAGATCTCGTTAGAATTGCGAGGATCCTCGAAAAACTACGCAAATCATAGATTTGCTGTTTTTCGGGATTTGTGGTTAGTATTTATTATTTAGTATTTAATGTTTAGTATATAGTGTTTAGTAGTTAGTAGTTAGTGGTTGGTGGGTGGTTTTTTGATCGTGATGGTGTCTTTGCCCAGATCGAACACCGGCTTTCCCGTATCTTTTTCGATGAGGGGCACCCTGTAATATTCGGCGATCTCCATCATCTTTGTCCCGGGGATATAGGATCCCATGAGATAATAATGGGCAAGCCGGTCGGGGATCTGGTATTTCAGATAAAAGCGGTCGGGATCACTGAAAAAAGTATACGCCGAAGCTTCTCCTTCCACTTCGGGAAAGACCGTCCGGAAGAAATAACCTTTCTTTCCGGAAAGTTTTTTGAAATATTCCCGCCGGTTCAGGCCTGAGTCACTGTAGGTCACAAATACGTCGTCTTCTTTTAGGATGGCTACCACCTGGGGCGGGAGGGCTTCTTCTTCAAGATAAGAGCCGCTGCCGAGGAAATGCTGGCGTCTCACCTGCAGGCGCCAGAGTCCCTCGATGGGATCCAGCTGATCGCGGTGGGCATAAAAATAACGGAGGAACGCTTCCTGGTTCCTGTAAGGAGCCGAATCGACCGGTGGATAATCGGCGGGATTGGTGAGGTTAACGCCCCGGATATTCATGTTTTTACCCACGATATCGATCTTCAGGATGTTCTGCTGTAAAGGAGGGAAATAGAGCTGAAAAGTGTAAGGTTCGTCGGGATCACTGACGATCTTCATCATCCGGGGACAAATAGAGACCTTTTTGGCCATGATCAGATATTTCCGCTCTTCTCTTCCCGTGGGGGTGATATAGGTCGATCTGTCCACACAGGCCCAGGCGCCCGTCTCAGTGCTTACCGAGGGGGGATGGTAGATGAAATCCACAATGGTCAGATCATCCGTCACCTCCACACGCATCACCTCGGTCTGGTCCGTACGGTCCTGGTGGTCCACCTCAGGGAAAATGGTCACCTGCCCCGCCAGGGGAGGGAACGTCCTGAATAAAAAGATCAACCCTATGATAAAAGATCTCGTCATCTGCGGTTTTGGAACGAAGAAAATATTTTTGTGTAACGTGATGTAGACAATATAAAAAATCTTCTTTAACATTGTATTGTCAGACTGGTAATTTTTATCTTGCGAAGACTGTAAGGCTCATCTTTTATGGAACCGGTACTATACATAGGCATGGCCCAGTCGTTCTTTGCAGGGATGATGATCGCCACCAAAAAGCCCCAGCAGCTTTCGGACAGGGTACTGGCGGCCTGGCTTTTCATGATCACCATTGAGATGGCCTTTGCCCTGGGTAAAAGCTATTACAATCATCTGCTCTCCTTCACGTTCATCCCTTTTACCTATGGCCCCCTGCTGTACCTCTACACCCGTTTCCTTACGGAGGAAGAGCCCCGTTTCCATCTGAAGTGCTGGCTCCATTTCATTCCTTTTCTTATCTTCTTTGTCCTTACCTTTCTATACAGGAAGTGGGATGTTCTGCAGATCACCAACTTTTGGGAAAGAGACCGTTTTTTTGTGCTGCGGATGATCTATTCCTTCTCTTTTATTGTATCGATCTCCACCTACAGCATTCTTTCTTTAAAACTGATCCGGAGGTTCCGGAAGAAACTGGGAGATATCTATTCATACACTTCGGATAAGATCACTCTGAACTGGCTGAAAGGAGTGCTGATCAGCTTCTCCCTGACCTATCTGGCGATGTTCGCCGCCGGCGCTTTCAATATATTCAGCAGAACATCTTCGCCCGACCCGCTCCTGTTCTCCTACATCGGTCTGACGCTTTTTGCTTTTGCGTTCAGTATATACGGATACAAGCAACCCGAGATCTATAAACATTACGGCATCCTGACGGACGATACTGCTGCGAAGGGGACAGATACGGGAACAAACAACAATGGCAACCAGGGCAACGGGAAATACCTGCGCTCAGGCCTGAAGGAGCAGCAGGCACAGAAATACCTGAAGCAACTGCTCAGGATCATGGAGGAGGAGAAACCGTATATGAACGGCGAGCTCTCCATCAATGATCTGACCAAAAGGATGGAGATCCCCCGCCACTATCTTACACAGATCCTCAATGAAAAGCTGGGGAAGAACTTTTACACCTTTGTCAATGAGTTCAGGGTGAAGGAGGTGATCCGTATGATGCAGGACCCGGAGTATGATCATTACACCCTGCTGGCGCTGGGGTTCGAGGCCGGCTTTAACTCCAAATCCTCCTTCAACAGCATCTTCAAGAACTTCACCGGCATGACCCCGTCGGAGTATAAGGAAGTGATAAGTAAGAAGGAATAATGCCTGCCTGCCGCCTGCCTGCCGCCTGCCTGCCGGTAGGCAGGGTAGGCAGGGAATAATGAAATAATGGAATGGTGGGATGTAGGGAACGATGAAGCGATGAAGCGAAATATTTTTGAGTTCTGATTTCCGCCTTCGTCACAACTGTTGTGACTACGGACGGACAAGTTTGATTGCTGAATTCTGAATGGGGTTCACGCAGAGGCCGCGGAGTATTTCGCAATGGGCGCAGAGAAAGAAAAAAAGGAGGTAGGATGATCGAGGAACACCGAATGATGAACGATGACCATAATAGAAATTGGTGCAGGATGAAAGGCGTAGAGCGTAGAGCGTAGTGCAGTAATAGCCCTGAAGGGGCGGCAAGCAACAAGGGTCGGGCGGAGCCCGATCATTAAAGATAAAAAAATCTATAGCATTAATCACCACCTAATTTCGCGACCAGCGGGAGCTAATTTCACGAGCGAAGCGAGTTAATTTCATCCCGACGCAGTCGGGGTAAATTTCGTGAGCGCAGCGAACTAATTTCCTCTTTCTCCCGTCCAAACCCAGCGGCTCGGACATATTGCCTGTCCAAACCGCGCGATCCGGGCGATTTCGGCCCTCCGAAGTGTTTATTTTCCCTCTGAAACAAACGAGGAAAAATGAATGCCATGGAAAGAGGAATAGGGATCATTGTCATAGGTATTGTTTTTTCAGTAGCTCCCTTGCAGGCCCAGGACCTCTTCGAGACCGCTCAGACCGGAGGGAACAGCAAAGGTGTTGAGCTGAACGGTTATATCCGGGGCGTGGAGTGGGTCGGTGAGAAAAAAGGCTCTTCGGCGTGGGAGCAGAAGGCCCTCTACAGTGAAGGAGCCCTGAAAATGAAAGCCGGCTTCGGCAGGGTGGGGGATGCTTTTCTGGACGTGCGGGTGCGGGGGGGCATCCCGGGCTCCTTTGAGGGCAACGGTCCGGATCTGCGGGAGGCTTACGTGAACCTTTATCTCGGTCCCATAGACCTGCGGGTAGGGCAGCAGATAGATGTATGGGGACGGGCCGACAGCTACAATCCCACCGACAATATTACGCCGGTCAATGCCCTTTTTCACTCGCCAGAGCCCGATGATATACGTTTGGGTAACTTTCTTTTCAGGGCCAAGGCGCATTTTTCGCCCTCCCTGAACCTGGAGGGGGTGTGGATCCCTGTCTATCGTCCCTCCGTCCTGCCTGTCGATCCCGACATGGACCCGCGTATCCTTATACAAGGCACCGAAAGGCCTCCTTTTGTCCTGAAGAACAGCGGTTATGGTTTTCGTTTCAGCCTGGACCGGCCCGCCGGCGGGGTCTCTCTCTCCTGGTTCGAGGGTTATGAGCCTTATCCCGGATTGTTCATCACCGGCTTTTCTCTGGGTGAAGACAATACGCCGCGGGTGGAGCTGGAAGGCAAACCTTTCCGGGAGCAGGTGGCCGGACTGGACTTTGAGACCACTGCCGGCGCTTTCGGCCTGCGGGGCGAAGCGGCCTGGCGTCATACCTTTGATTATAAGACCAACTATTACCGTGCCTGGAGCGACCTGCGTTATGTCTTCGGGATCGACCGTACCTTCGGCAACCTGACCCTGATGCTGCAATATACGGGCAGGTATATCCCGGATTATGAACCGCCCGCCTTTCCCGACGATCCGGCGGCCTCCCCCGACGAACAGATGGGCTATTTCAACCGGATGATGTTCCGCCAGCTCGATAAGGTGAGTCACATGCTCTCGCTGCGGCCCTCCCTCTCCATGCTGCACGATAACCTGCAGGTGGAATGTTACGGGGAGTACAACATCACCACCAAAGAGTACTTCATCTACCCAAAGATCCAGTGGAAAGCCTCTGACATGATCCGCGTGACGGCCGGAGCCAACGTTTTCCATGGCGACAGGAACAGTCTGTATGATATGGTCAGACCCCTGATGAACGGGATCTTCGCAGAGGTGCGTCTGACATTCTGAAACCTGAAAAACAAAGAACTATGGATGCAGGAAACTTTTTTG
>JALVJE010000071.1 GCA_027028505.1 Bacteroidales bacterium
CCCTTTAGGGGACCGAGGGGGTGCGAAGGGTAAATAGTGCAGTGGATGCGTCATAATGGAGTTGACTATTCATTGGTGTTCTGGTAAGAAAGGAATAATATTAATAATTAAGCATATAATAAAATGAAAAAAGCGATCGATTACATTGAGAAGAACAGGGAGCGGTTCCTGGAGGAGCTGTTCGGACTGATACGTATTCCTTCGGTGAGTGCCGATCCGGCGCACAAGGAGGATATGCTGCGTGCCACGGAGTACCTGCGGGACAACCTGCTGGCCTCGGGGGCCGGCAAGGCGGAGGTGATCCCTACCGAAGGGCATCCTGTCGTTTATGCGGAGAAGGTTATTGATCCTTCCCTGCCCACGGTGCTGATCTACGGGCATTATGATGTGCAGCCTGCCGAGCCGCTGGAGCTGTGGGATTCTCCCCCCTTTGAGCCGGAGGTGCGTGGCGGCAAGATCTATGCCCGCGGCGCCGACGATGACAAGGGCCAGATGTTCATGCATGTGAAGGCCTTCGAGGCGATGGTGCAGACGGACACCCTGCCCTGCAATGTGAAATTCATGATCGAGGGGGAGGAGGAGATCGGCTCTCCCAGCCTGAAGAAGTTCTGCAGCGATCACAGGGAGATGCTGGCTGCCGACGTGATCCTCATCTCCGATACCACCATGCTGGCACCTGATATCCCGTCCATCACGGTGGGGCTGCGGGGGCTGGCCTATATGGAGGTGGAGGTGACCGGTCCCAACCGCGACCTGCACTCGGGGCTGTACGGCGGGGCTGTCATGAACCCGGCCAACGCCCTGGCAAAGATGATCGCTGCCCTCACCGACGAGGATCACCGCATCACCATCCCCGGTTTTTATGATGATGTGCTGGAGGTGAGTGAGGAGGAGCGGGCCGAGATGGCCAAGGCGCCATTTGATCCGGAGGCTTTCCGCCGGTCGATCGGCATTGAAAAAGAGGTGGGCGAGAAAGGCTTCACCACGCCCGAGCGCACCGGTATACGTCCTTCGCTGGATGTCAACGGTATCTGGGGCGGCTATACCGGCGAGGGGGCCAAGACGGTGCTGCCGGCGAAAGCCCATGCCAAGATCTCCATGCGCCTGGTGCCCCACCAGCGGTCGGAGAAGATCGCAAAGCTTTTTGCTGAATACTTTCCCACCCTGGCTCCCGAGGGGGTGAAGGTGAAGGTGGAATACCTGCATGGCGGAGAAGGGTATGTGAGCCCCATCACCTCCGTCGAATACCAGGCGGCTGCCAAAGCCATGGAAGAGACCTTCGGAAAGAAACCTATACCGGTACGCAGCGGCGGCAGCATACCCATCGTGTCCGTATTCGAGGATGTGCTGGGCATCAAATCGATCCTCATGGGCTTCGGCCTCGACGAGGATGCTATCCACTCGCCCAACGAGAACTATCCGCTCTTCAATTTCTACAAAGGGATCGAGACCATCCCCTGGTTCTATCATTATTACAGGGAGATGAAAAAATAATAGGATACCCTGGCCTCAAGTCAACCCTAAAACAACGCATTACATAGCCTGTCCCGCCCCCCTGACCCCATAATAAGTGTGGAGGGTGGAGTTACGAGTTACGAGTTGAGTGTATCGAGTATCGGGTATCGAGTAACGGGTTGAGGAGTTATTAATGAGATATATCCTCGTCACCTCATCGCTTTATTGCTTTATCTCTTCACCAATCTTCCATTATTCCCTGCCTGCGGCAGGCAGGCATTATTCCACCATTCCATTTTTGTTGACCGAGGGGGTGCGAAGGGTAAGAGAATATTGGATACGTCATATTGACGTGTCCCTTACCTATGGGGATTGGCTTTAAAAAATATACCTATTTAAATAGGCATTTAAATAGGTAATTAAATAGATATTTAAATACCTATTTTTTGACGGTATGAAATTCTGTAGAGACGCACAATTGTGCGTCTCTACGTTGTTATAATTTACCGGTAAGGGATCTGTTCACCATTTCTGCCACCATCTCAGGGGTGATGCGGCGGAGGCAGGCCAGGTCGTCGCGGCGGCAGGATCCTTTTCCATAGACGGTGCAGGGACGGCAGGGCAGTTCCTCTTTGGGGATCTGTACCTGAAGATTTTCGTCACTGCCCCAGGGGGCGAAGCCTGCATACGGGTGGGTGGCGCCCCACACGGACACCACGGGTACGCCCAGGAGGGCGGCCAGGTGCATGTTGGCCGAGTCCATGGAGATGACAGCATCCATCTGCCGCATCAGGGCCAGCTGTTGCGGGAGGGACAGGTGTGTGGTCAGGGTGGCCCGCCCGCCGGTGGCAGCGGCGAGCGTTTCCAGTTGCGACGCTTCCTCCTGTCCGCCGAAGAGATAAAAACGTATCTGTGGGTGTTGATCTGCCAGCAGCTGCAGCAGGGCGGCCATCCGGTCCAGGGGCCAGCTCTTCAGGGCATGCCGTGCCAGGGGGGCAATGCCCAGCGCCGGCGTGCCGCTGACCTGCTCCTCTTTCGTCTCTTTTATCCGGATCCAGGGTCCTCCGGTCTTACGGGGCGCTATCCCTGCTGCCCGGAAAACGTCCAGGTAGCGTTCCACCGTATGTGGCAGGGGGCGGAAGATCTTTCCTTTGACCAGGGCCCTTTTCTCTTTCCTGCCTTTGTCGATGACATATACCGGCAGGCCGGCCCGCCGGAAAAAGAAGCGCAGGACCTTGGTGCGCAGCACGTCATGCAGGTCGATGACGGCATCATACGTTCCCTGCCGGCGGATCTCACGGTAGAGACGCCGCAGGCCGGAGAGCCCTCTGTAGTTTTTCAGGTCGGGGGTGTACAGCTTGAGGCGGGGGATCCCTTCAAAGAAAGGGGCGAAAGCTTTGCGTGTCACCAGGGTGGCGCTGATCTCCGCATGAGGCTCCAGGACGGCCCGCAGGGCCGGCACCGTCAGGGCGACGTCGCCCATGGCCGAGAGGCGGAAGATCAGCAGGCGCATGATCAGTAGGGTTTGTAGGATTTCTCCTCGGTGAGACCCGAACCGGTCTTTTCGTTGATCTGCCTTTTCAGGGCGGCCCGCAGATCATTCTCCCGGTACACCGAGCGGGCGGTCTCGATGAACTCTTTTCCGAAGTCTTTGCGGCGTTCCAGCTCGCGGATGCGGTCCTCGATCTCCCACAGACGCAGATTGACCTCTTTGAGCTGCCGGTAGAGGGGATCCTCGCGGGGCAAGATGCCGGCGGCCTCCGTGCTGAGCAGATCATATTCCTTCGCAATGTTTTTGCGCTTGGCCGGGTCGGCGATCTTCTCCAGCTTGATCTCCAGGATGGTCAGCTTGTCTATGATCTCGCCGTTGGATACTTCGATCTTCATAGTTCAGTGTGTTGTGATGAGGCCCGGTAGCAAAAGTAATGAAATCCGGGGAAAGTTAGGAGTTGTGAGTTGCGGGTATCGAGTATCGAGTTGATAGTTATTAGTTGTTATCGTTAGACGATCATCGATAATCGATCATCCTTCCTTCTGCCTTTTGCCTTTCCTCGTCCGACGAAGCCACCAGCGTAGGCGGATGCCTTTTTACTTTTGCCTTATTACTTCTTACTTATTACACCGGATCCACATCATTGACAAAAGATATCCCTTTGAATCCCTTGCTGGTGCGGAGGTGTTCCTCGAAGGAGGTGAGGATCTTCCGGGCGCGGTCCTTGTCGGCGTTGCGTTCCAGCTTGAGAAGGATCAGCTTGATGTAGCGGTTGCGCATGCGGGGGATGAAAGCATATTCCGGCCCCAGCACATTATTGGCAAAAGCTTTCCGGAGCTGCTCCGCCAGCGTAGCGGCCGCCGCATCGACGGTCTCCCGTTTGCGGTGTTTCAGCGTGATGCGTATCAGCCGGTAAAAAGGAGGGTAGCGGAAGGCCTTGCGTTCTTTCAGCTGGGTCTGGTACATGTGGAAATAGTCATGGTTGAGCACGTCACGGATAACGGGGTGTTCGGGGTCGTAGGTCTGTATGTACACGATGCCCTGCTCTCCCTTCCTGCCGGCGCGGCCGCTCACCTGGGCCATCAACTGGTAGCTGCGTTCCCAGGCGCGGAAGTCGGGGAAGTGCAGCAGGTTGTCGGCGTTGAGGATGCCCACCACGCGCACATGACCGAAGTCGAGCCCTTTGGTGATCATCTGTGTGCCGATGAAGATGTTGGTGCGGCCCTCCTCGAAGTCGTTGATGATCTTGAGATAGCGGTTGCGGGTGCCGGCCGTGTCGAGATCGAGGCGGGCCGGCCGGGCGTCGGGGAAGAGGAGCCTGATCTCCTCCTCGATCTTTTCGGTGCCGAAGCCGCGGGTGTGGATGTGTGTGGAGCCGCAGGCGGGACACACATGGGGCACCGGCGCCGTGTAGCCGCAATAGTGGCATACCATCTTCCCCTCCTGGCGGTGGTAGGTGAGGCTGACGTCGCAATGCTTGCAGTAAGGGATCCACCCGCAGTCGGCACACTGTACATAGGGGGAGAAGC
Source organism: Bacteroidales bacterium (assembly GCA_027028505.1). Classification (GTDB taxonomy): domain Bacteria; phylum Bacteroidota; class Bacteroidia; order Bacteroidales; family VadinHA17; genus DRPN01. Next base: position 4,477 of record JALVJE010000071.1, read on the forward strand.
CGCGGCGGTTCTGGAAGAGGATCACCTGCTCGCCTTTGTCGAGGGCTTCCCGGACAGCATTATAGAGGGGTGCCGACAGATGACCCCGCACACGCCTTTGCTTGTAGGCTTTTTTCATGTCTACCACACGCACCTCAGGGGGCTGTATGTTGCCATAGCGTTCTTTCAGCTCCGTGAGACCATACTTGCCTGTGCGGGCGTTGAAGTATGTCTCCAGCGCGGGCGTGGCCGACCCCAGCAGCACCTTGGCGCCGGTGAGCAGTCCCAGCACCACGGCCGCATCACGGGCGTGGTAGCGCGGCGCCGTGGCGTCCTGCTTGTAGGAGGCCTCATGCTCTTCGTCAACGATGATCAGTCCCGGGTTGCGGAAGGGCAGGAAGACGGCCGACCGCACGCCCAGAACGATCTGCAGGGGTTTGTGGCCGTCGTGGCCCGCCAGGTTCTTCCAGGTCTCCACCCGCTCCCGGTCGTTGTAGCGCGAGTGGTAGATGCCGGCCAGGTCGCCGAAAGCCTTTTTCAGACGGTCGATCATCTGTCCTGTGATGGCGATCTCGGGGAGGAGGTAAAGTACCTGTTTGCCCTGCTCCAGCATCTCTTTGATGAGGTGGAAGTAGATCTCTGTCTTGCCCGATGAGGTGATACCATGGAGCAGCACGGTGTTCTTCTCCCTGAAAAGTTGCCTGATCTCGTTCAGCACCCTTTGCTGGCCGGTGTTCAGCTCGTTGAGTTGCATCCTGCCGGCTTCGCCCCTTTCGAGGCGGCTCACCGGCTCCTCATATTCTTCGAGGATACCTTTTTTTACCAGGTTCTTCAGTGCGGCGGGGGAGGGATGTCGCCGGAGCAGTTCGCTTTTGAGGCACACCGGCGGTGGCTCACCGGGTGTCCACCCTTCCGCACACTCTGTAAAGATCTCCCATTGCCGGCGGGCTCTTTTGAGTGTGTCGGGGAGCTGGTTAAGGGCCTCCTCAGTGAGGGCAGTCGAAATACGTATATACTTCTCCGTGCGGGGTTTATAGGTATCTACCATCACCCCCTCCTCGAGGAGAGCCTTTTTGGCCTGGAGACTTTTGAGGAGGGAGGTCAGCTGTTTTTTGGAAAAATGTTTAAGCAGCTCCTCTTCGGTGATCCCCGGCGTCTTTTCTATACGAAAGAAAAGGCTGCGTTCTTTATCTCCGAGGCTGCCCAGATCGCTGAAGGCAGGGTGGATGCGGTAGGTGAGATGATGGGCCGGCTTGAGGCCCGCCGGCAGGGCGGCGTTCATCACCTCGCCGGGGCTGCAGAGGTAGTAAGAGGCCATCCATTCCCAGAAACGGAAATGGGTCTCCCCGACAAGGGGTGAGGGGTCCAGCACCTGCTCAATATCTTTAGGCACAAAGCCTTCGGGCGGGCGCTCGGCGAGCCGCCGTACCACACCCGTAAAGGAGCGTTTCTCACCGAAGGGCACGATGACACGTACCCCCGGTATTACCTGAGAGGCCAGATCGCCGGGGATGCGGTAGGTAAAGGTGCTCTGTACCGGCAGCGGCAGGAGGACTTCGGCGAAGGGGTTGGCGGCCATGGCACAGGCATAAAAGGTGAGAGCGGCAGGTTCCTCAGATGGAGAGGACGTTGGCAAACTCCAGGTACTCTTTCTTCACCTCTTTGTGCAGCTTGACAGCTTTGTTGAAAGGTACGAGGGCGATCTCGTTGTTCTGGAGGCCCACCATGGCGCTCTGCTGGTCGTCCAGCAAGGCGTCGACGGCAGCATATCCCAGGCGGCTGGCCGTAAAACGGTCGAAAGCCGAAGGGGAGCCCCCCCGCTGTATGTGACCCAGCACGGTCACGCGCACCGAGTAGCCTTCAAAATCATCTTTTACGGCGTCGGCGACACCGAAGGCGCCGCCGGGGTAAGCTCCTTCGGCGACGATGATGATATTGCTCGATTTCTTGCGTTTGTAACCTTCCTCGAGGAACGCCCGCAGGTTTTTCACCTGGTCTTTCACCTCGGGGATGATGATGGCTTCGGCACCGCAGGCGACACCGCTGCGCAGGGCGATAAATCCGGCCTCGGCGCCCATTACCTCGATGAAGAAAAGTCGGTTGTGCGAACTGGCTGTGTCGCGTATCTTGTCTACTGCCTCGATGACCGTATTCAGGGCTGTATCATAGCCGATGGTATAGTCGGTGCCGTAGAGGTCGTTGTCGATGGTGCCGGGGATACCGATGAGGGGGATGTCATACTCTTCGCCGAATATGCGGGCGCCGGTAAAGGTACCGTCGCCGCCGATGACCACCACACCGTCGATGCCACGCTCTTTGAGTCGTTCGTAGGCTTCTTTCCTGCCTTCCGGTGTGCGGAACCCCTCACTGCGGGCGGTCTTCAGGATGGTGCCGCCCCGCTGTATGATGTCACTCACGTGGAAGGTCTTCATCAGCTTGAAATAGCCGTTGATCATGCCGTCGTAACCGTGGCGGATGCCGATCACCTCGAGGCCGTGATAGAGAGCGGTACGGGTGACCGCCCGGATGGCAGCGTTCATGCCCGGAGCATCCCCTCCGGAAGTGAGCACGCCTATTCTCTTGATCTTTGCCATACAGAAACGATTTTAATGGGATACAGGGAAATCAAATCAAGGACTAAAGGTAATCAAAGATGGTAAAACTGCCGGATCTTTTCACGTATTTTTTCCATCAGCCATCCTGGGGTGGAGGTGGCGCCGCTGATGCCAATTTTTTCCGGATGGCCGGGGAGGGGCAGCTCGAGCTCTTCCGGCAGACTCACAAAGATGGTGTTGGGGTTGGTCCTGCGGCATATATCGTAGAGGTATTTACCGTTGGAGCTGTTGCGGCCGCTGACGAAGATCATCAGGTCGTGTTCGCGGGCGAAAGCCTCCAGCTCGGGTGCCCTGTTGGAGACCTGTGAGCAGATGGTGTTGTAGCTGATGAAAGGAGCGGGCTCCTGGTCGCCGGCTTCGCGTATGCGGCGCTGGATCTCTTTCTTCAGCTGCTCGTACTGGTGGATGTCGCGGGTGGTCTGGGAGTAGAGATACACCGGCTTGTGATAATCGATCTTCTCCAGGTCGTCCTTGCTGTTGATGACGACGGCTGTGTTGCCTGTCTGGCCGATGAGGCCGATCACCTCGGCGTGGCCTTTCTTGCCGAAGATGACCACCTGGCCATTTTCCTTGCTGATCTCGTCATAGCAGGTACGTATCTTGTTCTGCAGATGGGCGACGATAGGGCATGTGGCATCGATGAGGTGTATGTTGTTCTCGCGGGCGATGCGGTAGGTTTCCGGCGGCTCGCCGTGGGCACGTATCAGCACGCGGGCATCATGCAGGTGCCGGTATTGCTCATGATCGATGGTGATGAGGCCCATATCCTCCAGGCGTTTGATCTCCATCTCGTTGTGGACGATCTGTCCCAGACAGTATACCGTATGGCCGGCACGCAGCTCCTTCTCGGCGATCTCAATGGCATTCTGCACTCCGAAGCAGAAACCGGCATGGTTGTCAAGATCTATCTGCATCTTTCTTTTCTTTTTCTTCCAGTTTTTTCCGGATCACTTCTTTGATCCATTCCATCTGTTCTTCGACGCTCATATCGGAGTTGTCCAGTACGAGGGCGTCGTCCGCTTTTTTCAGGGGGCTCACCTCCCGGCCCGAATCGATACGGTCCCTTTCCCTGACGTTCTCCAGCACCTCTTCGAAAGTGATCTCCACCCCTTTCTCTTTCAGCTCTTTGTACCTGCGTTGTGCCCGCACTTCGGGGCGGGCGGTCATGAAGATCTTGATGTCGGCGTCGGGGAAGACCACCGTGCCTATGTCGCGGCCGTCCATGACCACTCCACCGTGGCCGGCCAGCCGGCGCTGCTGCTGCACCAGATGTTCCCGTACCTCGCGGATGCGGCTCACCTCGCTCACCCACTGTGACACCTCCAGGCTGCGTATTTTTTCCTCCACATTGCGGCCGTTGAGGAGGGTCACCGAGGAGCCGGTGGCGGGGTCCTGTTCAAAAGAGATCCGTATCTCCGGCAGGGCGGCGATGAGTTTTTTCCTGTCGAGACCTTTCTCACCGATGATGCCGTTCTCCATGGCATAGAGGGTGACGGCGCGGTACATCGCCCCGCTGTCAATATAAGTGTAGCCGAGCCAGCGGGCTATGGCTTTGGCAAAGGTGCTCTTGCCACAGGAGGAGTAGCCGTCAACGGCGATGATGAGGGAAGGAGAAGACATAAAGATGAGGTTTGGGGCAAAGATAAGAAATATGAAACTCGAAGAGGAAATGTTTGAATGATTGAATGATTGAATGTTTGAATGCTTGAAAACCACCAACCACCAATCCGACACCCGATACGTGATACTGGCAACTCGATACTCGATACTCCTAACTCTGAACTATCAAAGTTCTCTTCCCGGGAAGAGGTTTTTCAGGTTGGTGGAGAAGGAGATGTGGTTGGAGGCGCCGGCGAGGTGGTAGGTGGCGCGGCCGTAGCTGATGCTGAACTTTTTCAGTCGCAGGGCGGCGCCTATGGAGAAACCCACCATGCCGGCGCGTGCCGGCACCTGCAGCTCTTTGCGGCGGCGGTAGTTATAACCTATGCTCACGACGAAACTCTTTACCGGAATGAATTCAAGCCCCAGGATGGTGTGGCGCATGGCATTCTCGGCAAAACGGCTGATGCCGGAATATTCTTTTTTTTCCGGAAAGGTGGCATCGGGATCCTCCGGGTTCTCGGGATAAGGATAGAGGAGGTTGGGTTTTTGCAGGTCCTGCAGGGTGAAGACAAAGCGAAAAGGGGCGTGTCGCAGTTTGGCCGACAGACCGGCACGTATCTCGAAAGGCACCGGCTCACGACGGCCTTTCACATAAGGGGTTACCTGGAAACCTACGTTGCGCAAAAGGAGTGCGGCGGTGAACAGCTCATCACGCGTGTGGTAGGAAGCCCCCAGGTCCATCACCAGCCCGAACGACTGGTATCTTTCCAGCACCGAGAGGAGGGGTTTGAGGCTGATCCCCACCGACAGCATGCTGTCCGGGAGGCTGTAAGAGGCGGAGAGGTGAAAGATATATTCGGCGGCAGAGAAGGTTCCGGTGATCGTGCCGGTCTCGTCGGCGGCCGTGAAGCTGCCGTAGTTGATGTACTGCAATCCGGCAGCAAAACAGACCGGCAGGGGGGTACGGAAAGCATAGCCCACACTGCCGAAGTTGATATCGGAGAAATAGTTGATGTAATTGAGGATGATGTTATTGTTGACAGCCTCCCCCAGCAGGGCCGGGTTGGAAAAGGCGAAGTTGAGATCTTCGGCAGGCATAGAAGTGATCTTGCTGCCCAGGGCTGCTACACGGCTGCTGTAGGGCAGGTCGAGGAAACGATACACCCTCGTCCCTCCCGTCTGGGCAATGAGTGGGCCCGGGGTGAGGGACAAAAAAAGAAAGAATAAAAATGTTAAAAGATGTCTCATCCTCTGCAGGCAAAATCCGTTAGTTAGTCAACGTCAAAAGAGGGTTAAAAGTATACAATCCGTTTTTCCCCTGCAAAAGGAAATATTTATATTTTTGGGGACTGTTATCAAAAGACCCGTATGGAAAAATATGATGTGCTGATCATCGGTGCCGGCCCGGCCGGTCTTTTTTGTGCCGAGCACCTGGCGGGAAGCGATCTGCGTGTGCTGGTGGTGGAAAAGAACGATGTGCCGGGAGAGAAGGTCTGTGCCGGAGGGCTGACGGAGAAAGACCTGGAGCTGTTGCCTGTACCGGACGACCTCATCGAGGTGCGCATGCATGAGTCGGTGCTGAAAGCACCCCTCGTGGAGATGAGGACGCAACATCCCAAACCGGTGCTCTTTACCGTTGACCGTAAGCGACTGGGCGCCTGGCAGGCAGAACGGGTGCGGGAACGGGGCATTGAAGTACGCACCGGCGTACGGGTGCGGCAGATCGAAAAAGACCATGTGATCACGGCGGCAGGGGATGAGATTGGCTACCGTTACCTGGTAGGCGCTGACGGTCAGAGCTCCCTCGTCAGGAGATATCTGAAGTTGCCGGTGGAGAAGAAGATCTTCACCCTGCAGTACCGCATCCCCTGGCATGACGGTCCCCGTTTCGAGATCCACATGAACGGCCGGTATTTCCATTCGTGGTACGGCTGGCTCTTCCCCCACAAGGATGAGCTGGTGGCCGGCACCGGCGGCGATGCACGTTATGTGTCCCCGCGATGGATGAAAAAACATTTTCACAAATGGCTGGAGAAAAACGGTCTGGATGTCAGCGAGGCGGTGTATGAGAGCTACCCCATCAGCTATGATTACCGGGGGTGGGATTTTGATCCGGTTTTCCTGGCCGGCGAGGCGGCAGGCCTGGCGTCAGGGCTCACCGGCGAGGGTATCTACCAGGCCCTGGTCTCGGGGAGGGCGGTGGCCGACAAGATCCTGAAGAAAAGAGACACCTTCCCGGAGATCGACCGGATCTTACGGTATAACGCCATACAGCACAAGTTCCTCGGTTTTCTGATCAAGAGCGGGCCTTTCCGCAACCTGATTCTCAACGGTATCCTGCTTTATCTGAAAGCCAACAAGAAGATGAAAAAGAAGGTGTCCAGGACACTGACATAAGATTCTGATATGTGCTTTGTCCCCTCATCCTTTCCCGGTGCTGAGGATCTCCGTCTGGCGAAGATCCTGTGGGATTATCATCAACTGCATCAGGTTCCTGTTCCCTCGGATGTGATCTTTGTCCTGGGCAGCCACGACCTGCGTGTGGCGGAGCGGGCGGTGGAGCTTTACCGTCAGGGGCTGGCGCCGTATATCCTTTTCTCCGGCCGGCGGGGAGCCCTCACGCAGCACTGGCCCGTAACGGAGGCAGAGCGTTTTGCGGCCCTGGCCCTGGAAAGGGGTGTGCCGCGGGAATATCTTCTTGTCGAGCCGGAAGCGACCAATACGGGCGAGAATATCCGGTTCGGCTACCGCCTGCTCCGCGAAAAAGGCTTGCAGCCTGCCCGGCTGATCCTGGTGCAGAAACCCTATATGGAGCGCAGGACGCGGGCGACGTTCCTGCAACAGTGGCCCGGGGAGGCGGTAGAGATCACGGTCACCTCCCCGCAGATCCCTTTTGAGGATTATCCTAATGAGGAGATCCCCATGGCGCAGGTGATCCATATCATGGTAGGCGATCTTTACCGCATCCGGGATTATCCGGCGCGGGGCTTCCAGGTGCCGCAGGAGATCCCGCCGGAGGTGATGACCGCCGCCGAGGAGCTGGTGCGGAGAGGATATACGGGGCATATGCCGGAGGGGAAGTGAAAAGGCAGAAGGAAGGGTGAAGGATGATCGATGAAGGTCGAAGGATCAAAAGTCGAAAAGTCGAAAAATCGAAGAGTGGGAAAAGTGGTAAGAGTCAGCGATGAGCGATGAGAAATGAGCTCCGCCTTCGCCTAGGCTACGGCGGATGAGAGATGAGAAAAAGCCCTGAACTCCACACTCCAAACTCCAAACTCATTTGACCCTGCCTCACCTTTGCGGACCTTTGCGGCCCCTTGGAGTAACATTGCGGAACAACCTGAAGTAACATGAAAGAGCTGTTACGTAAAGCGCCGCAAAGCAGCGTGAAGAAACGCAGAGAATGACGAATGACGAAGGAGAAACGATGATCGACTATCTATTGACCACCAACTACGAACTACCAACCACCAACCCGATACTCGATACTCATAACTCCAAACTTTTATTTCTTCTTTACATACTGATGCAGGTATTCCGCTACTTTGTAGTGGTTGTTCTTTTTGGCGAAGGATTCGGCATCATCGCCGTCCTTTTCTTTGATGGAGGGGTCGGCGCCATACTCCAGCAGCACCTTCACTACCTCCAGCTGTCCTTCGGCGGCGGCGAACATGAGGGCGGTCCATCCGTCTCCTTTTGCAATGATATCGGGATCAGCCTTGTGGTCGAGCAACACCTTCACCGTCTCGGGAAAAGGGCCTGAGGCGGCATAGATGAGGGCAGGCCGCCCCATCTCATCGACGAGATTGACTTTGGCACCCTTGCTGAGGAGGTATTTTACGATGTCAGTATGACCGTTGTATGAGGCCATCATCAGGGCGGTGCGTTCCCCCTCGCCCCGTATGTTCACATCCAGACCATCCCCGACAAGTCTCTTTACTTTATCCGTATCGCCGTTCATGGCTGCTTCAAGGAGCTGGTCTGTCAGGTCGGCCGCAGTGATGGCGGACGGGGCGGTGGAGGCCGGTTCATTTGTTTTTTCTTTTCTGGTCCGGCATCCGCCCGGGATGAGTAAAAAAGCTATGAGAAGTGCCGGAATAAAAAATGGAGGGAGAAAGATCATTTTCTTCATGATAAGTATTGTTATAGTTAATAAAGTATATTTTTACTTAACAACGGGTGAAGCCTGACCCGGATGTTTATGGTGAGGATGGTTGATATTCCGTATGTCATAACCGCTACCCAGCAGTATGGAGATCCAGCGTGTCTCCGGTTGTGAATGTAGGACGATCTTCATCACCAGGGTGATAGGCAGGGCGAGAAACATGCCTACGGGTCCCAGCAGCCATCCCCAGAAAACGAGGGAAACGAAGATGATCAGGATGGAGAGGTTCAGGCCTTTGCCCATGATCCGGGGCTCGATGACACTGCCTATGATGAAGTTGACCGCCGCAAAAAGGATGGTTACACCGATGGCATGTCCCAGGCCGAACTGCACGAGGGTGAGGATGATCGGCGGGATGGCGGCGATCAGGGAGCCTATGCTGGGGATGTAGTTGAGCATGAAGGCGATGAATCCCCAGAGCATAGCATAATCCACGCCGATGAGGGACAGAGCGCCCCACAGGATGATCCCCGTGGCGGCAGATGTGAAGGACTTGATCATCATATAGTGGTTCAACTGGTCATCGATCTCCTGGAAATATCTGAGTTTTCTCTCATCATTAAGAATGAAGAGGAGTTTCCGGTTGAAGACACTCGACTCAATAAAAATGAAAATGATGGTGATCAGGATCAGCAGACCGTTGGAGAGAAGGTCGCTGAAACTACGCAAGGCAATGGCTACATAGCCCATGATCTTCCCCGGGTCAAAGAGAGAGTTCAGCTCATCCTTCTCAATGTTCATGTGAAGTTTCTGAGCGAGTGCCAGGAGGTTATCCCTTTCTATGATCAGTTTTTGATTGTAAAAGGGAAGCCGGGCTGAGAAATTCTGCACCGACACGGTGATCATGGTCACCAGCAGTCCTATGAACACCAGGATAAAGAGGATGATGATGGTCAGGGCCAGCCATGAAGGCACACCCCTTTTGCGCATGGCATTGGCAAAAGGTTTGAAGATAATGGTGATAAAAAGGGCCAGCAGAAAAGGTACGATGATGTCGGAGGCGATCTTTACCCCTGCCAGGACGATCACCAGGGAGGCCAGGATCCCCAGTGTCGAGACGGTTTTGTAACTGTGTGTTCTTTTCATTTTTCCTGGGATTTGATTGATTAGCGAGGTAAAGGTATCCCAAATAATACAAAATGAAAAGAACATGGCAGGAACAGAGACAGACCACCGTGTGTTCCTGTTCAGTTATAAACCCAAAATCAGCAATAGAAAATCGCAAGCGCTTTTCATTGCTGATCGATTAAGGATTTCATCGGTTTTGGTTATTCACCAAAACCGTGAACTCCTAGATCGGGGTTAACCCCAGCTAACGCATTAGTTCAGCTATTTTTTAGCTTCCTAATGCGTAATCTGGGATAAATTTTTTCCGGTCCGGTGTTGCTATGTTCCCTCCGGTATTTCTCCTATATCGTTCATCTCCTCCGTACCATCGCCCAGCAGGACGGCGATCCAGCGCGTATCCGGGTTGATGCCCAGGATGATCTTGAAAACCAGTGTTATGGGGATGGAGAGGAACATGCCTACCGGCCCCAGTAGCCATCCCCAGAAGATCAGGGAGAGGAAGACCACCAGTACGGAGAGCCCCAACCCTTTGCCCAGGAGCTTGGGTTCTATATAATTGCCGATGAGGAAATTGACCGCCAGGAAAATGGCCGCTACTCCCAGGGCGCCTCCCACGCCGAACTGTACCAGGGCCAGGATGATGGGCGGAATGGCGGCAATGAGCGAGCCGATGTTGGGAATGTAGTTGAGCAGGAAAGCGATCAGACCCCAGAGGACCGCAAAATCAAGACGTATAGCTGCCAGCAGTCCGCCAATGATGATCCCCGTGGCCAGAGAAACATAGGTGTGGATCATCATATACTGGTTGATCTGGTGGTTAATAACATTGAAATAATGAATGTTTTCCTTGTTCCGGGCAATGGCTTTTATTTTGCCGGGAAGGATCTTGGTCTCAATGAAGATAAAAACGACGGTCAACAGGATAAGGATGATATTGGAAAGGATATCGCTGAAACTGCTGAGGGTGCCCGAGACAAAACCCATGATCTTTTCCGGGTTCAGCAGGTTTTTCAGGGATTCGTCATTCTTCAACCCTATTTTTTTTGCGAGCTCGCTGATCTCGTTGCCATAAAGTTGCAGTTTTTGGTTGTAGAAATCCATATTATTGGTGAAAGCGTTCACCGAGCTGCTGATGATCAGTACCAACAGAAGGTTGAACAGGAAGATCACTCCCAGGATGATGGTGAAGACCAGCCAGGTAGGCAAGCCTTTGGCATGGAGGGCATCGTAAAAAGGTTTCGTGATGATCACCAGGAAGAGGGAGAGAAGGAAAGGCACTATGATAGGTGTGGCGATCTTCACACCCGCCAGGACAATGACCAGGTAAGCCATAGCTGCCAGGCCTACACGTTTTTCTTTGGTTGCTTCCATAGTAGTAGGGTATTAGGGTTTAAAGAAAGGATTTTTCTCAGTGGTTCGCCAGGGCCTGCAGGATATTGTTCCCTGCCGGGTTGCCGGGGTATTTCTCTTTCAACAGTGTGGCATAGTGACGGGCTTTTTCGCGGTCGTGCCTGTTCAGATAAAAGGTGGCTGCCGCATAGAGATAATCGTAATTGTCCGGCTCGGCTGCCAGGCATTTCTGCAGGTACTTTTCCGTCTCTCCGAATTTTCCCATCTGCTGGTAGAGGAGGGCTATGTTGTAGTTGATGCGGATGTATTCGGGCATCCGGCGGGCGGCTTCCAGGAGGTATTTCAGCGCTTCGTTGTACTCTTTCTTCTCGGCTTTCAGCAGCCCTATGTAGTAATATCCTTCGCCAAAATCCGGTTCTGCTTTCAGGGTCTCTCGCAGCATCTCTTCGGCTTTGTCGTTCTCTCCTTTCTGATTATACAGCAGGGCCAGGTTGATCCTGGCGGGGTAGAAAAGGTTGTCTATGCGGAGGGCCTCTTCATAGTTGCTGATGGCGTTGTCTGTTTGTCCCAGGTTGGAGTAAAGGATCCCCAGGTTATGGCGGCTGGCAGCGAAGTCGCCCATATAGAGCATGGCTTCTTTGTATTCCCGGAGGGCTTTGTCGAAAGCCTTCTGATATTTTGCCTCTATCTGTCGCCGGGGGAATGCCGATAGCCGGAAGGCTGCCTGTATGCGCACGGCTTTCACGGGGTCGTTGAGCACAGGCTGGAGGGCTGTCCGCAAGGCCTGAGGGTTGTTGTTGGGCAGGCTGCGTACTGCTGCTTCGCGGATCAATGCCTCGGGGTCGGCAAAAGCTTTTGTGAGCGCAGCAAAGCTCTTTTCTCCGGGATAGTTCTGCAGAAGGGAGATGGCTGTAGCCCGTACGATGACGGGAAAGAGGATATCCTGCGACATCAGGATCAGGCTGTCGAGGGCGTCCGGGTCGCTGCGGCGGCCGCGGGCCAGCACCTCCCCGTAATGATGGCGGCGGCTGGTGCCATACCATTTGCGTATGTTCTGCTCTGCCCACCGGTCACTCTTGTCGGTGTGGCACATGGTGCAGGCGTTAGGCGTACCGTAGCGCATCGACAGGTCGGGCCGCGGGATGCGCAGGCTGTGGTCGCGCCGGAAATCGACACCCATGTAATAACGTCCCGGCATGTGGCAGTTGACGCATTTGGCCCCCTCGCCCACGGCCACGGTCTTATGTCCATGGTCCAGGACCAGTGCCTGGCCGGGCTCCCCTGTTTTCTTGTGGAAAGTATGCCGGTACGTATCGTACACGTCAGCACGATGACACTGCAGGCATAGCTGATTGTCGTCAATAGGCAGGATGACCTTGCCGCTGTGGACGTTGTGACAGTCGCTGCATTTTACCCTTACATGCTCCTGGTACATGTAACTCTGGGTAAAGGAACCCCACACGTAATCCTCGTCCAGGATCTGGCCGTCGGAGAAATAGTGGGGAGCGTTCAGCAGTTGGGGTACCATGTAATCGAGCATCTCCTCATGAAAATGATCCGGGGAAAAATCGCCCAGTACCGAGCGGCGGGCATGACAACGGGCACACAGTTTTACCTCGGCGGTGGTCTCCATGTTGCGGGTATTGACGGTGAGACCGTAGTTGATCCCTTCGGGGCGGTCCATCTCCGGCAGGTTGGCCCATTTGATGTGTTCGGATCCCGGGCCGTGGCAGGCCTCACAGTTGACATCTATGTCCGTCCAGGTGGTGTGATAGGTGTGCCGGGCCGGATCATATCCTTTCTTCAGGTTGGTGGAGTGGCAGTCGGCACACATGCCGTTCCAGTTCTGTCCGTTGTTGGTCCAGTAGAGCCAGTTGTCGGGGGTGAGGTTCTCGTGTTTGTAGATGGAGTCGGGCAGGCTGTACCAGGTCTTGCGCAGGGTATCCCAGGCGATGGGCAGGCACTGCAGCCTTCCGCCGTCGAAAGGCACAAGGTACTGTTGCAGGGGGTGGACGCCGAAGGTGTAGGTGATCTCAAAATCACCGTATTTCCCCCCCGGACCTTTGGTATGCACGAAGTATTTCCCCTCTTTCCGGTAAAAACGGCTGCTGTCCCCTTTGCTGTCGGTGAAAGTAACATTGTTAAAGTTCCCTTCCACGCTCTCCGGTGTGGCAGGAGCCATGGCCAGGTCGTGGTCCGATCCTTTCCAGTCGTGGTATTCTTTGGTATGACATTCGATACACTTTTCTCCTCCCACATAGGTGGCCTCTCCGGTGGTGGCCGATGGGTGTTTTTTCTGCAGATGATATCGCAGCAGCCAGGCAGGGAAAGTAAGCAGCAGTGCCAGCGTGGCGATATAGGCGGCTTTCTTCCAGGGGGTGGTATGTAAGGGTTGCAGATCAGGCATAGGTCTCCTGCGATTTACTGAAATGTTTGCGTTTGACGGGATGGCCCAGGTCCACCAGGATGCGGCCGTTCTCTATCTTCAGAGGATAGTAGTCAAGAGGCCTGGTAGCCGGCGGGTTGAGCACCTCTCCGCGGATGTCGAACATGGAATGATGGCAGGGACAAAGGAACTCTCCTTTGTCCTTGTCCCAGTCAATACTGCACCCCAGGTGGGTGCATACCAGCGAGACAGCGATGAACCCGTCATCCTCCAGATGGCACACATAGAGCCGCCCCGACCGGTAGGGGAAGACCGATCCTTTGGGGATCTCAGTTACGGAGGCTATATCCGTGAAGTTCCCTTCCGTTTTCTTTTTTTCTTTTTTTCTCCCTGCCCCCAGGAAAGAAAGTCCCATATAGGTCAGCTCCGCGCCTGCCAGCAGTGCCAACCATCTCCAGGTCCTCCGGAAGAAAGAACGGCGCGAGGTGGTCTGCTCCTGCGGAGGCACCGCCGGCTCTTCCTTTTTTATCTTTTGGGTATTTTTTTTCTTTTTCATTCCTTTGGTAATATTTTAATCTTTACGGCCCTTCCTGTCTGACTTGCGGCAGGTCATTATCGCTTTATCGCATCCTGCCTACCCTGCCTGCGGCAGGCAGGCATCGCATTATCGCTTCATCTTATATTTTCCATGGCCACATCAGCATCATGCCCGGTCCGCGGAAGAAGATCCCTGTAAGGGAGAGTACCGTATAGGTGATAAGGAAAAATACGAAGACAGCCTGTACGGTCTCGCTGGGGGCCGGGGTATATTTTTTTTTCATCCAAAAGAGATATCCTGCAAAAATGAGCGTGTAGAGGATCAGCGGAAAGATGCCATCGCTGATGAAGAGTGGCAGGGAGGGCATCCACTGGTTGAAGTGTATCCAGTATTCATCGGCGATGATGAGCAGGGGGGTCAGGAGCAGGGCGATGCCTGCGGATACCAGGGCCATCTTTTTCCCTTTGTCCGAATAGAAGGGTACCCCCTGCTTTCTGGGACTGTAGTTGATCCAGGGCAGGTAATAAAGGAACGTCAGGAATGTGAGGGGCAGCAGGATAGCTCCCAGCAGAGGATGAAAGTGCATCAGCATCTCCTGTATGCCCATGAAATACCAGGGGGCTTTGGCGGGATTGGGACTGTAGGCGGGGTTGGCCCGTTCACGGAGGGGGGCATCCAGGAAGAGAGCCAGGATGAAGATCACGGCCAGCAGCACCAGGGCCACGGCCAGCTCCCGCACCACAAGATGGGGCACGGTATTTACCTGGCGGGTGTCGCCGGTCCGGCCTCCCGGCCGGGGCGGTATCACACCTCCTGCACGACGAACCCTCCAGAAATGAAAGGCCATGAGGATGATCAGGGTGAGAGGCAGGATCGCGGTGTGGAAATTGAAAAAAGTGAGGAGGGTGGTGGCATTGACCTCGCTGCCACCGCGCACCCATTCTGTCACGGAGGACCCTATCACAGGAATATATCCAAGCATGCTGGTGACCACGGTCACAGCCCAGTAAGAAAGCTGGTCCCATGGCATCAGATAGCCGGTGAAGTTGGAGAAAAGGATCAGCAGGAACATCGTCAGCCCGATGACCCAGTTGCCACTGCGTACGGGAGGATGGAAAGCCCCGGTAAAAAAGACGCGCAGGAGATGCAGGAAAGCCACGATCATCAGCAGCACTCCACCCAGATGATGGATGTTGCGGACAAACTGCCCGAAAGGAACCTCCTGCTCCAGAAAAAGGATGGAGTCGTAAGCCTGCACCGGCGAAGGAACATAAACAAAACGCAGCAGGATCCCCGTGACGATCTGCAGGAGGATCAACAGAGCTGCCATCCCTCCCAGTCCGAAGGTATGGGTGTACCTGAGCGTGGAGGCCGGGAGCTGTTCCGGGTGCAGGTGGAGGATGAAGTTGGTCTTGTTTGCCATAACGGGAGAGAGCAGGGATTGAAGATGACCGAGGATAGCCTCAGATACAAAGGTAAAAAATATGTGTGTAATACGGTAAAGGGAAGCTCGAAGTGCGATGTCGAAGCGCAGCGGAGATCCCGGCTTGTCGGGGCTCGAAGGGCGAAGGTCGAAGGTCGAAAAGTCTAAAAAGTCTAAAAAGTATGAAGAGTCGGAAAAGTTAGAAAAGTGGGAATAGTTAGCGATGTCCTTCGGTACGCCTTTGGCTACTCAGGATCCTGAGATGAGTAGGGAGCGATAAAGCGATGAAGAGATGAAGCGATAAGGCGATGATGCACATTAATGACCATTGTTAACTACTGAGGGACAATCTATGACAATAAGATTACACGCAGTCAGGCGTAAATTTCGCGACCGAAGGGAGCTAATTTCACGAGCGATAGCGAGTTAATTTCGAGAGCACCAGCGAGCTAATTTCGGCTGCGAAGCAGCAAATAACTTTTTTAACTTTTAACTCCACACTCCACACTCCAAGTACTCCACACTCCCTGTTGCAGGGTGGTCACGGGCATATTTATAAAAATATGGTATATTTGTTAGGAAAAATTTTTCAGGCGACGTGAGATGAGTGGAGGGAATGGACCTACATATACTTTTTTTGTCAATCCGGTTTCGGGGCGGGGTGACTGGTACAGGATGGTGAAACGGATCCGGGCTTACTGTCGTCGTAATGGCTGTATCCCAGAGTTCCATTTCACAGGCGATGACAAGAAGATCAGCGAGATCCTGGACAGGAAGGAGAAAGAGGGAGCGCATGTGATCTTTGCTGTGGGAGGTGACGGTACGGTGAATCAGCTGGCCCGTCTGCTGGTGGGCAGGGATCTTGTGCTGGGCATCGTTCCCGCCGGATCGGGCAATGGTCTGGCCGGCCACCTGGGGATCTCCAGGCATCCGCGCAGGGCTTTGTCCGTGCTTAAAGACCCGCAGGTCGAAGAGATAGACTATGCCAGTATCAACGGCATTCCTTTTTTTACCACGGCCGGCGTGGGTTTTGATGCTGAGGTGACACAACATTTTAACAAAGGATCGCGGCGCGGACTGATCGGATATATAGAATCGATCCTGAAGGTAGTACAGAATTACAGATCGGATACATACAAGCTGCAATATGATGGTCAGGAGAAGGTGGTTAACGCTTTCCTGGTCACTTTTGCCAATGCTTCCGAATACGGTGCCGGGGCTTACATCGCTCCCGATGCCGACACCTCCGATGGATACCTGGATGTGAGCGTTCTCAAACCTTTTCCCCTGACGGCCGTTCCCGGTCTGGTGCTGCGTCTCTTCACCAAAAAGATCCACCGCAGCAAGTATGTAGAGACCCTCCGTGTGCGTAACCTGAAGGTGGTGAAGGACCAGCCCGGAAACATCCATTTTGACGGGGAGGGTCATTTCCATAATGGCGAAATAGAGGTAAGCACCATCCCCGGCAAACTGAAGGTGATGACGAAGAGAAGTTCGAAGGACGAAGGGTGAGGAAGCTCGATGCGCGATGCGCGATGCTCGAAGGTTGAAAAGTGGGAAAAGTGTGAAAAGGTGCTGGGTGCTGCCCGCCCGTCCGCCCGGACGAATGTCCATTCGGACGGGGATGAACATCCGTTCGGACGGGGGTGCTGGGTGAACCACCATTAACGACTCCCCTTTGCGAACCTTTGCGTGCTACTTTGCGGCTCTTTGCGTAATAGCCTTTCTGTGCTGAACTGTAAGCTGTTACGGAAAGTTTCGCAAAGGATCCGCAGAGTCTCGCAAAGAAAATTTAACTTTTAACTCCACACTCCAACCTCTAGGCACTCCGCACTTCCAAAATAGGTATTTAAATATCTATTAAACTACCTATTTTAATAACTATTTAAATAGGTATATTGAAATAACGAAGGATGACCAGCGAAAGACGAATAATAGTTGAAAGGTGGCATAAACGCTCGTTCAGCCGTTTCTACCCGATTCGGCCGTCTCTACCCCTGATAAGGAATCCCCGAGATCTTTTGCATGGTTTTTTTCAGGAAAGAGGCTTTGATCTGTGAAAGGAAGAGGCCGGCGATGACGATGGCAATACCGGTGATCCTTTTCAAGTCGGGGACCTCATGGAGGAGGAACCAGGCGAACAGTGCGGTAATGGCCGGGATGAGGTTGGAGAATATGTTGGTTTTGGCGGCGCCGATGTTTTTGATCCCTATGGCAAAAAGGACAAAAGCGAAAGAGGAGGCGAAAACGGCCAGCTCGAGGATGGGCCACAGCTCCTGCAGGGAGTGCTGAACTGAAAAGACCTTACGGTAATCGAGGATGAAAAACAACGGCAGGAAAAGAAGGGCCCCGAGGGCGTTCTGCCAGGTGACCAGCGAGAGGGCGTTGTAGCGGATCGAGAGCTTTGCCATCAGCAGGGTGTAGGCCACAGCGCAGAAGACGGCGAAAAAAAGCAGTGCCACCCCCTGCCATGAAGAGACCCAGGCTCCGGGCTGGTAAAGGATGAGGAAAACACCCCCGAAGGAGAGGAACATACCTGCATAGTTCATCAGCGACAGCCGCTCCCGCAGGAAATAGTGTGCGGCAAAAGGGGTGAAGAGGGGGATGGTGGAGATGATCACGGCCCCCGTGGTGGAAGAGACGTAGGTAAGACCGTAGCTCTCTCCAATGAAATAAAGGAAAGGATTGAAGAGGGTGAGCAGGAGGATGGCTCCGCGGTCGCGTGGTTGCAGCCTTTGCAGGGCGCCGGTGGCCCGGGAGAAAAGCCAGAGCAGCAGGGCGGAGAGGAGCAGCCGGCTCATGACGATGGTCACAGGAGGGAAGTGCGTATTGGCCATCTTGAACCAGATGAACGAGAGGGCCCAGAAGATCATGGCCAGGACGATGCCGGTGTATACCCAGAAAAGCTTGTGTTTCATGACGCCTGAAAATCGGCGAAAGATAATCTATTTCCGGATAACCATGAACTTTCCGGAGAGTAGAGACGCACGATGCGTGCGTCTCTGTTCACTCCTCACGGACCCTTTTGAGGGGCACCTTCCATCCCGAAAAGCCGGACTGCCTGCTTTGTCGGTTATGCGATGTTATGTAAGACTTTTCGATGGGATTGTTCGTCGCTGCGCTCCTCACGGACCCTTTTGGAGGCCCCCTCCAACCCCCGAAAGCCGCATACCTGCGGTATTGACCGGCTTTTTCCGTCCTGCCCCGTCCGCAAGCGGCCGGTCAGGACAAAAAAAGCCGCTTCCTTACGGAAACGGCTTTCGGGGGTTGGGTGGAAGATGGGACTCGAACCCACGACTCCTGGAACCACAATCCAGTGCTCTAACCAACTGAGCTACATCCACCGTATATCACAGCAAAAGAACATTCTCTTTTAGGGCATGCAAAGATAAGGATATTTTTATTTTTCAAAAAATAATCATCCTGCTTAAAAAGATGCGGTGGAAGATTTTCATGTCCCTGTATTTTACAGATTGAATTATTCTTAGTATTTTACAGTTGTGAAATGAGATAACCACTTCTTCGCTTGAATATTAACCTGAAACACCTTCACCTATGGCACTTTCACGCAGAGATTTCTTACGCAACGCTGTTCTGACGGGTGCCGGGGCAGCGCTGGCTCCCTCCCTCCTCAGCTCCTGCACGGACGGTTCCGGTCTTTTTTTCAAGATTTCCCTGGCCCAGTGGTCGCTCCACAGGGCTTTTTTTGGCGAACCTATTCACTGGGAACTCCTGCAGACGGACCCGGATGCGATCCTGCAGGGTAAACTGGACCCGCTCGATTTCCCGGTCATCGCCCGCCGCGATTATGGCATTGATGCGGTGGAGTATGTGAACACCTTTTATTTTTCCAAGGCCCGTGACAAGAAATACCTGACGGAGCTGAAAAAACGCAGTGAGGGCGAGGGGGTGTACAATAACCTGATCATGTGTGACGCCGAAGGCAATCTCGGCGATCCGGATCCGGAGAAGAGACAGCAGGCGGTGGAGAACCATCACAAATGGGTGGAAGCCGCCGCTTTCCTGGGATGCCGGCACATACGGGTGAATGCCCGCAGCCAGGGTAGCTGGGATGAGCAGATGAAACTGGCTGCCGAAGGCCTCAGGAAACTATGTGAGTATGCGGATCCATACAATATCAATATACTGGTGGAGAATCACGGGGGGCTCTCCAGCAACGGCGAGTGGTTGACGGGAGTGATGAAGATGGTGGATCATCCCCGTATCGGGACGCTGCCGGATTTCGGGAATTTCCGCATTAGCGAAACCGAGACCTACGACCGCTACAAAGGCGTGAAGGAGATGATGCCCTGGGCCAAAGGGGTCAGCGCCAAGACGCATGATTTCGATGCAAAAGGCAATGAGAAGGAGATGGATTACTACCGGCTGCTCAAGATCGTTAAGGACGCCGGATACCGGGATTATATCGGCATAGAGTATGAAGGGAGCCTGCTGAGTGAGGATGAAGGTATCCGGGCTACAAAAGCATTGCTGGAGAGAACGGGTGCGAGGCTGAGCTGAGACTTCTCAGGCGGGATGGTCCGGGAGGCGGACCCTCCGGGATGGCCGGGGAAAATTCTATCCAGGGAAAGATCTTTTTCCGGGATAGGCATGTATTTTGCATGGCTCTTAAATTAAATGCACTTTTACAAAAAATCCTGCGTTGAAGTTTCCAAAGCTGTTAAATAATATTTCAGGGCTCCAGCTGTACCAGATCATGCGGTTCAGCGCCTTCCTGTTCATCAGCATTATCTTCACGAAGATAGGTCTCAGCAAGCATGACATCGGTCTTTTTGAGGTGTTCATGTTCATCGCCAGCATCGTCAGCTTTTTCTGGGTGAGCGGTCTGGTGCAGTCGTTCCTGCCCCTGTATCACAGCAACCATACGTATGATGTGACGGGGGAGCACGAAGAGGAGAGATCACCCGAGATCTTCAATGCTTTCCTGTTATTGTCCTTTTTCAGTTTTGTGGCTTTCGTTTTCGGGTTGATCATCAAGCACAATTTTTCGGTCTTTCACATCCATGGTAACGTGCCTTTTTTCAATTTGTTGCTGTTGTACGTTCTGCTCAGCAACCCTACGATCCTGGTGGAATACATCTATCTTCTGAAGAACAAGCCGGGGATGATCGTGCGTTACGGGGCGATCACCTATCTGATACAGCTGGCCATCGTGACCCTGCCGGTGGTCTTCGGCAAGCCGATCATCTGGGCCATCTATGGCATGCTGGCGACGGTTGTCATGCGCTTTGTCTGGCTGGGGGTGTTGCTGGTACGCTATGCCGAGTTCCGTATATCCGTTCCTTTCATGCGGGAGCATCTCTCCCTGGGGGCTCCGTTGATCCTGAGCACCCTGCTCAGCGGATCGGCCCAGTACCTTGACGGGGTGATCGTCACCAGCAAGTTCTCGGCCGATACTTTTGCCGTTTTCCGTTACGGGGCCAAGGAGCTGCCCCTGACCCTTATGCTGGCGGCAGGTCTGAGCAATGCCATGCTGCCTGAGTTTGGGCGGAAAGACCGGTTCAGGGAAAACCTGAGGAAACTGCGGCACAAGTCCATGCGCCTGATGAACACCCTCTTCCCCCTCTCCATCGTCATCATGCTCTTCAGCCGCTGGCTTTACGTGCATATCTTTACACCCGCCTTCATCCGCAGTGCCGATGTTTTCATGGTTTACCTGATGCTGATCATCCCGCGTCTCGTTTTTCCGCAGACAATTCTCATCGGGGAGAAGAAGACCCGGGTCGTGCTGGTTGCCTCGTTCATAGGCGTCATTTTCAATATAATCCTGAGTCTCTACCTGTTGCAGTTCTACAATGTGGTGGGTATCGCCCTGGCCACGGTCGTTGTATTTATCTTTGAAAAGGGCCTCCTGATCTTTTACCTTTATGTGAAAGAAGGAATATCTCCGGGGCAATACATTCCCGTGAAGCATGTGCTTGCCTGGTCGGCGCTGATCATCCTGGAATTTGTTCTGATCGACCACCGTATCATCAATCTGGTATAGATTTTGTAGCTTCCTGCCTGCCCTCGCGGGAGGGTATAGATTTCGAATGAAACTTATATCTTTGCAGGATCAGTTTGTCAAAAAAAAATGAACTATGAATACAGTAGCAGCGAGCGGCAATCCCGCTCTCAATGAGAAGGTTTTTAAGAAATATGCGATAGGTGCCGACCGGGAAGTGATGACGGTCGGAGGGACGGTCAACAAGACCTTTCTTTTGTTCTTACTGCTCATCGCCTCGGCGGCGTGGGTATGGAACCGGTTTGTGACTACCGGCGGAGGTACGGGCCTGATGTGGGTTGGGTTTATCGGTGGTTTCATCCTGGCAATGATCACTGCCTTCAAGGTGGAGTGGTCGCCATATACGGCGCCGGTGTATGCGGTTTTCGAGGGGCTGGCCCTGGGTGGACTCTCTGCTTTTTTTGAGGCGATGTATCCCGGTATCGTGATGAAAGCCGTGGCGCTGACTTTCGGCGTTTTCTTCATGATGCTTTTCCTCTACCGGTCGCAGATCATCAAGCCTACCCAGCGTTTTACCATGGGAGTAGTGGCTGCCACCGGCGGTATTGCGCTGGTCTATCTGGTGAGCTGGATCGCCTCCCTGTTCGGAGCCTCCCTGGGTTTTCTCAACAGCGGCTCCGGCCTCTCCATCGGCCTGAGCCTTTTTATCGTAGGCATCGCGGCACTCAATCTGGTGCTGGATTTTGCCTTTATTGACCGGGCCTCGGCCGCCGGCGCTCCGAAATTTATGGAGTGGTATGGAGGATTCGGGCTGATGGTCACCCTGGTATGGCTTTATATTGAGATCCTGAGGCTCCTGGCCAACCTGGCCAACCGCCAGTGATCCTTCTCCTGCCCGGGTGGGTGTAATATCCTCCGGTGGGATAAAAACAGAAAAAAAAGCACATGAGAGAGACAGAGAAACATTTTGAACCTTTCAAAAAGAATGTCATCGGGAATGACTTTGTGTATGAGACCCCTTACGGTCCGCAGAAGCTGAAATATTTTGACTGGATCGCCGGAGGGCGCCTTTACCGGCCCATCGAAGAGAAGATCAGCGACACCTTCGGGCCCTATGTGGCCAACACCCATACCGAGACGAGCGAGACAGGTACGCTGATGACCCATGCCTACCATTATGCCCATCAGGTGGTCAAAGAACATGTGAATGCCGGTCCCGGCGATGTCATCCTGACCCCCGGCTTTGGCATGACAGCGGCTGTGGTCAAGCTGCAGCGTATCCTGGGCCTCAAAGGGTGTGGCATCATGTCGCGCGGGGAATGTATCCACAAGGTGGAGAAGCCGGTGGTTTTCATCACCCATATGGAACACCATTCCAACCACACCTCCTGGCTGGAGACCAATGCCGAGGTGGTGGTGATCCCCCCGGGGCCTGGCAACCTGGTGGAACCAGCCGAATTGGAAAAACTGCTGGAGAAATATAAAGACCGCAAGCTGAAAATAGGTGCTTTTACGGCGGCTTCCAACATTACCGGTGTGATCCCTCCCTATTATGATCTGGCCCGGCTGATGCACCTGCATGGCGGTTATGCTTTTGTGGATTTCGCAGCTTCGGCCCCCTATGTGGATATAGATATGCATCCGGAGGATCCTCTGATGAAACTGGATGCCATCTATTTTTCACCCCATAAGTTCCTGGGAGGTCCGGGAGCTTCGGGCGTCCTTATTTTCGATTCGGCCATGTACCACAACATCGCGCCGGATCAGCCGGGGGGCGGTACGGTCGACTGGACCAACCCTTGGGGGGAGTATAAGTACATGGATGACATCGAGATGCGTGAGGACGGTGGCACACCCGGCTTTATTGAAGCTTTCCGTACGGCCCTGGCCATCCGGCTGAAAGAGAAGATGGGCACGGATATGATCGCCCGCCGCGAGGAGGAGATCATCCCCGAAGCCATGCGTAGGTTGCGCAACATACCCGGGATCCATGTCCTTGCCGATAATGTGGAAAAACGGATCGGGGCGGTATCTTTTTATCATGACACGGTCCATTACAACCTGATCGTAAAACTGCTGAGCGATCGTTATGGTATACAGGTGCGGGGTGGATGTGCCTGCGCCGGCACCTATGGTCATATCCTGCTGGGCATTGACCAGGAGGAGTCACACCGCATTGCCGCGATGATCGAGCAGGGTGATCTCTCCAAAAAACCCGGGTTTGTGCGCTGGAGCATCCATCCTACCCTGACCGACGAGGAGATAGACTATTTTGCAACAGCCATCGAAGAGATCGTGGCGAAGGCGGATGAGTGGGGGAAAGATTACACCTATGATAAACATACCAACGAGTTCACTCATTATGCCGATAAGGGGGAGAAAAAAGAACAGGTGAAAGCGTGGTTCGAACTGTGATCCCCCGGCATTTCGCAGGAGGAAAAAATAAATGCAGGCTGTTTGGTAAAGTTGTAAACAATATATATCTTTGCAACCCTGAAAAAATGCACTAAGATTAAGGAAATGAAAGAGGGAATACATCCGAAGAATTACAGGCTTGTGGTCTTCAAGGACATGTCCAACGGGTTTACGTTCATGACACGTTCCACGGCTCCGTCAAAGGAAACCATCAAGATGGATGATGGCAAGGAATATCCTTTGATCAAACTGGAGATCACCAGCACATCGCATCCTTTTTATACGGGTAAGATGAAGCTGGTCGATACTGCCGGTCGTGTGGATAAATATATGAACCGTTACAAGAAGCATCTCGACAACAAGAAAAAATAGAGATCCCAGGATCATCCAAGGAGAAGCCGCCTGGTAACAGACGGCTTCTTTTTGCTGGATGAGGGTGTGTTGGCAGGTGTTATCAACAGAAGGGCAAAACTTTGAAGCAGAACAAAAACAAGGTGAAAGAAATGTTTTTCTCTTCTTCGCTGGAAGAGGAGCAGGGAGGGATCATCCAGTTGATCTCCGAAGAGGAGGAGATGGATGATCCGGATCTGCAGATCCCCGAGCCCCTGCCTGTCCTGCCCCTGCGCAATACGGTCCTTTTCCCGGGCGTGGTGCTCCCCATCAGTGTGGGGCGTGACAAGAGCCTGCGTCTGGTGAAGGAGGCATACCGCAAAGACCGGATCATCGGCACCCTGTCGCAGAAAGACCCCGGCGTGGAAGATCCTGCCTACGAGGACATCAACCTCATCGGCACGGTGGCTTATATCCTGAAGATCCTGGAGATGCCCGACGGCGGTACCACGGCGATCATCCAGGGCAAGAGCCGTTTCGGGGTGGAGAAATGGCTGGCCAGTGATCCTTATTTTACGGTAAAGGCGCAAAAGCTTGAGGAGACCTATCCTCCCGAAGGGGACCAGGAGTTTGAGGCGCTGGTGCATGCCCTGAAAGATCTCTCACTGAAAGTGATCAACCTCTCTTCCCATATCCCCCAGGAGGCTTCTTTTGCCGTCAAGAACATTGAAAGCCCCAAATTCCTTATCAATTTCATCAGCGCCAATGCCAATGTCAAGAATTCCGATAAGCAGCGGCTCCTCGATATCAGCGATCTGAAACAACGGGCGGTGCTCCTGCTGGAGTTCCTGACGCGTGAGGTGCAGATGCTTGAGCTGAAAAGTGACATCGAGGCGAAGGTCAAGATGGATATGGAACAGCAGCAGCGTGAGTACCTGCTGCACCAGCAGATGAAGACCATCCAGGACGAGTTGGGCGGCAGCCCCATGGAGCAGGAGATCGAAGAGCTGAAACAGCGGGCGGCTGAGAAGAAGTGGAGCAAGGAGGTGGCGAAGGTGTTCGAAAAAGAGCTGGACAAGCTGCAGCGTATGAACCCGGCCGTGGGTGAGTACTCGGTGCAGATGAACTACCTGCAGACGCTCCTGGACCTCCCCTGGAACGAATATACGGAGGACAACTTTGACCTGAGAAGGGCTGAAAAGATCCTCAACGAGGATCATTATGGGCTGGAGAAAGTAAAAGACCGCATCCTGGAACATCTGGCCGTGCTGAAGCTGAAAGGGGATATGAAATCCCCCATCCTGTGTCTGTATGGTCCTCCGGGTGTAGGGAAAACCTCTCTCGGTAAATCCGTGGCACGGGCCCTCGGTCGTAATTTCGTACGTATGTCGCTGGGCGGGCTGCACGACGAAGCAGAGATCAGGGGACACCGCAAGACCTACATAGGTGCCATGCCGGGCCGTATCATCCAGAACATCCGGAGAGCCAGATCTTCCAACCCCGTTTTCATCCTGGATGAGATCGACAAGATCGGCTCCGATTTCAAGGGGGATCCCTCTCATGCCCTGCTGGAGGTGCTGGACCCCGAGCAGAACAGCGCTTTTTATGATAATTTCCTGGAGCTGGAGTATGATCTCTCCCGCGTGCTTTTCATCGCCACTGCCAACTCGACAGCCACCATCAGTGCGGCCCTGCGTGACCGGATGGAGATGATCGAGATCAGCGGATATATCGTGGAGGAGAAGGTGGAGATCGCCCGGCGTCATCTGATCCCCAAACAGCTGGAGAACCATGGCCTGAGTCGGAAGGATCTTTTCTTCCCCAAAAAGGTGATCGAGGACATGGTCGTTAACTATACCCGTGAGTCGGGGGTGCGTACCCTCGAAAAGCGGATCGCCCAGGTGATACGCCGTGTGGCGCGGAAAAAAGCTTTCGGCGAGGAGGTGCCCCGCAAACTGACCGTCGAAGATATCCGGGAATATCTCGGGAAACCCATGTTCTTCAAGGACGTATATCAGGGTAACGAGATCCCCGGTGTGGTGACGGGCCTGGCCTGGACGCCCGTGGGCGGCGAGATCCTGTTCGTGGAGACCAGCCTCAGCAAAGGCAAGGGTAAGCTTACCCTCACCGGTAATCTGGGAGAGGTGATGAAGGAGTCGGCTGTCATTGCCCTGGAATGGGTGCGGTCGCATGCCGGCTATCTGGGGATCGAAAATAATATCAGCGAAGAGTATGATTTTCATATTCATGTGCCGGAAGGGGCCATCCCCAAGGACGGGCC
This sequence comes from Bacteroidales bacterium, assembly GCA_027028505.1. GTDB lineage: Bacteria > Bacteroidota > Bacteroidia > Bacteroidales > VadinHA17 > DRPN01. The sequence goes on from JALVJE010000071.1 coordinate 30,594, forward strand.
TTCCGCCGGCATCACCATGGTGGTCTCCCTCGCCTCAGCGCTCACAGGCCGTAAGGTGAGGAAAGGCGTGGCCATGACGGGCGAGATCACCCTCCGGGGCAAGGTGCTGCCCGTGGGCGGTATCAAAGAGAAGATCCTCGCCGCCAAAAGAGCCAACATCAAAGAGATCATCCTCTCCAAAGAGAATAAAAAAGATATCGATGAGATCAACGATATCTACCTGAAAGGGCTCTCCTTCCATTATGTGGAAACCATCCGGGACGTTCTGGACCATGCACTGCTGAAGAAATAGTTCACAGTTCACAGTTCACAGTTCACAGTTCACGGTTCACGGTTCACGGTTCACAGTTCACGGTTCACGGTTCACAGTTCACGGTTCACGGTTCACGGTTCACGGTTCACAGTTCACGGTTCACGGTTCACGGTTCACAGTTCATAGTTTTTAGTTTCAAGCTTCGAGCTTCCCCGTCCGACCGGCGGTCGTCCGGGCGGGGAGCTTCAAGCTTCATCCTTTGTTTTTCTCTCCCGGATAAAATTGTTACCTTTCGGTACTGTTTAGGATAATTTCTGGTATCATGGAAAAGATAGCGGTTTTTCCGGGTTCTTTTGATCCCTTCACACTGGGGCATGAATCGATCGTGCGGCGGGGTCTGCAGATCTTCGATAAGATCATTGTGGCCATCGGTACCAACACGGAAAAAGCAGACTATTTCCCGCTGGAGACACGGCTGGGGTGGATCCGCAAAGTCTTTGCCGGCGAACCCCGTATAGAGGTGGCTTCCTACAACAGTCTGACGGTGGATTTTTGTAAAAAGGCGGGTGCCCGTTTTTTGTTACGCGGACTGCGCACGGCCGCCGACTTCGAATATGAACGCGCCATTGCACAGGTGAACCATGCCATGGAGAAAGATATAGAGGTGGTCTTTCTGCTCACCCTTCCGGAACATACCTTCATCAATTCCACGCTGGTGCGGGAGGTGATCAAATACGGCGGCGATGCTTCTAAGTTCGTCCCTGCCGCCATCGATCTGAAAGAGGCGGAAAAATGACATTTGCCGGACCATGAGAAAGATCTTCCTTCTTTTATTCTTACTCTTTCCGCTTTTCCTCTATGGCGATCCTGCGCCGGTGACACTCACGGGTGACAGTGCACAGGCGTGGGCCGGCATGCGTTTTCCGGTGCTGGGCCGCAGCGACATGATCACCCACCTGCAGGACACCCTGGGTGTGCTGGAGGTGAAAGAGGACGGCACGTTCCGCGTCACCTTTCAGGTACCGGATACCATGGAGGTCGATCTGTATCCCGGAGCTTACAAGCTGTATCTTTATGTGATCCCGGGGGAGACCTACCGGCTGCGTCTGCCTCCCCGCAAGGACAAGACGATCTCCGATATGCTGAACCCTTATTTCAGGCCGGAGGTGTATCCCTGGCTGCCCAAGACGGACAGTGCGGGGGAGCTGAACTACCTGATCCTCCGTTTTGAGGAGCTTTACAATCCCCGCTTCTACCGTCATGCCACCCTGGTGGCCCTGCAGTCGAACGATACCACCCTGCAGGATTTCATACAGGATGTCCGGGATACTTTTGCCACGGTCCGGGATCCTTTCTTTGCCGACTGGATGGCGGCGCGCCTGGCGATGCTGGAGACGATGAACCTGCCGGTACGTGAGCAGGTACTGGAGAAGTACAGGGATTTCGGAGAGCGGGTACGCCTGTACAACCCTGCCTATATGGAACTTTTCAATCAGGTCTTCCGGAATTATTTCAACTATCTCACCCGCCACCGGCATGTGAAGACCCTGGAGGCGGTGGTGGAGGCGGGCAACGGTGACAGCCTGCGGCTGCTCATAGAGGGGGATCTGCAGGTGCCCTACCGGGATTTTATCGATCTGGCCGGATTGAAAGGCATCTACGATGCATGGTACAACAAAACCTTTTCCGAAGATAAGCTGCTGGATCTGTTACGTTCCTTCACCCGGGGTATCGAGACCCCTGAGATCCGGAAGATCGCCGGGCATGTTCTCCGGAGGTTCAACGCCCTGCGTCCCGGTACGCCGGCTCCCTTTTTCGTATTGAAAGGGCTGGACGGGAAGCGGTACCGGCCGGAGGACTTCCGGGGCAAATACCTTTACCTTAATTTCTCCAGCAGGCTCAGCTACAGCTCGCTGCGGCAGTTCCCCCTGCTGGCTGAACTACTTAATAAATACGGTGATCATCTGGTCGTGGTGACCGTGGCCCTGGAAGACAAACCGCAGATGCTGAAGACCTTTGTCATAGATAAGGGATATCACTGGCCTTTCCTGCTATGTGGAACCGATTGTTCGGTAGCTGCCAGGTATGAGGTACGGGGATACCCTACATATTATCTCATCGGTCCGGACGGCAAAATACTGCTGGCACCGGCGCCGGCGCCTACGGAGAACTTCGAAGAAAAATTCCGGGATATTCTGACGGAAGCAGGTCTCAGAAAGGAAGCAGCTTCGCCGCCCGCAGCACATCAATGACAGAAAGATAGGTGTTGCCCAGGATCAGGGTGACATCGTCGGGGACCAGCCAGATCACCTCGGTGATCTCCTCTTCCTCCTGGGGTGTAACATCTGCCTCGTTGCCGTTATAGGTCATCTCGTACCAGGAGGTCTTTTTAAGCACAGGCTGGCCGTTGAGGAGATATGTATGATAGGTGTCCGTGATCTTTTTGCCCAGGGTAAGGTCTTTGAGCCCGGTCTCTTCGCTCACCTCACGCAGAGCGGTCTGGGACGTCTCCTCGCCCTTGTCTACCTTGCCTTTGGGAAGGTCCCATTTGTCCCGGCGGTTGATCACCAGTACCTTGCCCGATGAAGAGCGCACGACACCACCGGCAGCTTCCACATAGGTGAAGAGGGAGGAAAAACGCCGGAAAAGATGCTCCAGGTCCTTGTGGACAATAAAAAGTTTTTTGATCTTGTTCAGATAACCGAAAAGCCGGACCAGTTCCCTCAGCTCATCGATGTCATAAAACTTGTAAAAAAGGCCATAGTTGTATTTGAATGCACTGGCAAAGTCATCCGTCAGGTAAACGATCCGGTTCTCAAAAAAAACTTTATACATTTGCACTATGGATACACAAAAACAATTGGCCGAAAATCTATTGCAAATTAAAGCAATAAAATTATCTCCTGCAAACCCTTTTACATGGGCGTCGGGGTGGAGATCCCCCATTTATTGTGATAACAGGAAAACTTTATCCTATCCGGAGGTAAGAAATTTCATCAAAGAGTCTTTCGTCTCGCTGATCCGTGACAAGTTCCCTGAGGTTGAAGGGATCGCCGGCGTGGCTACGGGGGCCATCGGCATCGGGGCCCTGGTGGCGGACATGCTGGAGCTTCCCTTCGTTTATGTACGGTCGAAGCCCAAGGATCACGGTCTGGCCAATCTCATCGAAGGTGAGGTGGTGCCGGGGCGCCGTACGGTGGTGGTGGAAGATCTTATCTCCACCGGACGCAGCAGTCTGAACGCTGTGGCGGCCCTGCGTGATGCCGGCATGCCGGTGCTGGGGATGACCGCCATTTTTACCTATGACTTCCCTGTGGCAGCAGAACGTTTCCGTGAAGCAGGGTGTGATCTCTACACCCTCACCGACTACCATCATCTCCTGGATGTGGCCGTAAAAACCGGCTATGTCGAGCCGGAAGCGCTGGAGACCCTCCGGGAATGGCGGAAAGACCCGGCAGGATGGGGAGGGGAAGCTTGAACGATGAACGATGATTGACGAACTACGAATCACCAACTTTTAGCTTTTTACTTACATGTCCCAGACCTATCAGAGCAGGAGGGGGGAGACCCCCTATTCACCGGAGCAGGTATACGATTTCCTCTCCGATTTCCGGAATTTCTCCCATCTTATTCCCGACGGGAAGATCAGTAACTGGCAAACGGAGGATGAGAAATGCAGTTTTGACCTGCCGGGGGTAGGACGTGTAGGGCTGGAGATCACGGAGAAAAGACCTCCTGAGTATCTGCGTATCAGCGGAGACAGCAGTGCGAAGATCCCTTTCACGCTGGATATCAATATCCAAAGAACGGAGGGTGGCAGCCGGGTCGATCTGATGCTGGAGGCTTCCCTGAACGTTTTTATCCGGGCGCTGGCGGAGAAGCCGCTCAAAGAGTTCCTGGAGATCATGATCTCCCACATCGAGACCTTCGATTTCAGCAGCGGCCGGCCGGCAGAATGATCAGAGCTGCTGGTGCACTTCCTCCATGCCAAAAGGGTGTGTTGTACCGTCGGGCAGGGTGAGCAGCAGCCGGCCCCAGGGGTCGATACCTTGGATAATTGCGGTGATCTCCCCCTTTTCTGTCCGGAAAGAGCTTTCTTCACCCCGCCCGTAAAGGATCGACTCATATTCTTCCTGCAAGGCCTCCACGCCTCCTTTTTCTGCCTTTTGCAGATAATCTCTCAGGAGGCCGGTGATCGTTGTGAGCAGCTCTCCGGTATCGTGCCTTTTTCCCGTGACCATGCGCAGCGAGATAGCTGTGGGCAGGGAGGGAGGGAAGTCGGTACCGTTGACATTGATGCCTGCACCGATGACGGCAGTATCGGTCAGACCCCGGCTGATCGTGGTCTCGATAAGTATACCGGCGATCTTGCGGCCGGCGACAAGGATGTCGTTGGGCCATTTAACGGACACATTCCCTGTGAAAGTACTGATGAGACGGGCTGTGGCCAGAGCTGCGGCCATGGAGAGGGCGAATTGCTGTGCAACGGGCAGACGGGAGGGATACCAGAGCAGGGAAAAGAGCAGGTCGTCGCCGGCCGCAGAGTGCCAGCGGTTGGTGCCACGCCCCCTCCCTGCCCGCTGATGACGGGCCGTTATCAGCAGGGGAGTGCGTGAGCGGCGTTCCTCCGCCAGCGCCCGGGCCACATCGTTGGTGGATCCGGTCTCAGCCAGACGGATGACCTCAATACCCTCTATATGCTCTTGTGCAGTCATTTGATGAGATGCTGTTTATTTACGAAGAGAGATCATCCGGTGAAAACAGATTCGTCCCCTTCCGTGACAAGAAAATAAAAATTGTGAAATTTTCATGGTTCGGAGCTTTTTTATTTTCACTACCTTTGCAGTTGATTATGGGAGAAATAAGAGAAATCAGCTCTGAAGAGATCAGAGACAAAGTTATTGAAGGAATACAAAAGAAAAAAGGCCATGATATCGTTGTTCTGGACCTGGAGAAGATCGAAATAGCGGTATGTCGTTATTTTGTGATCTGCCATGGTGAATCGAACACACAGGTGTCGGCCATCGCCGAGTCGGTGGAAGAGGTGGTGAAGAAAGAACTGAAAGAACATGTTTGGCACCGGGAAGGTTACCGGAATGCACAATGGATCCTGCTGGATTACGGGGATGTGGTGGTGCATGTTTTTGAGAGACCGTACCGGGAGTTCTACGACCTTGAGGGGTTGTGGGCAGATGCGGAACGTGAGGATATCGGCGGGGAATAAAAGTGCGGAGTGAACAGTTATGACAGATAATAAGCAGAAGAACATGCCGGGGCGTAAACCCGGCGGACAAATGCCGGAGAAAAAGCCCAGATTCAGTATCTACTGGATCTATGCCATCATTGCGGTGGGCTTTATCCTGGTGCAGTGGCTCTATACGGGGACGCCGGTACAGGAGATCTCCTGGCAGAAGGTGGAGAATGAGATGATCCCCCATCATGATATCGAGAAGATCGTCGTGATCAACCACGACCTGGCAGAGGTGTATCTGACCGAGGGAGCGATCAAATCGGGACGCTACAAGGATGTCAAGGAGACTTCCCGTGGGGCATTCAGCAAGCCTTCGCCGCAGTACCGTTTTCATATCGGATCGGTGGAGACTTTCGAGAACAAACTGCACAAAGCGGAAGAAAAATACGGCTACAAGGACGAAGAGAGGATCGAGGTGAATTACCAGACCAAAGCCGATATCTGGGGTGGTCTGATGGCCTGGCTGTTGCCCTTCCTGCTCCTTATCGGCATCTGGATCTTTATCTTCCGCCGTATGGGAGGCGGTGCCGGCGGTGGCGGAGGCAATATCTTCAGTGTGGGCAAGTCGAAGGCCAAGATCTTTGACAAAGACTCGCATGTAAAGGTTGACTTCAAGGATGTGGCAGGGTTGGAAGAGGCCAAGGTAGAGGTGAAGGAGATCGTGGATTTCCTGAAGAATCCCAGGAAATATACGAGTCTGGGGGGCAAGATCCCCAAGGGTGCTTTGCTGGTAGGTCCTCCCGGTACGGGCAAGACCCTCCTGGCCAAGGCGGTGGCGGGAGAGGCCAATGTGCCTTTCTTCTCCATCTCCGGTTCTGATTTTGTGGAGATGTTCGTGGGTGTGGGGGCCTCGCGTGTGCGTGACCTCTTCAAGCAGGCCAAGGAGAAAGCTCCCTGCATCGTCTTCATCGATGAGATCGATGCTGTGGGACGGGCCCGCGGACGCAATCCCAATTTCGGGGCCAATGATGAGCGGGAGAATACGCTCAACCAACTGCTCACCGAGATGGACGGCTTCGGCAGCAATGCCGGCGTGATCATCCTTGCCGCCACCAACAGGGCTGATATCCTCGACAAAGCCCTTCTGCGTGCAGGTCGTTTCGACCGGCAGATACATGTGGAGCTCCCCGACCTCAACGAACGGAAGGAGATCTTCAAAGTACACATGAAACCCATCAAACTGGGTAAGGATATTGATGTGGAAATGCTGGCGCGGCAGACCCCCGGTTTTTCGGGAGCGGACATTGCCAACATCTGCAACGAGTCGGCTCTGATAGCTGCCCGGAAAGGCAAGAAGAGCGTGCATATGCAGGATTTTATGGATGCCATCGACCGCATCATCGGAGGGCTGGAGCGTAAGAACCGCATCATCACCATGGAAGAGAAGAAGACCATCGCCTATCATGAGGCGGGTCATGCCACGGTGAGCTGGCTGCTCGAACATGCCCATCCCCTGGTGAAGGTGACCATCGTACCGCGGGGCCAGTCGCTGGGTGCTGCCTGGTACCTGCCCGAAGAGCGGCAGATCACCACCCGTGAACAGATGTTCGACGAGATCTGTGCCGCCCTGGGTGGGCGTGCCGCCGAAGAGGTGGTCTTCGGGACGATCTCCACAGGCGCCCTCAACGACCTGGAGAAGGTGACCAAACAGGCGTATGCCATGGTATCCTACTTCGGAATGAGTGAAAAGATCGGCACGATCAGTTTTTATGATTCCTCAGGCCAGAACGAGTACGGTTTCACCAAACCATACAGCGAACGCACAGCCGAGATGATCGACCAGGAAGTGAAGGATCTGGTGGAGAAAGCATACGAACGGGCCAAGGATATCCTGAGAAAGAACAAAGAGAAGCACAGAGAACTGGCCGAGCTGTTGCTGGAGAAAGAGGTGATCTTCTCCGAAGACCTGGTGAGGATATTCGGAGAAAGAAAGAACATGAAAGACCTGCCCCTGGCTGTCAACGGGAAGAAAAAAGGTAAAACAGGCAGAGCCAAAACAGCTGCCGTTGACAGGGGGAAAGAAAATGTAACGGATGAACAGAAGAGTGCCGGCAGGGATGAAGCGCAGCAGGGTGTCCTGAAACCTTTTTCCGGGGATAACGGGAAAGAGAAAAAGACCGGAGAAAAAAAAGAAAGCGGGGAGAAAGCATAACAGGTAGCGATGGAAAAGGATTGGGAAAAAATATTCACGACTTCACAGCCTTATCAGGCTGAGGTGGCGCGGCAGGTGCTGGAAGAAGCCGGGATACAGGCAGTAGTGATCAATAAAAAGGATTCCTCTTACCTGGCTTTCGGAGAGGCGGAGGTATATGTGCAGCAGGATGATGTGATCCGTGCAAAACAACTGATAAAAAACCTGGAGTATTGAACAGTCTCCTCAAAAGGACCCTTACCGGTACCCTGATCGTCGGTGTTATTCTGGCAGGGCTGCTGATCAACAGCCTTTCCTTTTTTATCGTCTTCCTGGTGATCATGGCGGTTACCCAGTGGGAGTTCTACCATATGCTGCATCGTATTAAGGTCAGGGCCCAGGCAACTTTTGGCATCGCCATGGGCGTGACGATGTACATTCTCACCTTTATGGTAGCCATCCATGCCCTGCCGGAAGAGTACATCTCCCTGATACTGCTTTTCTT
>JALVJE010000072.1 GCA_027028505.1 Bacteroidales bacterium
CTAATGCGTTAGCTGGGATTAACCCCGATCTAGGAGTTCACGGTTTTGGTGTAAGCCAAAACCGATGAAATCCTTAATCGATCAGCAATGAAAAGCGCTTGCGATTTTCTATTGCTGATTCTGGGTTTATTTATGGACCACCACCTTGCGGGTCCAGGTGTAACGCCCCGACACCATCCGGAAGAGCCAGACCCCATCCGGCAGTACAGAGGCATCAAAGCGGTAAGGCGCCACCGGTAATATTTTCTCCATCACCTTCCGGCCCGCCAGGTCCATGACCTCAAGATGCAGCTCCCCGGCAACCACCGGCAGATGGATACTGATCATCCCGCCGGCGGGGTTGGGATAGATGATCACCGTCCCCTCCTTCTCAGGATCGATCACCCGGGAAAGAGAGGCCAGCTTGAATAAAAGCCATTCCTCAGGATCCATCTTCAGGGCATTCACGAACCTGGTAAAGGGCAGGACGAAGAGTTCTTCCGGCTCCTCCTGCAGAAAACGCACCACCGTGTCCCCTTCGGAGGTCTCCAGCCGGAAATCGATGTGGGTACGAAAAAAAGGAGTGGCCCCCGAGGGCGACTGATCACTCCGGATATAGAGGGTATCCTTTTTCTGCCACCAGCTGATATCAAATACCGGGTATCCGGTACCGTAATACCACTGGTCAAAGAACCAGGTAAAATCCTTCCCCGACACCTGTTCCAGCACTCCCTCAAAATCTTTTCCCGTGGCCGTACTGTCACCGTATTCTTCCAGATAGGTCTGCAGGACATGGTAAAAAAGGGAGTCGTCCGCCAGCTCATACCGGATCATGTGAAGCAGGGAAGCTCCTTTTTTATAGGAGAGCCGGCCTGAAAAGATCCGCCACAGGTTGTCCAGCTCCTCCACAGGCACATATACACTTCCATCGGGTTCTTTCAGCGCCTCACTGTGGGCATGCTCCATCCATGTCCTAGCATCCAGCAGGCTCTTCAGGTTCTCCAGCGCCAGGTACTCCACATAGGAAGCAAAGCCCTCGTTGATCCATATATCCTGCCAGGTGGCACATGTCACATAATCACCGAACCACTGGTGGGCCATCTCGTGCGACACCAGGGTGAAGCCGAGACCCGCCAGGGTCGTCATCGTCTGATGCTCCATGCCACCGCCCATGGGTGCAAGACAGTGACCATACTTCTCGTCGGCAAAAGGATAAGGTCCGAAGAGCCGGGAATAGAGCTCTATCAGGCGGAGCGTCTCTTCCATATTCTCCCTGTTCTGCTCCAGGAAATCCGCATCGCGGTAGATAAGATTTTGTATCAGCAGAGAATCACCCTCCTCCCGGATATTCCGGGCATACTGTTCCACCACACGATAGGGAGACACCGCGAAAGAGATCAGATAATAATCGATGGGATGACGATGATGCCAGCGGTACCGCAGGCGGGTGCCGCCGTCCAGTGTGTCCACGCCCTCCAGCACACCGTTGGATCCGGCCACGAGACCGCTGTCCACCGTGATCCATACGGCCGACGAATCGGCCTTGTCGGTCAGGGACTGCTTGCACGGGAACCACTCCATGGCCGCATAGGGCTCGGAGAGTGTCCAGGTGACCCGCTGGTGCCAGGTCTCATCCTCCTTGCTGGTCACCGCACTGAAAAATCCGCCCGTAGGGGCCGTACCGTGATACCAGATCACAGCCCCGAGCCGGTCCCCCTTCGCTGCCGGTGCCAGGGTGATGTGCAGCGAATCCTAGTCATGCGTAAAATCCGAACGCTGACCGTTGACATGCACCGAATCCACGCGGAGAGCGTCGGTAAGCTGCAATACCCAGGCAGAGAGATCGTCCTCCGTCACCACAGCCAGCACATGGGCAGCACCCCTGATAAAGGTGCTCGTGTCGTTCACCTCCAGCTCCAGGAAATACCACTTAACATCATACGCCTGCAAAGGACCCGTAGCTCCCCGGGCACTCAGGAGAAAAAGGATCAGGAGAGAAAAAAGGAAGAGCTTCTTCATAGGCATATTTTATCTGTTCGATCCTTAAAAAGCCATTTTTAATCTGACAATGTTTTATCTAAACTGTCAAATTCTTCCTTTTTTATTTTGTCAATTCCTTTTGCAAACATTACCCAATGATCGCTCTTATCTGAGTGGGAAAGCGTTACTACATAAATATCACTGCTCTTTGGAACATCCGCAAAATAAACTGTAGCCGACTGCATAGTCCTGTTTCCAAAATGTACAGTTTCATATCCAATACCACGGATCTTTCCATCCCATTCATTAATTACTTTGATATATTTTTTTATATCCTTATCCTTAAAATAGCTTTCCGAAATGGCTTGCTTTAAAATGCCTGAAGCATTTTTCTTTAACAACTCAACATCTTGAGTTTTATACGCTTTTAACACCTCTCTGGCAATTTTCTCAACATTTTCCGATGTGTTTTCTTGCGCTAAAATGTTTGTTGAAAACAGTAAAGCGACAACTGTTAGAATTAAAGTTACTTTTTTCATTTTTAAACCTCCTGTTATTTTTTATTAATGCTTGAGTGATAATGCTTTAAATGTTGCCGGATAATAGTTTATCAGGTCATGACCATCGCCGTAAACAAAGTACAACTCACCGTTTAACTCAATATCGGCAGGCCTCACCGAGCCTGAATAATCACCTGCGATCTTTTTCCACTCGCCGCTGTCATACACTGCAAGATGTTGTTCAAAACCTTGTGTTTCCGAAATGTATTTGGAATAAATAACAACCGGATTACCATAGTCATCACTTGCTATTTTATCGGGTAAAGACAACCACTGGTTATCACTGCCGACCATTTCATCGGCGGATGAAGTTGAGGTGACTTTATATACATTTCCTGCATATTGATTCATATCTAGGGTGCCGGAAGAAAAATATATCTTATCCGAGTTATCCACATAGACATCAATATCCGAAATATAGTCGTATGCCTTATCAAAATCGGTCTGCCAGCTACTGCCGTCAAAATGTTTTATCTTTAATGTAGAGTTCTGATCTGAAATCATAGTTGTATAACAGACATACAATTTGCTGTTAAATACTTTAAATCCGAGATTCATTATTCCATCGTTGTTTTCAATTACAGATACACTGTTCCATGTTGAATTTTGTGAATAGGAATACAGTTCTAGTTTGTTATCGTGGTCGCACAAAGCGTAAAGTTTATTGTTGAAATATTCTACCATTAACTCTTCTGGTTTATCGGCCAGTCCCAGATTATTTGATGCAAGGTTGCCGCTCCATACAGAGTTGTTTAAAGAATAAACATAAGCCGAATCTGATATGCCTGCTACCCATACGTTTGATCCGTCGCCGGCAATACTGATTCTTTCAAAGTTTTTCTGTAAGCCTTCCGGATAGGCGTTACTAATATTACTCCATGATGTCCCGTTTAGTTTATAAACAACAGGTTTACCCACAGATGGATTTGTAATTATCGAAGCGTAGATAGTATTGTTTATATTTTTTAGTTCGAGCCAACCACAACCGGAATTCGCTCTTGGGATATCGTTTAAAGATGTAGTATTGTATGTAATCTCTGTTCCATCGCCCGATGAGGTGGCTGTTACCCTTTCCGTTGTATATTTACAGCTTTCCTCCATGGTTCCCGAATCATAATTTTTATAAGTATAGCTATAGGTAGCTTCAACAAAATAGTTTTCATTATCATAAGGATTACTTCGGGTATACGTAAATTTGTCTGTCTCATCAGCACTTGAAATTGTTATATCAGTCAATTTACTGTCATACCTCTCTCCCTGACCTTCATATCCTCGGACAAGCTTATAGCTGCATTGATATAGATTATATTTTTGTAATTGTTCGGCATTCGGGTCTGTCCACGAGATTGTTACACTTCCATTGTCATTTTTTTGCGCCTGAATTTCTATGGGTTTTATTTCGTAACTCCATCCCTCGCCGCTTACAGGTGAGTAATCACTGTTTTTAATATCGTTTGATTCTGAAGATATTCGATATTGATACCGGACCCCGGGCGCTAACTTATTATCAGGAAGATTAAATCCGTAGTCGTCAAACGGGGGGTCGTTTATTGACCCGGCATCAAGCCATTGCCCATCCGGCCCCATTCTGTGAATATGGTAATGATGTGCATCGGCAACAGGCGTCCAGTTCAAGTGAACAACGCCAAAATAAGTTCCCTGAGAAACGGTAATATCATTTACCGGTTCAAGTTGCTTTTCACATGATGTTAAAATTGCAAATATCGCAACAATAAGAAGTGATAATACTTTAAATGTTTTCCATGAAATCCTGACTGAAATTAATGCTGTTTTTTTCATTTTAATTATTAATTCATTAAAAAGTTTCATTACCATAAACTAGAAGGCATATACTGTGTATCTGTATCTTTCTCAGTTACCTTTCGAAAGATAAATTTACTGAAATATTTTATAATTTTTATAACATCTCTGTTTCATTGAAGTAAATTTAAGGCATGCAGTATATACAGTTGTGCTCTGTTCAGATCCGTTCATCCTGTTATTTCACCCGCAGAGAGTCAAACCAGTGGACCGCCCCGATAAAAGCAGGGACGACCGCCCCGTCATGGTTGGCATGAGGGATCGATACCAGCGACACATGACGCCCCCCGTGTGCCGTAAGGTCCTTCAGTGCCACAGGCCCGTTACAATAAGGGACGGTGGTGTCGGCCGTTCCATGATACAAGCGTACCGGCGCCTGCGGCCCCCAGCCCAGCAGGCTGTTCTTTTGCAGAGCTTCCGGCAACTGCGTGTCGGTGCCGGAAAGATACCCCTGTAAAATATCCGGCTGCAACAGATCACGCAGATCGGTGGTGAGCCTGTCGTTGATCCAGCCCGCGCTGTGGGTCCCGTCAAAAGCTCCCGGGAACAAAGAGGCATAAGGCTCCTGAAAAAACTGATCCAGACGGTTCCAGTGATATACCTCATCATAGGCTGTCAGGGTGTAGGCCACAAAAACAGGCGACGCGTATGTCTTATAGGAAAGGATCGTATCAAAAGTCATTTTCAGATCATACGGACCCGCCATGGGAGCCACGCCCGAGATCTGCAGACCATCGATCGGGGTTTGTGTTTCCAGCATACGGTGGGTGGCCATGGTCACATACCCTCCTTCGGAGTATCCGGCCAGAAAAAGCTCCCCCGTCTCCGCCAGCGTCCTTGTCTGCATATAAGAACGTACTGCCCGGATCATATCTGTCACATTGCCGGCCAGCACCTCCCCCACCAGATAAGGATGCATTTCCTGCGAATCACCCAGCCCCAGATAATCCGGGATGAGGGTCACATAACCTTCCGCAGCGGTAATGATGCCCACAAGCCCCTCGTTGAGCATGGGATCACGTGAAGAGACCGCTGACCTTTTGGCGATGGTGCCATGCTGGATGCTCAGTATGGGATAGGCTCCCGGGTTCATCGGTACCAGCACCAACCCCGAAGCATGGACCACATCCCCGTCCGCATTGGCTGTCAGATAACGCATCTTCACCGCCTCCACACGATAACGCAGATCCACCTCGCCGATACCTTGTATGTTCGAGACGATCCCCTGCACGAACGGGAGATCATACACAGCCACCGACGTGCTGTTCACCAGTGCTCCCCTTTGTCCCGGATTTTCCTCCTCCCGGCTGCAGGAGACAGCCAGAAGAACCCCCATAACCCACAGGAGACGTCCCAATATTTTCATATTCATGGCCTTCATCTGATCAGATATAAAAGATAAGGTTCACAGGAACAGATCACTGTTTTTTTATCCTGTATCCTATGTATATAAAGGTAAGGAAAAAAAATCTATAAAAAAATGAAAAAATATTTGGAAGTTAGAAATAATTATTCTTACTTTGTAATCATTATTAGTTAATACTAATTCTCATTTACGGATAAGATCATGGAAATACAGGAGATATTGAAAGAGCAGGGGTTGAAGGTGACGCCACAGCGGAAGGTGATCCTGCAGGTGCTGAGGACGATGAAGAACCATCCCACGGCCGAGATGATCATCCGTGAGGTAACCCGGAAAGAACCGGACATTTCCACTGCGACAGTGTACAAGACCCTGGATATCTTTGTAAAGAAAGGGATCATCCGGAAGATAAAAACGGACGATGATATCATGCGGTATGATCCTTTTACTGACCGTCATCATCACATTTACAGCCTTGATTCCAATGAGATCATCGATTATGCGGATAAGGAGCTCAATAATCTGTTGGAATCATATTTCAGAAAAAAGAACATCCCGGGGTTCCGGGTGAAGGATTTTCGCCTGGAGATCATTGGAGAAAAGACAAAAGAGATAAATACACAATATCAATAATTAAATTAATTAACCATTAAAATTTATCAATTATGGAACAGACAGAACACACTTTTCCGCTGCTGGGGGACAAATTCCCCGAAATGGAAGTTATGACGACCCACGGAGTGAAAAAACTTCCGGAAGATTACAAAGGCAAATGGCTGGTATTGTTCAGTCATCCGGCTGATTTCACGCCGGTATGTACGACGGAGTTCGTAGCTTTTGCCAAACGTTACGATCAGTTCAAAGAGATCAACACCGAGCTGTTGGGACTCTCAGTAGACCAGGTTTTTGCGCACATCAAGTGGCATGAATGGATCAAGGAGAATCTGGATGTGGATATCCCCTATCCGATCATTGCGGACAATCTGGGTACGGTATCCCACAAACTGGGTCTGCTGCATCCCGGCAAAGGATCCAATACGGTGCGTGCCGTATATGTCATGGACCCTGAAGGGACCATTCGTCTGATCATCTATTATCCCCAGGAGATCGGTCGTAACATAGATGAGATCGTGCGTGCCGTGAAAGCCCTGCAGGTATCTGATGCCGAAGGTGTGGCCACGCCCGCCAACTGGCCGGAAAACGATTTCATGGGCAGCCGGGTGATCATCCCGCCGGCCACCGATGTGGACACTGCAGCCAAGAGGCTCGAAGAATACGAATGCTACGACTGGTGGTTCTGCCACAAAGAGAGATAGTCATATCACAAACAGAGAAAAAGCCATCCCGGGAGGGGATGGCTTTTTCTTTTGAGTGCCTGTCGCCGGCACGCCGGAGTTATGTGATTTTTTCGTATTTTAGCATGATCAAGTTTCCGGATCTTTCATCTGTGATGATCATGCACCAGCGACTCTACAAAGTGGTCTTTATTTTTGTTCTGCTTCTCCTGATGCCGGAGCCAACCCAGGCACAGCGATTTTATACGAACATCTTCGAGGTCTCACAGAAGATGGAAAAGGCGATATCCGGGATCCCCGCGCAGAGAAAGGACACGCTCATGCTGATCGGCGACACCCTGCTGTATATGATGGATAAAAAAGGGAAAGCGGAGATCCTGTTTACGGGGATCACCGACGGCTCCCTCACCCAGCTGGCACAGATATGGTTGTATACGGCCCTCCATTACCATAAGATCAAAAGCATTGGGGTGTATTCGGGAGGGCTCCGTCCCGATGCCATCAACTACAGGGTCGTGGCTGCCCTGAAACGCACAGGGTTCAATATTCAGCCGGTTCGGGGATACGCCAACAACCCCGTCTATTTCTTTAACCTCGGCAGGAGTTTTCCGGACTACACCATCTTTGCCAAGGCGATCGATTACCACAACAACCCGCATGAAGATTACCTGGTCGTACCGCTCAACCCGGATGTCGACCACCTTGACTACAGCCGGTATGGTGCGACCGTCGTCATTCCCTATCACTGGAAGAGACCTGACATCTGGGATGATACGCAGGTAGAGGCCATGAAGTATGACGAATACAGCCGGGAGATCGGCAGGGACATGTTCTTCCTGGCACATTACATCAAGCTGAAGATCAAAGAAAAAGCGCAGGAACAGAAGCGTTCCCGGAAGAAAAAGAAAAAAGACAAATAGAAAACATCCCCTTTTTCAGGCCCCGGAGCCTTCTCCTCCCATGCTCCTGATCCACTGTCGGTATGCCTCTCCCCATCCGGTCCATCCGTCGGCGCCGGCGTAAGTATGGTTGTGCCACAGGGTAACGAACATTCCCCGGTATTTTTCTGTTTTTGCCCGGTAGCGGCTGAGCAGCGCCGGCACCTCTTCCGGCACTGCGCCGGCACCTTTCCGCAGGGCTCCATCCATCACTGTGAGGGGGATGAACTGCAGGGGGGTCTCCTCCTCCCGTTCCAGGTCGTACCAGTTGAAAGGATAACAGGTACCTGCCCTGAATCCCGGTATCTCCGGGAAACCCATGGTATGATCTTCACGGAAGCCCGCCTCCAGCAGGGCCCGCGGGATCTCCGGAAAACGCAGGATCAGATAATGCATACGGCTCCGCGTGACCGGCATGCCGGCCGCTCTCTCCAGGCGCTCTTTTTCAACAGCTATCAGGGAAAGATCGTGCGCTGCCCGTACCGACGGATGCAGACCGATGGCCGCACGGGCAGCAGCCTCCCGGATAATTTTCCTCATCTCTTCTTTCGCGGGAGAAACACTCTTATCATAACGTCCCCATTTCCCCACATGGAAGAAGAAGACCGGCAGCTCTGCCAACCCCCTGTGCAGATCAATGATGTCCGGGATGTTGTCAAAAGGATCCTCTTGCCTGCCCTGCCACACAGCCAGTCGCTCTTTCAGGTTCCCTGCCTTCAGTCCTCCCGCCATCATGCGTAACCAGGATTTATGCCGGTAAGCGAACGCCTGATCGATATCGAATGTGGGCAGGAAGCGGCCGGCAGCCGGCTCTTTCTTTTCCGGGATGCCGAGTACCTCTTTCAGCTTCTTTGCCAGTAAAGCAGACCACATCTCCACCACCGGCTTGTCCAGCCAGCCCTCACGCCAGGCCAGGCTCTGCCGGTACGGGAAACGTCCCATGTTATCCGGTTCAAAGGGCAGGTACTCTTCATAACGTGACAGCATATAAAAGGCGGCTGAGAAAATATCCATCTCCAGGCCGGCCGGCGTCTCCCGGGGAAACAGCACGGGCATGCCATCCACCTCTCCTGCCGGCGGCGGCGCAGGCGTCACTCCTTTCTCTGCCAGCAGACCGGCAGGAAATATCAGCAGCTCATGCCGGCGGCCCTGTTTCTCCCGGGCATAGGTGAGCCCCGGCAGGCTGCCGTGGCGGTAGGCCTCCGCATTGTCCACCACCAGAAAATCCAGCCCCAGACGCCGGCCCAGGATCTCTTTCAGGATCCACTCCAGCCGGGGTGAGGGTTGCTCTGCAAATACCAACAGGTCCATAAAAACCGCTTTCGTTTTAAGAGACGCGCGGTTCGCACGTCTCTACGATGTGTATCTCTTTATTTTTTTTACCAAAATACGGACAAGGCGGTGCCTTGTCTCTACTCATCTCATTGCTCTTTGCTCTACGCTCTATGCTCTACTCCCTACTCTTTACTCCTTACTTCCTACTCTTCGACTTTTCGACTCTTCGACTCTTCGACTTCTGTCTTCTTCACACATCCAGGTCCACGATGGTGACGCCGGCGCCGCCGCGGTCGACATGCTCGTCGTGGCAGCTCCCCACCACCTCCACGGTGTGCAGGTAATCGCGTATCATCTGCCGCAGGATGCCGTTGCCCTTGCCGTGGATGATGCGCAGGTGCTGTTCGCCCACCATCACCGCCTCGTCGATGAAGGTCATGACCTCCTGCAGGGCCTCTTCCGCCCTGCGGCCCCGCACATCGATCTCGGGTCTGAACTGCAGACGGCGTCTGTGGAGATCTTCCTGCCAGGAGCCGCCGCCCGGTCTGCCACGGCTCTGACGGCGGTACTCTTCCTCGCTCACCCGTGTCAGCCTCTCCGGGGCCACCTGTGTGGTCAGGTTGCCGAAGGCCACGAGACATCCGCCCCGGCTCACGGCTATCACCTCACCCACCGCCTCATGGCCCTCCATACGTACCTTGTCACCCTCCTGGAGAGGTACGGCATCCACCTGCTCCGGCGTCTTTTTCTTCTTTCCACGACGGGCCCGCACCTGCTGCATGCGGCGTTCCAGCACATCGTCGCGGGTGGTGACCGTTTTCACTTTCTCCTTCACCTCCTCCAGCTCACGACGGGCCTCCCGGGTACGCTCTTTCTCAGCCTGGGTCTCACGGATCACCCGGATGGTATGCTCGATCTTTTTGTTCACATCCGAGAGCATCTGTCCTGCCTCCTCGCGGGCCTGTGCCAGGATCTCTTTTTTCTGTTTCTGCAGCCCTTCCATCTCGGCCTCATACCGCTCCAGGAGGGCCTCCAGCTTCTTCTCGGTCTGCCGTATCTTTTTCCGCTTGTTCTCCCAGTATCTCTTGTCACGCAGGATCTCGCGCAGGTGCTTGTCGAAGAGAACATGCTCCTCCCCCACCTTGCCGGCGGCCTCCTGCAGCACATCTTCGGGCAGACCGGTCTTACGGGCCATCTCGAAGGCAAAGGAGCTGCCCGGCTTACCGGGTTCCAGACGGTAGAGGGGCTGCATGTTGTGATGGTCAAAGAGCATGGCCCCGTTGATGATCCCCTCCTCCGAGGCAGCCAGGTGTTTCAGGTTGGTGTAATGGGTGGTGACCACCCCGTAAGCGCCGCGGGCGTTGAGGCGCCGAAGGACCGTCTCGGCAAGGGCACCCCCCAGCATGGGTTCGGTGCCTGTGCCCAGCTCATCCATCAGGATCAGCGTCTCCCCGTCGGCATGCTTCAGGAAATATTTCATATTGAGCAGCCGCGAACTGTAAGTGCTCAGATCGTTCTCTATCGACTGTTCGTCGCCCATGTCCAGAAAGAGTTGACTGAAGATGCCGAACACTGAGGTGGGTCGCACCGGCACCGGGATGCCACACTGCACCATGTACTGCAGCAGTCCCACCGTCTGCAGGCACACCGACTTACCCCCGGCGTTGGGCCCCGAGATCACGATGATACGATGCTCATCGTTCAGCTCAATGTCGAGGGGCACCACTTCCCGTTTCTCTCGGCGCAGGGTAAGGTACAGGAGGGGATGGACCGCTTGCTGCCAGGCGATATACGGTTCGTCCCGCACCTCCGGCACGGCAGCTTTTATCTCCCGGGCGAACAGCGCTTTGGCCCGGATCATGTCGAAGGTGCCCAGCACCTCATAGGAGGCCATCATCTCCGGCACATAAGGACGGAACATACCGGCCAGATGACGCAGGATACGCTCGATCTCCCGTTCCTCGGCAAAGCCCAGCGTGCGGATCTCATTGTTCAGTTCCACGATCTCCGACGGCTCCACATACACGGTCTTTCCCGTGGCCGACTCATCCAGGATGAGGCCGGGAATGCGGCGTTTGTGGGTGGCCGGCACCGGGATCACCATACGCCCGTTGCGCACCGAGAGGGAGGTGTCGCTCTCCACCCATCCCGCTGCCCGCGCCTTGCGCAGGATGCCCTGAAGGCGTACGGAGATACTCTTCTTCCGGGCGGCCAGGTCATGCCGGATCCTCTTCAGCTCCGGAGAGGCCGTATCCCGCACCGTACCTTTGGCTGTGAGCACCTTGTCGATGCTGTCAGTGATAAAAGGATAGTGGTTCAGTTGCGAGGAGAGTTTCCGCAGGAGGGGAAAACGATCTTCCTCCACAGTGCCGAAAAAGCGCATGACCGCCCGGACAGTGTTCAGGGAGCGTCGCAGGTCGTAAAGCTCCTCCACCGTCAGCAGGGAGCCCTCGACCGTGATCTTCTCCAGCACGGGCGTCATATCAATGACATGGTCGGTGGGAAAAGGGAGATCTTCCTCCAGGATCTCCATGAACTCACCCGTTCTCTGCAACTCGTGCACGATACGGTCGCGGGAGGTACTGAAACGGATCTCCTCCACCTGACGCTCTCCCAGGGGCGAAAGCACCTTGCCACGGATCAGCTCACGTATCTGCCGGAAACCCAGCTTCTCTTCTATGTTTTCAGGATAACCGGCCATGGAAGCAATGATAAAAATACCTATTTAAATACCTATTTTAATATCTATTTTAATACCTATTTAAATACCTATTTCGGGTTTCAGGTTTCAGGTTCCAGGTTTCAGGTTTCAGTTCATCATTCGTCATTCGACATTCGACATTCGACATTCGACATTCATCGATCATCATTCTTCCTTCCCCAGCATCTGCAGCATAAAAGCATATTCCATAGCGGTCTCACGGTAGCGGCGGTAGCGGCCGGAGGCTCCGCCGTGACCTGCATCAAAGTTAACGTGCAGGAGGAGTAGGTTATTGCCGGTCTTCATGTCCCGCAGCTTAGCCACCCATTTGGCCGGCTCCCAGTACTGCACCTGTGAGTCCCAGTAGCCGGTGGTGACCAGCATGGCCGGGTACTCCAGCGGCCCCACATTGTCATAAGGCGAGTAAGAAAGCATATAGTCATAATATTTTTTGATATGGGGGTTGCCCCATTCGTCATACTCAAAGGTAGTAAGAGGGATGGTAGGATCGAGCATGGTGGTCACGACATCCACAAAAGGCACATTGGCGATGATACCCTTGTAGAGGGACGGACTCATATTGGCTACGGCACCCATGAGGAGGCCGCCGGCGCTTCCGCCCATGGCGAACAGTTTGCCCGGGTTGGTATAGTTCTGATCCACAAGGTATTCGCTGCAGGAGATAAAATCGGTGAAAGTGTTCTTTTTCTTCAGCAGCTTGCCGTCCTCATACCACTGCCGTCCCATCTCGCCGCCGCCCCGGATGTGGGCGATGGCATATACGAACCCTCTGTCCAGAAGACTCAGGTGTACGGAGCTGAACCAGGGATCCATGGGAAAGCCATATGAACCGTAACCGTAGATCAGGGCCGGGTTGTTGCCGTCCCTCTTCAGACCCTTTCGATACACCAGCGAGACGGGCACTTTCGTACCGTCGGAAGCCGTGGAGAAGAGCCTCTTCTCCTCATATAGCGAAGGATCGTATCCTCCCACCACCTCATCCTGTTTCATCAGCACCCGCTCCTTCGTGTCCATGTTGTAATCGTACACCGATGTGGGGGTCACCAGGGAAGAATAGGTAAAACGCAACAGGGGGGTATTGAACTCGGGATTTACCGAGGTACGTACTACCCAGACAGGCTCGTCAAAAGAGACATACCACCCTTTTGAAGGATCTTTCCAGGGTACGATCTTCAGACCGGTAAGGCCGTTCACCCGCACCGAGAGCACCAGATAATCACGAAAAATATCAAAGCCGGTGAGATAGACCGTGCTGTCATAGGGAAACACCTCCTTCCAGTGGGTCATGGTGGTATGGGTCACGGGGGTGCGCATCAGCTTGAAATTTTTAGCGCCGCCGGCGTTGGTACGGATGTAGAAATAGTTGCCGAAATGCTCGACCTCGTACTCCAGGTCTTTTTTCCGGGGCTGTATCACACGGAATTGTCCTTCCGGATGGCTGGCATCGAGGTAGCGATACTCGGTGGAGAGGGTCTGGTCGGACCAGATGAGCAGGTATTTCTTGCTTTTGGTCTTGAAGATGCCTGTACTGAAGGTCTCGTCTTTTTCAAACCATACACGGGGATCCTTATCTGCGGGGGTATCCAGCTTATGGCGCAGGATCTCCTGGGCCCGCAGGGTCTCCGGATCGCGGCGTGTATAAAAAACGGTTTTGTTGTCGTTGGCCCAGACCGCTCCGCCGGTGGTATTGGGGATCTCATCGGCCAGGAGGTCTCCGGTGGTAAGGTCTTTGAACATCAACACATACTGCCGCCGCCCGATTGTATCGACCCCGAAGACGAGCAGATCGTTCTGCGGACTGACACTCCAGTCGGCGATCCGGAAGAAACTATGCCCGGCAGCCAGCTCATTGGCGTTGAGCATGATCTCCTCCGGGGCATCGGTCGATCCCTTTTTGCGGCAGTAGAGCGGGTACTCTTTCCCCTCCTCATAACGCGTGTAGTAATAATATCCGTTCTCCGGATAAGGCACCGACCGGTCATCCGCTTTGATACGGCCGGTGATCTCCTGGTAGAGTGACTCACGAAGATCTTTTACCGGCGAGAGCATGGCTTCACAGTAGTCATTTTCGGCATGGAGATAGTCCAGCACCTGCCGGGTCTGCTCGTCCGGTTCTTTGGCATTTTTCTGTTCGTCCGTCAGACGCATCCAGTAATAATTGTCAATACGGGTATCCCCGTGGGCCACCAATTTGTGGGGCTTTTTCTCGGCTACAGGCGGTTTGATCATCTTTTGGGTATTGGTACGGGTACAGGCTGCCCCCGCCATAAGGAGAGGCACCCAGACAAAAAAGAGGTATTTTTGCATCTTCATACAGATTCATTTGACGTTCAGGCTGCTAAGTTACAATTAATTCCGGGGAATCACACAGGATTAGCAACTGAACTTGCAGGCAGGGAGGTGGGAAACACTATGAACTATGTGTTAAATATCATAACATCGTTTACACAAAAATATCATAACATCGTTTACATTTAAGTAAAAGCAAAATATCATAAGATCGTTTACGTAAGACCAGTTATCAGGTTCTTTGAAATATTGTTTTTTTC
>JALVJE010000073.1 GCA_027028505.1 Bacteroidales bacterium
TTATCTACAAAGGTAGGCACTCCTGCCTCTACAAAAGGGAGTGCTGCCGGCAGATGGTATTTGGCATGGCGATGGTCCACGATCAGCGCATCGATCTTCCCCATCATCTCCTGCGGGTCTTTCACCCTGTTCGGGATCCCTCCCTTCTCCATAGCATTCCTAGCAAATGCTTCCGTTTCCCCCCACACATATTTCACCTCAATGCCGGGAAACCGTTTTTCTATATTGAATGTTTTCCCGTAGGCGATGGTATGGCTGTTCTCCGCCCCGATGATGCCGATGCGGATCTTTTTGTCTTTGGAACGCGCAGCAGTGCTTATGTCCTCTTGTCCCAGCACGGTCTTCCCCGGCATAACCGTGGCAGCCAGCATACCGGCACCGGACAGTCTGATAAAATTTCGGCGTTTGTTCATGAAAACACTTTTTTTGTTCCTTTGTGTACCCCAGCGAAAACTAATATACTCATTAAGACCGATCTTGTTACCCGCACTTCGGTTTTTTACCGGCAACCGGGGAGATTATTTTTGGCCTCTCCGGCTCTTCTGTTACCGACCGATCGAACAGGGATCATTTTTTTATCCTGGGTTTCCCTTCAATATTTTGCCCCCGGTCCAGGATCAATTTTTTAGAAGCCGGTAATTTATAAACCATGGTATCATATTTATAGGACCCTGTAAGCTCTATATTGAGATCCGTCATGGATGAGAGATCCATTTGCTTGTCATGGGCCGACCGGATAATGATCCATTGTCGTTTTTCAGCAAAAGGAGGAACTACCAGATCCATTTTCCGGGGCTCAACGGAATAATCGTTCATATAGGAAAAATCCCCGGTAACAGTAAGCGGATATTTCGCAGGATTGTTAAAAACGATCAAGGCTCTGATCGTGTCTGCCCGTTTTTTTTGCACAACATATTCCGGAACTACCAGCCAGTTCCCTCTTGTTAAGGTATTCGTTATGGAAAAAGTATTATTATTTACCACATCATTCATAACCAATCCGTCGAGTTTTATATTTATGATCTCCGGAGGAGCTTTATCTTTTTGAGTCACCCACATAATATGATCGAACTCTCCGTATTTCTCCCCCCTCAAACGGCTTCCTCCTCCTGTGGTGGCCAGGACATAGTGATCATAGCCGTTCTTGACGATCTTTGCATACCTGTGCTGGTGACCGGAGAAAAGGGTGTAATGAGACCCATTAAAAACCTCTTCAATTTTTTCATAACCTTCCTCATGCCCATCCTCACCCTGCCAGACAGGCCGGTGCATAAAGATGAAAGTCCATCTGACATCAGGATGATCTTTGATCACCTTTCTGAAATAGGCGATCTGTTCAGTACCGATATGGTAATCGCCGCCATCCTGTGTGTCGATGATCAAAAAAAGAACATTCTTTCGTATGAAATAATAATATGTTCTTCCCAATCTTTTCTTCCATTCCTTTTCCATCCATGGATTAGATATGTCATGGTTACCGGGAACATAAAAAAAAGGCATGGAAAGATCATCCACCATCGCATCAAAATGGTCCCATTCCTGATCTACAAGGGTTGAATCGTAGGTCTTCCCTTCGATCAGGTCTCCAACAGACATCACAAACTGGGGTTGCAGCAGCTCCAGTTTCCTGGCGGCATCTTCAAAGACGCCCGCTCTGTAGCCTCCCCAAAGGTCTGAAACAATAGCGAACTGGATCTTGCCGGTATCATCATTAAAACGGAAATGCGTTACCGGCAGTTGCTCCTGGGCCAGTGTAAAAAGATGAGTAAAGATCAAAAAGATCAAAACCATGCCCATCCGGCGGAACACCTCCTGCAGAGGATCACAGCTATCTTTCTTTAAAAACCTGAGATAGTTGTTCATATTTTTTTTGATGATCAATAAAATTTCTAATAAAATATCTCTCTAAATATAAAAATTTAATTTAAAAATGAAATAGCCAAAATGTCCAAACGGGATCATCCAGACGACCGGCATTCAATCATTCAATCATTCACACATTCACACATTCACGCATTCACGCATTAGAAAATTCTGTACCTTTTTCTGAAAATTAAATAAAAGCCCTTACCTCCTCCCCTCTATTTTTGTCCTGTTCAAAAAAGTCACCGCTACGGTGCGGTGTCACGATCACAATAAAACGAGATATTATGCTGAACAGGACCATCAAATATTTTCTGGAGAACAAGCTGGTAACTTTTCTGTTGCTGTTTGCTCTGATCGCCTGGGGGATCGTCTCCTCCCCTTTCAACTGGAACACCGGCTTTCTGCCCAGCGATCCCGTGCCCGTGGATGCCATCCCCGACCTGGGGGAGAACCAGCAGATCGTCTACACGGAATGGCCGGGGCGCTCACCCCAGGACATCGAGGACCAGATCAGCTACCCTCTCACCACGGCCCTGCTGGGTATTCCCGGCGTGAGGACTATCCGCAGCAATTCGATCTTCGGCCTGTCCAGTATCTATATCATCTTCGAAGAGGGACGTGAATTCTACTGGACGCGCACGCGCATCCTGGAAAAGCTGAACTCGCTGCCTGCCGGCACGCTGCCCGATGAGGTGACGCCGGCACTGGGACCCGACGCTACGGCACTGGGGCAGGTGTACTGGTATACCCTCGAAGGACGGGACAAGGATGGTAATCCTGCCGGCGGCTGGGACCCCCAGGAGCTGCGGACCATACAGGATTTTTATGTGCGTTATGCCCTCACCGGCGCCAAAGGAGTGGCCGAGGTGGCCTCCATAGGAGGCTTTGTGCGCGAGTACCAGATCGATATTGATCCCAATGCCATGAAAGCCTACGGCGTCACCATCGCACAGATCATGAACGCTGTCAAAAAAAGCAACCTCGACATCGGCGCCCGCACCATCGAATTCAACCGGGCCGAGTATCTGGTAAGAGCCCTGGGTTACATCAAATCACTGGAGGATCTGGAGGAGAGCGTGGTGACGGTACGGAACAATGTGCCGGTGCGGCTGAAAGAGGTGGCGGACATTCATTTCGGTCCGGCCACGCGCCGTGGCGGCCTCGACAAAGGAGGCTCCGAAGCGGTGGGCGGCGTGGTGGTGGCCCGTTACGGCGCCAACCCCATGGAGGTGATCCGGAACGTGAAAAAGGAGATCGAAAAGATCTCCACCGGCCTGCCCTCCAAGAAGCTGGAGGACGGCACCGTATCGAAGGTGACCATTGTGCCTTTTTACGACCGTACCGGTCTGATCAAAGAGACCCTGGGCACCCTTGAGTCGGCCCTTTCCCACGAGATCCTGATCAGTATCATCGTGGTGATGATCCTGGTGTTCAACCTGCGGGCCTCCGTACTTATTTCCAGCCTGCTGCCCCTGGGCGTGCTGATCACCTTCATTGTCATGAAGCAGTTCGGCGTGGATGCCAATATCGTGGCACTTTCGGGTATCGCCATCGCCATCGGGGTGATGGCGGATGTGGGGATCGTCTTCACCGAGAATATCATCCGGCATCTGGATATGCCGGAGAACAAGGGAGCCCGGGGTAAAAAACTGGTGGAGGTGATCTATGCCGCCACCATCGAGGTGGCGCCGGCCATCGTCACGGCCCTGTCCACCACCATCGTCAGCTTCCTGCCGGTATTTGCAATGCAGGCCTCCGAAGGCAAGCTGTTCCGCCCCCTGGCGTTCACCAAGACCTTCGCCCTGCTGGCTTCTCTCTTTATCGGCATCATTTTCATCCCTGCCTTTGCCCATATCACTTTCGCCATCCGTTTTGACAGGAAAAAAACCAACCGCATCCGGAACGGTCTGCTGATCGCCGGCGGCGTGTTCTTCCTGGTGAAATATCATTCCTGGCTGGCCGTCTCCCTGATCCTCATCGGCATCAACAACCTCCTGCTCTGGCAGTGGCCTGAGAACAAAAGGAAATATGTCAACCGGATCAACATAGCCATCACGCTGATCGTGATCGTCTGGCTGCTGGCCATCGAATGGCTGCCGCTGGGAGCCCTGAACTCTGCCTTCATCAACTTTATCTTCGTAGGTGTGATCATCGCCGTGGTGCTCGGCGCCCTGATGTTCATCGTACACTCCTACACCCCCATCCTACGATGGGTGCTGAAGAACAAATGGAAGTTCCTGTCCCTCCCCATCCTCGTCCTCGTTTTCGGTATCATGACCTGGCAGGGTTTCGACAAGCTCTTCGGCTTCATCCCGGCAGGCACGGAAAAGATCGGCTGGGACCTCCGCAAGACCCGGCCCTGGCAGGCCTTGAACAAGGCTTTCCCCGGCATAGGCAAAGAATTCATGCCGGCGCTGGATGAAGGATCCTTCCTCCTGATGCCCACCACCATGCCCCACTCCGGTATCGCGGAGAACCTGGATGTGATCCGCCAGCTCGACCAGCGGGTCAACAGCATCCCCGAGGTGGAAAACGTCGTGGGGAAATGGGGCCGCGTGGGATCGGCCCTCGACCCGGCCCCCATCTCCATGTACGAGAACATCATCAACTACAAACCGGAATATATGCTGGATGAGTATGGTCACCGCGAACGGTTCAAAACCGACAGGGACAACAACTTTATCCTGCGCGACGGCACGAAATACAATCCCGACAAAGATGAATACAGGGACCTCCGTTACGAAGATCTCATCCCCGACAAGCGGGGAGAATACTTCCGCCAGTGGCGTTCCCACATCAAAACTCCGGACGATATCTGGCAGGAGATCGTCAAAGAGGCCACCATCCCGGGGCTCACCTCCTCACCCAAGCTGCAGCCCATCCAGACCCGTCTGATCATGCTGCAGACCGGTATGCGTGCCCCCATGGGCATCAAGGTATACGGTCCCGATCTGAAAACCATCGAAAAAACCGGATACGATATAGAACGGTTCCTCAAGCAGGTGCCGGGGGTACAACCCGCCTCGGTCTTCGCCGACCGGGTGGTGGGCAAGCCCTACCTGGAGCTGAAGATCAACCGGAGGGCCCTCTCGCGCTACGGTCTTACGATCAAAGACCTGCAGAGCTTCCTGAGCAGCGCCATCGGCGGCATGACCCTCACCTACACCGTCGAAGGACGGGAGCGCTTCCCCGTGCGGGTGCGCTATGCCCGGGAATACCGTGACAACCCCGACGATCTGAAGAAGATCCTCATCCCCACCCCTGCCGGCGTGCAGGTGCCACTGGGCGAGCTGGCGGAAATAACCTACACCCGCGGACCCCAGCTCATCAAGAGCGAAGACACCTTCCTGGTGGGATATGTCATCTTCGACAAGAAAAAAGGTTTTGCCGAGGTGGATGTCGTGGAATATGCCCAGGCCTTCCTGCAGAAAAAGATCGACGACGGGGAGTTCGTCGTGCCCCCGGGAGTGAACTATGTCTTCACCGGCAACTATGAGAACCAGATACGTGCCACCAAAAGGCTTATGCTGGTGGTGCCCATCTCGCTGATCGTGATCTTCCTGATCCTCTTTTTCCAGTTCAGGAACGTGCTCACCTCCTCCATGATCTTCACCGGTATCTTCGTGGCTTTCTCCGGCGGGTTCATCATGCTCTGGCTGTACGGTCAGGACTGGTTCCTCAACTTTGCCGTGGCCGGGGTCAACATGAGGGAGCTGTTCCAGATGCACACCATCAACCTGAGCGTGGCCGTGTGGGTGGGGTTCATCGCCCTCTTCGGCATTGCCACCGACGACGGTGTGATCATGGGCACCTACCTGACACAGGTGTTTGACAAGGAGAAACCCTCCACCGTGGATGAAGTGCGCGAATCGGTGCTGCATGCCGGAAGCAAAAGGGTGCGACCGGCCATGATGACCGCAGCCGTGGCGATCATCGCCCTGATACCGGTGCTGACCTCCGTAGGAAAAGGCTCCGACATCATGGTGCCCATGGCCATCCCGGCCTTCGGCGGCATGCTCATACAGGTGATGACCATGTTCATCGTGCCTACGCTATACAGCATGTGGCAGGAGAAAAAAGTAAAAAATATTAAGGCAAAAGTATAAAGGCAAAAGGCTAAAGGAATAATGGAAAAATGCCTGCCTGCCGCAGGCAGGGAATAGTGGAATGATGGAAAAAATGCAAGCAACTACCTCATTTCGAGACCATCGGGAGCTAATTTCTACCTAATTTCATCCCGAAGTAGTCGGGATAAATCTCGCAACCACAGGGAGTAATTTCCACTTAATTACACGAGCGTAGCGAGTAAATTTCGTGAGCGCAGCGAACTAATGACAACTGAATAACAAAACAATGAAAAAAACACTTACATACCTGACGATCTTCCTGGTCCTTTTCTCCTTCGCCTTTACAAAGGTTGAGGGACAGCAGGAGATCCTGGAGCAGTACAAGATCACGGCGGCGGAGAACAACCCGGGTCTCCGGGCCAAATTCAAGCAGTACCTGGCCGCCCTGGAAGATGTTCCCCAGGGGAAAGCGCTGCCCGATCCGCAGCTGGCATTTGCTTATTTCATCATGCCGGTGGAGACACGGGAAGGACCACAGATCGCGAAGATCTCCCTCTCCCAGATGTTCCCCTGGTTCGGGAGCCTGCGTGCCGGCGCAGAGAGCGCCTCCTCGCGGGCCAAAGCCGCTTACAAGACTTTCGAAGACTATAAATCCCGTCTTTTTTATGACGTAAGCTCCGTCTATTATGAGCTCTACTTCCTGAAGCGATCCCTGCGTATCACACGGGAGAACATTGAGATCCTGGCCTCTTTCCGCGACCTGGCCCTGGCCAGGCTGGAGACAGGCAAGGTATCGGCAGTGGATGAGCTGCGTATTGAGATGGAGATCGCCGACCTGGAGAACAGGCTGGCCCTGCTGGGCGACCGCTACCAGGCACGGCAGGTGGCTTTCAACAACCTGCTGAACACCGACGCTTCGGCCCGGGTGATCGTTCCCGACAGCCTGTGGCAAGAGGAGCCGGTGATCCCCGGCAAAGCAGCCTGGCTCGACAGCATCCGCATCAACAACCACCAGCTCATCAGTCTTGACTATGAAAAAGAGTCATTGCTTTACCGTGAGCAGGCTGCCCGGAAAAAGGGAGCCCCCAACATCACGCTGGGCATTGATTACATCATCACAGGACAGGGACCCAACAACAGTTTCGGCGGCAAGGACGCCCTGCTCTTTCCCAGGATAGGCATCACCATCCCCCTCTTCCGCGGCAAGTACAATGCCATGATCAAGCAGGCCGTGTTGCTGCAGGAAAGCGTCGAGGCACAAAAAGCGGACAAAACCAACCTGCTGGAGACCCTGGCAGAGAACACCTGGAAAGACTATCTCGACGCAGGACGCCGGCTGGATCTCTACCGGGCCCAGTCGCGGCGGGCCCACCAGTCTATACGCCTGTTGCAGACTGCCTATACGACACAAAACAAGGACTTTGAAGAGGTGCTCAGGATGCAACGGAAAGTGCTGACCTATGACCTTGAACTGGAAAAAGCCCGTACCGACCTGAACACGGTGCTGGCGTTCACCAGGTATTTGAAAGGAAGGTAGAGAGATGAGAGATGAGAGATGAGCGATGAGAAATGAGAAATGAGAAATGAAATAACAAGAAAGCCGTAAAGCATTGCGGCTCACCGTAAGGACGCGATTTATCGCGTCCCTATATAAAAGTAAGAACATATCAACCCTAAGGACGCGATAAATCGCGTCCCAACAACAAAATGAAAATGAAAATAAACATCAACAAACAGACATCGATCCTCGGCGGGAGTGCCGTGATCATCGGATTATTTTTGGGCTGGCTCATTTTTCACCGGCCGGCAACCCCTACTGTCAGCGGGGAAGGTACAGCGCTGCAAACACACGACACAG
This sequence comes from Bacteroidales bacterium, assembly GCA_027028505.1. Taxonomy (GTDB): domain Bacteria; phylum Bacteroidota; class Bacteroidia; order Bacteroidales; family VadinHA17; genus DRPN01. The sequence goes on from JALVJE010000073.1 coordinate 7,792, forward strand.
AAGAGGGTCACACGATCTGGACCTGCTCGATGCATCCCCAGATACGTATGGACGAGCCGGGACAATGCCCCATCTGCGGCATGGACCTGATCCCGCTCAATGAAGCCGGAGGCGGCACGGAAGAAAAGAGGTCTCCCGGGGAGATCGTCCTGACCGCCTCGGCCATCAAGCTGGCCGATATCCAGACCTCCCGGGTGCGCGAAGCAATACCGGAAAGGACCACTTACCTGCTGGGCAAGGTGATGGCCGACGAACGCAGGATCGCTGATCTTACGGCCCGTTTCGGCGGACGCATAGAGCACCTGTTCGTCAATTTCACCGGGCAGAAGATCCGCAAAGGTGAGAAGCTGGCCTCCATCTACTCGCCCGGGCTGGTAGCAGCCCAGCAGGAACTGCTCGAAGCGGTAAAATACAAGGAGAACAATCCCGCCTTCTACCGCTCGGCACGCACCAAGCTGAAACTGTGGGATCTGACCGATGCCCAGATCAACGACCTGGAAGAGGCAGGGAAGATCATACACTATTTCGATGTGCTCTCACCCATCGCCGGCACGGTCACCATGCGCCATGTAGCCAAAGGAGATTATGTCAAAGAAGGAGAACTCCTTTTCCAGGTAGTCGACCTCTCCCGCGTATGGGTGCAATTCGAAGTTTATGAAGAGGACCTCCCCTGGGTAAAGAAAGGGGACCGGGTGGCTTTCACCATCCGGTCGCTGCCGCGGAAGAATTTTTCCGGGAAGGTCACCTTCATCGACCCTGTCATCAACCCGAAGACCCGCGTGGCCCTGGCCCGTGTTGAGCTGGATAACCCCCGGGAGGCCCTCAAGCCGGGGATGTTCGCCGACGGGAGACTGACCTCCCGCATAGGCGGCGGACCGGCCCTGCTCATCCCCAAATCATCGGTGCTGTGGACAGGAAAAAGAGCCGTGGTCTATGTAAAAGTGCCGGACCGCCAGAAGCCCACCTTCCTTCACCGTGAGATCGTACTGGGCCCCGACGCTGGCAATTACTATATCGTAGGATCAGGCCTTTCCGGCGGCGAGGAGATCGCCACCAACGGTGTCTTCAAGATCGATGCGGCCGCACAGCTCTCCGGCAAGCCCAGCATGATGAACCCCGAAGGAGGGAAAGTCTCTGTCGGCCATAACCACGGCGGCATGAAGATGGAGGAGGGAGAATAGGAGCCTTCCGGGGCAGCCGGTACAATGAGATCAAAAATCCCTATTTCGGCGAGAAAATGCTAACTTGCGGAGAAGTAAAAGATGTAATACAATAAAAACAAAAAGATCATGAACTACTATTTCAATAAGACCACGAATTATGCCTTTGAGGAGGCCATTGAGAAAGTTACGGAACAGCTTAAAGAAGAAGGCTTCGGCGTGCTGTACCGTCTCAATATGGACGAGACGCTGAAAAACAAGATCGGCGCCGAGCTGCCACGCTACACCACGCTGGGCGCCTGCAACCCGACATTCGCTTTCCAGGCCCTGCAGGCTGAGGACCACATCGGACTGATGCTCCCCTGCAACGTGATCATCCGCGCCCTGCCGGACGGCAAAACGGAGGTATCCGCCATCCACGCCCTGCAATCGATGCTGGCCGTCGACAATGACAAGGTGAAAGAGGTGGCCGCCCGGATCACGGCCAAGCTGGAAAAGGTGATCGAAAGACTGTAGCAAACCATGTAAAATCAGTTGGTACAGATACCTGTTCCGCCGGATAAATTATATCTTCTCTGAAAAAGTCAGACTCTGTTTGAGGGGATCTGACTTTTTTCGTTTTAACCCAAAATCAGCAATAGAAAATCGCAAGCGCTTTTCATTGCTGATCGATTAAGGATTTCATCGGTTTTGGTTATTCACCAAAACCGTGAACTCCTAGATCGGGGTTAACCCCAGCTAACGCATTAGTTCAGCTATTTTTTAGCTTCCTAATGCGTAATCTGGGTTTAATACCGTCAGCACTACCTTACTATCATACATCCCATCAGAACAACTCCGTAGAGGACAAAATCCTTTAACCATGAACACTGACACACCTAACATACACTTACTCTTCCTATTACACACACCTCACCCCGGTGAATAGTTTGTCCATATTTGGCATTACCTTCTCTCTTTTGACAGAAAACCACATCATCGCTTTCTTTATGCACATTTTTCAATCATCTTATTACACTGTATATCAACACAATTCATATTTTTTGCAAAAAAATCAAAAAAAACTAAATAGATTTAGCTTGTTTTTTTGCAAAACAGGTTATATTTGTCAGTGCATTGTCGGTTTATTTAAAGAAATAAATTTTCAGGACCAGGATCAACGGATAAGAGAATTAAACGACCCAATATATTAACCTTCATTTAATTAACTGATTCCAAAAACCTAAAATGCCTACCAATGAATTTATCACATTTAACCCTTAAAACCAGGCACAAGCCGCCCAGGTTCTGGGCTTTGTCTTTTGTATTACTGATCTTCAGTTTTGTAAGTATTCAGGCACAGACCCGCAATGTCAGAGGGACTGTCACTTCGGACGAAGGCCCGTTACCCGGGGTAAATGTACTTATTAAAGGTACCACACAGGGGACTATCACGGATCCTGACGGTAAGTACACTATCCAGGTATCTGACACAAATGCGGTACTTGAATTCAGTTTTGTTGGTTACAGGAAAGTGGAAGAACGTGTAGGGAACAGAACGGTCATTAATGTCCGGCTGTATCCGGCGAACAAATCCCTTGAAGAAGTTGTTGTCACAGGATACGGCACAAGCAAAAGAAAAAACCTGACATCAGCCGTGGCTCAGATCGATGATCAGGAAATAAAAACAACACAAGCTACAAGTATCGCCCAGAAATTATCCGGGAAAGTAGCCGGATTAAATATCCGGCAAATGACAGGGGAACCCGGTTCCTATGATAACGCCATCAATATCCGGGGTTTTGGTCAACCCATATTTGTTATTGACGGCGTAATCCGGAACAATGCTTCTGAATTCCAGAGGTTAAATTCTGAAGATATTGAGAGTATCACTGTTCTGAAAGATGCGTCGGCAGCAATTTACGGGATCAATGCAGCAAACGGTGTTATTATTGTCACCACCAAGGAAGGAAGTGAAGGAAAAGCCAGGTTTGCCTACAATAATGTCTTCGGGTTTTCCTCCCCCACAGATGTTCCGCAAATGGCCAATGCAGTCCAATATCTGGAGATGCGCAATGACGCCAACTTATTTGCCGGCCTGGGAAATTTCATCTCACCTGAAGAACTGGAAAAATGGAAACAAGGAGGCCCCGGTTATGAAAGCACAGACTGGTATGAGGCTTCTTTCAAGAATTTTTCTTTCCGTCAGGAACATAACCTCTCAGCTACCGGCGGTACGGACAAGGTTACCTATCATGTAAACCTCGGCTTCGTAAATGACGGGAGTATCTTGAAAAGCGAAGACCTCAATTATACCAGAGTAAATTTCAGAACCAACCTGAAAGCCCATCTAACCAAGAATTTCACTGCTCATGTAAGATTTTCCGGCTTCTCAGACAAAAAGGAATCGCCGTTTGCTGACGGAGGACAATTCTTTAGCATCTGGCGTGGCAGCGTATCCAGTCTGCCTGTGCATCATGTATTTGCAAACAACAATCCGGATTATATCAACAGGGTCACAGATGGTCAATCCATCAATCCTTATGCCCTGGAGCAGGCTGATCTGACAGGATATGCCAGGACGCGAAATCAGATCATTCAAACCTCTTTTGATCTGGTTTATGACGCACCCTTCCTGAAGGGGCTGCAATTCAAAGCTTTAGGAGCTTATGACCAAACCCATAATGAAAACAAGTATGTAAGAAAAGATTTCAAACTTTATGACTACGATTCTGCTAATGATGAATATCTGCCTACCAAGTATAACCTTCCGCCGGGTATTTCCAATTATTGGAATTACGACTATACAATGTCATTCCAGGGACACATCCGGTATAAAAACACTTTTGCCGACAAACACAATGTAGGTGCGTTTTTTGTCTATGAGGTCAGGGATAGAAAAAGGACTTATGCTTCCGTAGCAAAGATCTATGATTTTTTCACGAATGACCAACTGGATTACGCTGTACAACATGATCAGGTTTCAGGTGGAAATGAGATCAATGAACGTTTTATCTCTTATATCGGCAGAGTAAACTATAACTATATGGGCAAATACCTCGTTGAGTTTACGGCAAGATACGATGGCTCCTACAGATATGCTCCGGATGAAAGATGGGGATTATTCCCGGTAGTTTCAGGGGGATGGAGAATCTCTGAAGAACCTTTTATTAAGGACAATCTGGGCTGGCTGTCCAATCTCAAGCTGAGAGCATCCTGGGGGATTACTGGACAGGATGCAGGTGCCCCCTTTCAATATATTCCCGGTTTTACTGTTTCCGGCGGCGGATGGTGGGAGTTTGTCAACGGTGTGGAAACCCTCGGGGTCTCTCCCCCCGGTCTCGTAAACAAACATCTCACCTGGATGGAATCCAAAACAACCGACCTGGGCATGGACGTCGGGGTATTCAAAAACAAATTATCTTTTGTGGCGGATATTTACAGACGCGACCGTACCGGCCTGCTTGCAACCAGGCTTGTCACCTTACCCAACACTTTCGGAGGGGTTATGCCTCAGGAGAATCTTAATAGTGATCGTGTGAAAGGGATTGACTTCTCCATGACATATCACGATAACATAGGCTCTTTTAATTTCAGCGTATCGGGCAATGTAAACTATTCCCGCGCCATGAATCTCTATGTTGAAGAAGCCCCCTTCCAAAGCAGTTGGGACAAATACCGCAGGGGTCAATCCAACCGGATGCAGGGGGTGGTATGGATGTATCACGAAATAGGACAGTTCCAGAACGAGGAGGACGTGCTGAATTCACCGATACAGGATGGTACATTAGGAAACTCAAAAGAATTACCGGGAGATTTTAAATATGAGGACGTTAACGGGGACGGAGTCATTGACGGCAATGACATTCAGCCGATGACCTTCAATGAAAACCCCAGAACCTATTACGGACTCACTCTATCAGCCAACTGGAAAGGTTTTGATTTGAATATGTTATTCCAGGGGGCGGCAAGTTTCTCGGCCAGATACACACATGCATACACTACCATGTTCTGGAATGAAAGTAATCTGCCGGCTTATTTTTATGACAGGTGGCATAAAGAAGATCCTTATGATCCGGATAGTAAATGGATCCCGGGAAAATGGCCGGCATCCCGCCGCCAGCCCGATGTCGGCATGCTTTATGCCGAAAGTAATGTCTGGAGAAGAAACGCCACATATCTTCGGTTAAAAAATCTCGAAATAGGTTATACCCTTCCACAGTCCGCCGTAAAAAAAGCAGGGTTGGATGATGTCAGGATATTTGTCAGTGGCAGCGACCTGTTTACGTGGACAGATTCATTCCTGAAGCCTTTTGATCCCGAATCAAATACCAAACCTATTGGTTTAGGTACGGGTTGGACTTATCCGATCATGAGAACGTTTAATGTTGGATTGAATGTTAACTTTTAAAAACCAAGACATGAAAAAATACAGCATAATATTATTAGTGGCTTTCCTGGGCCTGTATGGTTGTAGTAAAGATTTCCTGAACCTGCAGCCAACCAATAAAATCAGTGCCAATGATCTTTTTTCATCTGAAGAAGGAATAAAAGCTTTTATGGCCAATTTATATTTCAGAGCACCCATAGAAGATTTTAACTGGTGTTCCAATCCTCCCAACAGTAACTGGCGGGGAGAGAACGGACCTTTCAACTGGGTCGGTAATATTGCAGGTATGTATCCTATCGTCTGGACGGACGAAGCTGTGAATTCGGAATATGACGATATTCAGGTCTATGGCCCCTGGGCATTTCAGGGATGGTGGGTACATGCTTACAAGCTGAATAAAGATGTGAACATGCTGTTTGACCAGATCCCGGGATTATCGATCTCAGACGAAAGTAAAAAGCAGCTACTGGGAGAAGCTTATTTTATCCGGGCTTACAACTATTTTGGCCTGGCAAAAATGTACGGCGGAGTACCGATCATTACTACTATCCCGGACGTGAATGATCCTGAATCCCTTTATGTCCCCAGGAGCACGGAAAAAGAAACGTGGGATTTTGTTCTTGCCACCTGTGATTCTGCCGTAACTTATTTAGGAGATGGAGATGGGACAAAAAGGAGAGCTGACAAATGGGTTGCCCTGGCTCTAAAATCAAGAGCAGCATTATTCGCCGCATCCGTAGCCAAATACTGGGACAAAGCCCCGTTGTCAGGTCCTGCTGTGGATAAAAAACTGGTTGGAGGGATGACAAATGAAGATGCCCAGAGATATTATCAGGCTTGTATAGATGCATCAGCAGAGCTCATCGAATCCGGAAAATTCTCTTTGCATAATGCAGACCCTGCTGATCCCGATGATGCTGCAGAAAATTTTTATGATATGTTCTCGCATCCTGATAATGCTCCCGAAGAAGTGATCTTCATCAAGGGATATGCAGCTAAAGAACACGGTCACATGTATCAGGACTGGGGAC
>JALVJE010000074.1 GCA_027028505.1 Bacteroidales bacterium
GAACGTTTCGATATTTATTGTACGGGGAGTTCAGCGACCCTCTTGTCAGGCGAACTGGCTACCTTATTGGGCGGGAGGACGATCTCATTGGAGATATACCCGCTGACCTATCCGGAATTCCTGCAGTTCCATCATCTGAAAGAAAACGAGAAGAGCTTTGAAAAATATCTTTTTTTCGGCGGGATGCCCGGTCTGATCCATCTGCCCCCGGAAGAGGATGTCGTATATGATTATCTCCGCAATATCCACAGCACGATCCTGATCAAAGACGTCATCACCCGACATGCCATCCGCAACGTTTCCTTTTTACAAAATCTTGTCCTGTACCTGGCTGAAAACACCGGAAACCTGGTATCGGCCAAAAGGATAAGTGATTTTCTGAGATCGCAGAACATAAGGATCTCTTCCCTGCTCGTACAGGATTATTTGCAGTTTCTCAGTGAGGCAGGGTTCATTCATAAGGTTCGCCGCAGTGATCTTAATGGCAAACGCATTTTCGAGATCGGGGAAAAGTATTATTTTAACGACATAGGGATACGCAATGCCCTAACAGGGTACAGAGCAGCAGATATCTCAAAACTCCTGGAGAATATCGTCTTCATTCACCTCAGGGCAGCAGGATATCAGGTCACCGTAGGGAAAGACCGAACCAAAGAAGTGGACTTTGTGGCTTCGAAACAGGGAGAACTGTTATATATCCAGGTGTGCTACATGTTAAACTCGGAAAAAACCGTCGAAAGAGAATTCGGCAATCTCGCCCGTATCCGGAATGATTACCCGAAGATCGTGGTCTCCCTGGACATCTCCTCAAAAGTCTCCTTCGAAGGTATCCGGCATTTTCATATCAGGGATTTTTGCACAAAGATCATTAAAAACCAGTTATAACAGATGATCCGCACCTGTTCCGATAGATGGAATGCCAAATGTCAAGTTCCAACCCGGGATGTAGTGGTGGCAGTCTCCCCCCAAAATACCTGAAACCTGAAACATGGAACGCCTGCGCAGCAGGCCCGGAACAATTTAAATATTTCAAATATAGGTATTTAAATACCTATTTAATTACCTATTTTAATACCTATTTAAATAGGTAGATCGTTGAGTTGACACGTTGAAGGATCAAGCCGCCAACTATGAACTATGAACTATGAACTGTGAACTGTGAACTGTGAACTGTGAACTGTGAACTGTGAACCCTCACCTCTCCAGATAGCTCAGGGTAAAGAGGTTCGGATCAATATCGGGGTTGTACTGCACCCGGGTCATTTTGAAAGAAGAGCTTCTCCCGTTCTCCTTATTGACGATCTTCATCTCGCGGGCCAGGTATTTCGTATGCTGCGGATCCACCGGCTGCACATCGGTGGCGGTCAGCACCTTCTGCAGGGTCCCGTCCTGATCGAAATATTCGGCCCGCCGCATAACATAGTCCTTTTTCCCGATCCACACCATCTTTTTGGAAAAGCCGTACTCCCGCGCTATCTTATCGCTTTTCGGCACCATCAGGATCTTGTAACAGGCCGTACCGTCGGCTTCCGCTTCGCCTTTGCTCTCGAAGGTGAAATCATCCAGGTTGGGCGCCGCCATATCGGCATTGCTGAACTCCGATCCCATGAAGTTCTTTCCCTTCTCCGAGCTGACGATCTTACGCGTCTTACGTATGGCCGGCATATAGAGCCACATCTCATCGTCCTTGCCGGAATAGTCATAGATCAGCAGTCCCGTGCCTTTCACATCCGCCGGCTCCAGGAACTTGATGATCCTTTTGTCCATATCCCCCTCCCTGCGGGAGGCCATGGCGATCTTACGGTCCCGCTCATGTCCTTTGGCGTCCATAATACGCAATTCTGTGACAGTTTCGATGCCCTTCACGCGGGACACATCGATCGACTTCTGCATGATCTCCCGGGCGGCATCTCCCTGCCCTATGGCCGGGAAAGCCATTATCGCTAACAGAATTATTAGAATATTGATCGTTTTCATAGCTATATATTTTAGATGTTAATTATTTGGTCATTTGTTCGCTTCGCTCACAAAATTAGCTCGCTATCGCTCGCGAAATTAGCTCCCGTTGGTCGCGTAATTAAGTAGTAATTCGTTCGCTGAGCTCACGAAATTTACTCGCTTCGCTCGTGAAATTTATCCCGACTGCGTCGGTATGAAATTAAGTAGAAATGCGCCCTCTGCGTGAAGCCCATTAAATATTTAGCAATCAAGAATATTTCCCATCATCACATTATCGCTTTATCGCTTCATCAGACTACCCATCTTTCCATTATTCCATCTTCCATCATTCATCATTCGCCGATCATCGTTCGCCAATCGTCCTTCTTCCTTCTTCCTTCTTCAACCCCGTCCCTTGCTTCGCCGAAGCGGCTACGCAGAGGCGCAGCGGGGTTGGGATACCGTTGGTGTTTTCATACCCCGGGTGGAACCGGGGCTACTATCTTCAGCCCCTCCGGGGCTGTCTCTGCACTATGCTCTACGCTATGCACCCAGCACCCCCGTCCGACTGGCGTCAGCCCCGTCCGACCAGGTCATCCGGGCGGGCCTGCCCGAATGGCTCGGTCAGGCGAGCGGGAGGGCAGTACCAAGCACCCGTTCATATTTTTTCCATCTTTCCATTCTTCCCTGCCTACCGGCAGGCAGGCATTATTCCTTTTGCCTTATGCCTTATGCCTTTTTACTTATGCCTTATTTGTGTTCATCCTTCATCGTTCATCCTTCCAAAAACCCCGGTTTCATCTTCAGGATCATCGCCGGCACGAGCACCAGCGCTCCGGCCAGGCAGGATCCTATGGACACCACGACCAGGAAGCCGAAGAAGCGTATCGGCGTGAAGGAGGAGATCAGCAGGGCCGCAAAGCCCACGATCACCGAGAGGGCGTTGAAGGTGATGCCACGGCCGGTATTGACAATGGAGTTGTAAACGGCCTCCTCCCGCTCTTTTCCTTCTTTCCGCTCCAGCTTGTAGCGCCACAGGAAGTGGATGGTATAGTCCACGCCCACGCCGATCATGATAGAGGAAAGCATCGCCGTGGCGGTATCCAGGACGATGCCGGCATAGCCCATCAGACCGAAGAGGATGAGCATGGCGCCGGCCAATGGCACGCTGATGAAAAGGCCCGACCGCACGGAGCGGAAAATAAGCATCACCAGCAGGGCCACCACGATGAGTGCCAGGGCCAGCGAGCGTTCCTGACCCCGCAGGATGAGATCGGAGAGCACCGCATTGATGTATCCGTATCCGCCGATGCCGGCCAGGGCCGGGTCGTTCCCTGCCAGCTCCTTGATACGTTTCACCACCCGGTCGATCACCTCCGTGCTGCCGCTCTCCACACGCACCAGCATGCGGGTGTTCCGGAAGTCGAAGTCCACCAGTTGCTCAAAGTCCTCCGGGTCCCCTCCCATGCCGTACATCTCAAAGAACTGGGCCACGGCATTGCGGCTGCCGGGGATGCGGTCGTATCCCTCTTCGCCGGGATCATATAGCGCCTTACTCATCTCTTTGACCACGTCGGCCAGGGAGACCACATGACCCACCCCGGGCATCTTCTTCAGGCTGTCACCATACATGGCCAGACGCTGCAGGAGGACCGGATCTTTACAATCGCCTTTGAACCACACCGAGATATCTTCCGATCCGCCGAAATGCTCATTGATCATATCGGCGCTGACCCGCACGGGGTTCTTTTTGGGAAAAAAGTTCTCCACATTGGCATCCACCCGCAGCAGGACGATGCCTCCGGCAGCGACGAGGAAGATCACCCCAAAGGTGATGAGCACCCGTTGCGGATGGCGGATGATGATACGGGCGCCTCCCCGGAGCCAGCGCTCCAGGAAATGGGTACTACCGTTGCCTTTGGCTTTCTCTTGGGGCGGCACCTTCAGGAGCATCATGATGGAAGGTATCAGGAACAGACTGAATGTCAAGGCAAAGACCACACCCAGGGCTGCCAGCACCCCGAGTTGTTTGGCCGGCACCAGCACATGGGAGAGCAGTCCCAGGATGCCGGCGACGGTCGTCAGGCCGGTGAGCAGCACGGGCCGGTACAGACGCCGGAAGATGGTGCCCACCAACTCTTTCCGGGTGCGGTATTTTCCCGTGGCGTTCAGTTCCTGGTAAAGCGCCACCAGGTGGATGCCGTAATTGTTGGCTATGGCGATCATCATGATGGGCAGCAGCACAGAGATAATGGTCATCTTCCAACCCAGAAGCGGCATCAGTCCCATGGTGATCACGATGGTCATCAGCACGATCAGGAAAGGCAGCGCCACCCCCCTGAACTGGCGGAAAGCACCGAAGAGCATCAGTAACATCAGCAACAAAGCCACCGGCATCAGGATGCTTATGTCGCGGTTGATATAGCCCGATATCCGCTCCATCAGGTAGGGCATACCCCCAAAATATACCTGCGCCGGTCCGGGATGCTGCCGCACGGTCTCTTCGATCTTGTGCACCAGACTGTTCTGGTCGGCGGCATCGCTCACGGTAGCATAGATGGCCGCCAGGGTAAGATCGGAGGTGACCACCACATCCCTGGCCATATCATTGGCCAGCAATATACGGCCCAGTGAATCCCGTTCTGCCCGGTTCTGCGGGATGAAGGGGACAGCAGGATCGACGATCATGGCCCCCTCTTCCCCGCGGATATCTTTGGCATCAAAGAGGGACATGATATGGGTCACCCCTTTCACCCTGTGCAGGTCGCGCGCCACAGCCCGTATCTGCAGGAGATCGTCCTTGTTCAGTATATCCGAATCCTGAAAAAGGATGATCACCATGCCGGTACCCCCGAACATGGCATCGATCGAATCGGTATTGATGCGGGCCTCCATCCCGGGAGGGATCATATTGTTGATGTCCGGGTCGATCTCCAGACGGGTCAGCCACGCAGCAAAGAAAAGCGTAATAACCGTGGATAATCCTATGATCCGGAATTTATACCGTTCAAAAAAGTTTCCTGCATCCATAGTTCTTTGTTTTTCAGGTTTCAGAATGTCAGACGCACCTCTGCGAAGATCCCGTTCATCAGGGGTCTGACCATATCATA
>JALVJE010000075.1 GCA_027028505.1 Bacteroidales bacterium
CCGAAGCAGAAAGAGTTCTTCTGCCCCAACGTGCTGCGTTATTTCGGTCTGCTGCCCGTCTCCAAGGTAGCCCGCGAGACATGGGAGTTCGTGAACCTTTACTCCCGCACCCGCGGCATCAACCGTTTCCTGGCTCTGCTCGAGTTTGCCCGGCTGCTGGCGCGGCGTCCCGAGGTGGCCGCCCGCGGCATCGCCATCCCCGACCTCTCCCCCCTGCAGGCATGGACGGAGCAGGAGACCAAGCTGGGCAACCCGGCCCTGAAAGCCTATGCTGACGGCACCGATGACCCCATGATACACCGGGTGCTGGAATGGTCGGAGAAGGTGAACGAGGAGATCGGCATCTGGGTCAAAGGACTGAAACCTTTCACCGGCGTGCGGGAGTCGCTGGAGATCATACGCGACAAGGCCGACGCCATGGTGGTCTCCCAGACCCCCGTGGAGGCACTGGAACGGGAGTGGCAGGAGAACAGCATCGACGGTTATGTGCGCATCATCGCCGGCCAGGAGTACGGCACCAAGACCGAGCACCTGGCCCTTGCCGCCAAAGGCAAGTATGCCGACGACCACATCCTTATGGTGGGCGATGCCCCCGGAGACATGAAAGCCGCCCGCACCAACGGCGTCCTCTTCTACCCCATCAACCCGGGGCACGAAGAAGAGTCATGGGAACGTTTCCACAAAGAGGCGCTGGGCCGTTTCTTCGCCGGAACCTATGCCGGCGCCTACGAAGAAGAGCTGGTGGAAGAGTTTAACAGGAGTTTGCCGGAGAAACCGGAGTGGGAAGGATGATCGGCGAAGGATGAATGACGAAGGGCGAAAAGTCAAAAAGTGGAAAGAGTGGAAAAAGTGAGAAAAGACAGCTATGAGTCCTTCGGTACGCCTGCGGCTACTCAGGAACCGGTGATAAGTAAGGAGTAAGGAGTAAGGAGTAGGGAGCAAAATAACTCCAACCTCCAGACACTCCACACTCCAAACTAAGGATAATGATGATCGATGCTGGAGCGTTAGCGGAAGTCCCGGCAGCGCCGTCGGCTAGCCTCTGGCGGCCGATGGTTTACCGGGGAACGATGAAGGTCGAAGGTCTAAAAGTCGAAGAGTGGGAAGAGTAGGAAAAGATAGCTATGAGCTATGAGAAGGGAGTAAGGAGTAAAGAGTAGGGAGAAAAGGATGAAGAAGCTCGATGCTCGAATAACTATGAACTATGAACTATGAACTATGAACTGATATGATCTACTTTGAAAAAGGATCTCCGACGGCCGTGCTCAGCAGCGAGGATCTGCGGCAGGGGCTGCAGGAGGCGCTGGAGCGCGCCGGCACCTTCCGCAAGGTGCTGGTCATACCGCCCGACATGACCCGTTTTCATTCGCGGGCGGGGGAGCTGACGCGGTATGCTTACGACTACTTCGGCGATGCCCTCACAGACATCCTGCCGGCGCTGGGCACCCACAGTCCCATGACGGAGGAGCAGTTGCAGACCATGTTCGGCGACCTGCCGCGCAGTCTCTTCCGGGGACACAACTGGCGCGAGGATGTGATCACCCTTGGCGAGGTGCCCGGCGACCATATCCGGGAGGTCACGGAGGGACGGCTATCCTTTGCCTGGCCGGCCCAGGTGAACCGTCTCCTGCGCGAGGGCGGCCACGACCTGATCCTCTCGCCGGGGCAGGTGGTGCCCCATGAGGTGATCGGCATGGCCAACTACAACAAGAACATCTTCGTCGGCACAGGCGGTTACGAAGGGATCAACAAGAGCCATTTCCTGGGGGCGGTCTACGGTATGGAGCGTATCATGGGCCGGGCCGATAATCCGGTGCGGTCGGTGCTCAACAGAGCTTCGGAGATGTTCGGCTCCCTGCTGCCACCCATCCTTTATGTGCTGACCGTCCTGGGTCCTGACGAGGAAGGTAACCTGGTGACCCGCGGCCTTTTCATCGGCGACGACCACGAGACCTTCTACCGTGCTGCCGCCCTCTCGGCAGAGGTGAACATCTCTCTGCTGGACCGGCCCCTCGACAAGGTGGTGGTGTATCTCGACCCGGTTGAGTACAAGAGCACCTGGCTGGGCAACAAAGCCATCTACCGCACCCGCATGGCCCTGGCCGATGGCGGCGAGCTGATCATCCTGGCCCCCGGCGTACGCGAGTTCGGCGAAGATAAAGAGATCGACCGGCTTATCCGCAAATACGGGTACTACGGCACCGACATCATCCTCACACAGACAGAGAACCATGCCGACCTGGCGGGCAACCTGGCTGCCGCCGCCCACCTCATCCACGGATCGTCGGAAGGCCGTTTCCGCATCACCTACTGCCCGGGCCATCTCACCCGCGAAGAGATCGAACAGGCGGGATTTGCCTATGGAGACCTGGAGGAGATGCAGAATAAGTACAACATCACCGCCCTGCGGGACGGTTACAACATCCTCCCCGCCGGGGAGGAGATCTTCTACATCTCCAACCCGGCACTGGGACTGTGGGCCGAAAGAAAAAAATTTGAAGATCCTGCCGTATGAAACAGATCAACTGGGGCATCATCGGCTGCGGCAATGTGACCGAGAAAAAGAGCGGACCTGCCTTCAACAAGGTGGAAGGATCGCGGCTGGTGGCCGTCATGCGCCGCGACGGCGCCCAGGCGGCCGACTATGCCCGCCGCCATGGGGTGCCCCGCTGGTATGACAAAGCAGAGGAGCTCATCCGGGATCCCGAGGTCAACGCCGTCTATGTGGCCACCCCTCCCTCCTCCCATGCAGCGTATGCCATCGCCGCCATGCGCGCGGGAAAAGCCGTCTATGTGGAGAAGCCCATGGCCCGCACATGGGCCGAATGCCGGGAGATGAACAAGGTGGCGGAGGAGACCGGCATGCCCCTCTTCGTGGCTTATTACCGCCGGCACCTGCCGGGGTTCCTGAAGGTGAAAGAATGGCTCGAGGCCGGCCGCATCGGCAAGCCCCGCATGGTGAGCGTGCGCCTTCTGCTGCCACCGCGGCCCGAGGACCTTGACCGCGACCATCTGCCGTGGCGCGTGAAGCCGGAGATCGCCGGCGCCGGCTATTTCTACGACCTGGCCTCCCATACACTGGACATCCTCGACTATTTCTTCGGGCCTATAGAAATAAAAGAAATACAGTCGGTGGTAAAAAATATGGCCGGTCTCTACGACGCCGAAGACACCGTGCTGGCCCATTTCAACTTTGCATCGGGCGTGGCCGGCGAAGGCATGTGGCATTTTGCCGCCGCCATCCCCGACAAGACCGACACGATCACCATCTACGGCTCCGAAGGATCGATCCGGTACTCGACCTTCGAGGTGATCCCCGTCCGGCTGGTGACGGAAAAAGGAGAAGAGCTGTACCATTACAAGAACCCTGAAAACATACAATACAACCTGATCCGCAGCATCGTCGAGACTTTGCAGGGCAAGACCGGCGCGTGTCCCAGCACGGGCCTCACCGCCGCCCGCACCAACCGCGTGCTGGAAGAGATCGTGAGACCGTACTATAAAGACGATGAAGTGATGAAGCGATGAAGAGATGATGCGATATTGTGATAATGATGCGGTAAGCAAATATGAACTATGAACTATGAACTATGAACTATGAATCCCGAAAAACAGTAAATCTTTGATTTACGTTGTTTTTCGAGGATGCTCGCAACTCTGAAGGGATCGAAGATCCCAAGAGTTGCGGCACTATGAACTGTGAACTGTGAACTATGAACTATGAACCGATGAAGATCGTAGCCGACGATAAGATCCCGTTCCTGAGGGGCATTCTCGAGCCCTACGCCGAGGTGGTCTACCTTCCCGGCGCCCGCATCGACCGTGCGGCGGTGCGGGATGCCGACGCCCTGATCGTCCGGACCCGCACGCACATCGACCGCTCGCTGCTGGAGGGCTCGCGGGTGCAGTTCGTGGCCACGGCCACCATCGGCTTTGATCACATCGACGTCCCCTACCTGGAGGAAGCCGGCATCGCCTGGACCAACGCGCCCGGCTGCAACTCCGGCTCGGTGATGCAATACATCGCCGCAGCGCTCTCGCATCTATCGGAGCAGAGAGGCTTTTCCTTCCGGAACACCACCCTGGGCGTCGTGGGCGTAGGACATGTAGGCTCCAAAGTGGCCCGCACGGCTGAGCTGCTGGGCATGGAGGTGTTGCTCAATGACCCGCCCCGCCGGCGTGCCGAAGGTGACGGGGAATTTATCTCCCTGCCCCGCCTTCTGGAAGCTGCCGATATCGTCACCCTGCACGTCCCCCTCAACCGGGAAGGCGAAGACCGTACGCTGGGCATGGTGGATGCTTTCTTCCTCAGCCGCATGAAACCCGGCGCCATCCTGATCAACAGCTCCCGCGGACCCGTCATCACGGATGCTGTGGTGAAAGAGGCCCTCCGCAACGGGCACCTGGGAGGCACCGTCCTGGACGTGTGGAACAATGAACCCCGGATTGACCGGGAGCTCCTGGCGCTGACCGACCTGGCCACGCCCCACATCGCCGGATACTCGGTGGACGGCAAGGCCAACGGCACCGCCATGTCGGTGCAGGCCCTGGCACGGCACTTCGGCCTGCCCCTGACCGAATGGTTCCCTGAACAGCTGCCACCGCCGGAAAAGCCGGTGATACGGCTCTCGTCAAAAGAGATCAGCCGCGAAGAGGCGCTGCGCCGGGCCATCCTCCACACCTACCCCATCGGGAGGGATGACCAAGCGCTGCGGAAGGCTCCGGAGCGTTTCGAAGAGCTGCGGGGCAACTACCCGGTACGCAGGGAGTTCCACAACTACTCCGTACAGCTGGATCCCGCCAATGAAGAAATGGAAAAAATTTTCAGAGAGTTGAAGTTTAACATATTAAATACCTAAAAGATGAAAAAAGCAGATATCGGACTGATCGGACTGGCCGTCATGGGTGAGAACCTGGTCCTGAACATGGAAAGCAAAGGCTTTACCGTAGCGGTTTACAACCGCACCGTGGAAAAAGTGGACCGGTTCGTCAACGGCCGTGGCAAAGGAAAGAACATCATCGGCACCCATTCGCTCGAAGAGCTGGTGGACGCGCTGGAACGGCCCCGCAAGGTGATGATGCTGGTCAAGGCGGGCAAGCCCGTAGATGAGTTCATCGACATGCTTATCCCCCTGCTCGACAAAGGGGATATCATCATCGACGGCGGCAACTCGCATTTCCCGGACACCATCCGCCGCACCCAATACGTAGAGAGCAAAGGGCTTTATTACATCGGCACCGGCGTTTCCGGCGGCGAGGAAGGCGCCCTGACAGGTCCCTCGATGATGCCCGGGGGCTCCCCCGAGGCATGGCCTCATGTGAAAGATATCTTCCAGAAGGTGTCCGCCAAGGTAGAGGACGGCACGCCCTGCGCCGACTGGGTAGGCAGTGACGGCGCCGGTCATTTTGTCAAGATGGTGCACAACGGCATCGAGTACGGCGACATGCAGCTTATTGCCGAGTCGTACTTCATCATGAAAAAGCTGCTGGGCATGAGCAACGATGAGATGCATGATGTGTTCGCAGAATGGAACAAGGGAGAGCTGGACAGCTACCTCATCGGGATCACGGCCGACATCCTGGCCTACAAAGACGAGGACGGTGAGCCGCTGCTGGAGAAGATCCTCGACGCTGCGGGCCAGAAAGGCACCGGCAAATGGACAGCCATCGCCGCCCTTGACGAAGGCGTGCCCCTGACACTCATCGCCGAGTCGGTCTTTGCCCGGGCACTCTCGGCCCAGAAAGAGGAGCGGGTGGAAGCAGAGAAAGTGCTGAAGGGCCCCGCGCCTGTCTTCGAAGGTGACAAAAAGGCTTTCCTCGAAGATATCCGGCACGCCCTGTATGCTTCGAAGATCATCTCCTATGCCCAGGGTTTCACCCTCATGCGCGAGGCCGCCAAAACCTACGGCTGGGATCTGGACTACGGACGCATCGCCCTGCTGTGGCGCGGAGGATGTATCATACGCTCCGCCTTCCTGGGCAAGATCAACGAAGCCTACCGGAAGACACCGGACCTGCGCAACCTGATCCTCGATCCCTATTTCAAAACGATCGTCGAAGGGAACCAGGAGAGCTGGCGGCGTGTGGTAAGCACCGCCATCACCCAAGGCATCGCCATCCCCTCAATGGCCGCTGCCCTCACCTACTTCGACGGCTACCGCACCGGACGTCTGCCGGCCAACCTGCTGCAGGCCCAGCGCGACTACTTCGGCGCTCATACCTACGAACGGGTGGACCGCCCCCGCGGCGAGTTCTTCCATACCAACTGGACCGGCCACGGCGGGGATACGGTGTCGGGGACGTATAATGCGTAGGGAAGTGTGGAGTGTGGAGTGTGGAGTTCCTAGAGTTGGTAGTTAGTAGTTAGTAGTTCGTAGTTGGTAGCTGTTGGTTAACTTTTAAACCCATCAATCCCGAATTTCCCGGATCTTGATCCGTTGGAAATTCGAGGATGCTCGCAGATCTCGATCTGCGGCACTTATCAACTTATCAACTCTTAGAAATATAAACTATAATATACCTATTTAAATAGGTATTAAAATAGGTAATTAAATAGATATTTAAATACCTATTTTTAAGAAGACAGGATTTAAGAATACATTTTAAAAAGATGGAAATATGAGATCATTTCTGGACGACAATTTCTTGTTACAGAACAAGACGGCAGAGCGGCTGTATCATGACTATGCGGCGCAGATGCCCATCATTGATTACCACTGTCATCTGCCGGTGAAAGACATTGCTGACGACCACCGATTCCGCGACCTGCAGGAGATCTGGCTGGCCGGCGATCATTACAAGTGGCGGGCCATGCGCACCAACGGTGTTGAGGAGCGTTACTGCACCGGCGATGCTTCGCCGCGGGAGAAATTCGACAAGTGGGCGGAGACCGTGCCTGCCACCCTCCGCAACCCGCTGTTCCACTGGACCCACCTGGAGCTGCAGCGCTATTTCGGCATCAACGATATCCTGTCGCCGCAGACAGCTGATAAGGTTTGGAAAACGGCCAATGAGCAACTGCAGCAGGAGGAGTTTTCCTGCCGCCATCTGCTCACGCGTATGCATGTCGAGGTGGTCTGCACCACCGACGACCCGGTAGACAGCCTGGAGTACCATGAGCAGTTGCAGCGGGAGTTCGGCGCTGTGAAGGTCGTACCCGCTTTCCGGCCCGACAAAGCCATGGCCGTGGAAGATCCGGCAACTTACAACGCATACCTCAACCTGCTGTCAGAGGCTGCCGGGATGGAGATAGCCTCCTGGGACGACCTGTTGCAGGCCCTGCAAAAAAGACACGACCATTTCGATGCTCACGGATGCCGTCTCTCCGACCACGGCATCGAGACCTTTTATGCCGATGAGTACACAGAGAAAGAGGTGGAGAAGATCTTCCATAAGGTAAGGAATGGCAAAGACCTCCCGGAAGAAGAGCAACGCAAGTTCAGGACAGCCCTGCTGCGGGAGCTGGCTCTCATGGACCATGAAAAAGGATGGGTGCAGCAGTACCACTACGGTGCCCTGCGCAACAACAACCGCCGCATGTACGAAAAACTGGGACCCGACACAGGTTTCGACTCGATAGGGGATACGCCGGTGGCCCGCAATATGAGCCGGTTCCTCGACAGCCTCGACTACGAGGAAAAGCTGACCAAAACGATCCTCTACAACCTCAACCCTGCCGACAACGAGCTGGTAGCCACCATGGCCGGCAACTTCCAGGACGGCACCGTGGCCGGCAAGATACAGTTCGGCGCCGCCTGGTGGTTCCTCGACCAGAAAGAGGGCATCGAGCAACACCTCAACGCCCTCTCGGCCCTGGGGTTGCTGAGCCGTTTCGTGGGCATGCTCACCGACTCCCGCAGCTTCATGTCCTATCCCCGTCACGAATATTTCCGCAGGATCCTGTGCAACCTCATCGGCACCGATGTGGAGAACGGTCTCCTGCCCAACGATATGGAATGGCTGGGAAAAACAGTGCAGGACATCAGCTACAATAATGCCAAAGCATACTTCAACTTTTAAAAATAGTGCTTATTTTTGGGGGCATATTAATTTTTTAAACCGATCAAAAAACACCAACCTATGGACATCTTAGCCAAAAAAGCTGCTGACAATATAAGGATCCTCTCTGCCGCCATGGTGGAGAAAGCCAAATCGGGACACCCCGGAGGAGCCATGGGGGGAGCGGATTTTATCCACATCCTCTACTCGGAGTTCCTCAACTTCGATCCTTCCGATCCTCTCTGGCCCAACCGCGACCGTTTCTTTCTGGATCCCGGACACATGTCACCCATGCTCTATTCCGTGCTCACCTTCACGGGACATTTCTCGCTGGACGACCTGAAGAATTTCCGGCAGTGGGGCAGTGCCACGCCCGGTCATCCCGAAAAGGATCCAAAGCGGGGTATCGAGAACACTTCCGGTCCGCTGGGACAGGGTCACGTGATGGCTGTGGGCGCCGCTATCGCCGAGCGTTTCCTGGCTGCCCGTTTCGGAGACTGGATGTCCCATAAAATCTACACCTACATCTCCGACGGAGGGGTGCAGGAAGAGATCTCGCAGGGAGCCGGTCGCCTGGCCGGACACCTGGGCCTGGGCAACCTGATCATGTTCTACGACTCCAACGACATACAGCTCTCTTCGGAGACCAGCGATGTCACCTCCGAGAATACAGCCATGAAATACCAGGCATGGGGATGGCATGTACAGTCGATCGACGGCAACGATGCTGACGCCATCCGCAAGGCCCTGAAAGCTGCTTTGGCAGAGAAGGAACGACCCTCCCTGATCATCGGGAAGACCGTGATGGGCAAAGGGGCGGTCACCAGCGAGGGGACCAGCTATGAACGCCAGGTATCCACTCACGGCATGCCCCTGAGCAAGGCCGGCGCCGACTTCCGGGAGACGGTGGAAGCCCTCGGCGGCGACCCCGACAATCCTTTCATGATCTTCCCAGAGGTATCCGAATATTATGCCAGGGTGCTTCAGGAAAAGAGGGATTATGCCAAATGGAAAAAAGAAGAGCAGGCCAAATGGGAAAAGACCCATCCCGAACTGGCAGAGAAATGGGATCTTTTCTTTTCAGGCGATCTGCCTCATCTTGATTTCTCAGAGATCGAACAAAAAGAAAATATCGCCACCCGGGCAGCCTCCGGAACCGTGCTGGGCTGGCTGGCAGACAAGGTGGAAAACCTCATCGTCGCCTCGGCCGACCTGTCCAACAGTGACAAGACAGATGCTTTTCTCAAAAAAACCTCTATCCTTCGCAAGGACGATTTCTCCGGCGCCTTTTTGCAGGCCGGTGTGTCGGAGCTGACCATGGCCGCCGTGGCCAACGGCATGGCCCTCCACGGGGGTGTCATCCCGGCCTGCGGCACTTTCTTCGTCTTCTCCGACTACATGAAGCCGGCCGTACGCATGGCCGCCCTCATGGAACTGCCGGTCAAGTATATCTGGACCCATGATGCTTTCCGTGTGGGCGAGGACGGGCCTACCCACCAGCCGGTGGAGCAGGAAGCCCAGATACGGCTGATGGAACAGCTGAAAAACCACAACGGCGAAGATTCCGTACGCGTTCTGCGTCCTGCCGACGCGCAGGAGACCACCGTAGCGTGGAAGATCGCACTGGAGAACACACAAACCCCCACAGCCCTCATCCTTTCCCGTCAGGGCATCCGGGACCTGCCGGCACAGGGCTCCCGTTACGAGGAAGCTCTGCAGGCCGAAAAAGGAGCTTATATTGTAGAGAAAGATGAGGGCACACCCGACGTGGTGCTGGTAGCCAACGGATCGGAAGTAGCCACCCTCGTGGATGCCGCCGGTAAGTTGCGGAGCGAAAAGGGGATCAAAGTGCAGATCGTCTCGGCACCCTCCGAAGGTCTCTTCCGGAAGCAACCGGAAGCCTACCGCCGGGAAGTCCTGCCGGAGGGGATCCCTGCCTTCGGACTGACAGCGGGCCTTCCTTCCACCCTGCAGGGGCTGGTGGGTTGTAACGGCATCGTTTACGGCATGCGCTCTTTCGGGTACTCGGCTCCTTATACGGTACTGGACGAGAAACTGGGCTTCACCGGCGAGCAGGTCTTTGAGGAAGTGGTGAAGTTCCTTAAGAAATAAAGAAAAAGACCCTGCTGCGACTCTGTCCCGATTAACCGGGCCTTCGGCGAAGCAAGGAACGGGTTGAATTCAACCCCTCCGGGGTTGTATCTATTGTATTGCACTGCTACCCCGGACGTGACCGGGGCTACCTGACTTAAAGCCCTCCGGGCTTTTGGATATGGGGACCCTTTATCTCATGTTAATTCCTCCGGGATTTCTTATGTCAAAAAACAGCTAAATTATAACATAAGAAAGAAGACCCCGGAGGGGTCTCAGTCAGGTAGCCACAGTAACGTCTGTGGGTCAGGGCATAATCACCCAACCACAACCCCGGACGGGGTTGAATTAAGGCTATGTTATGAGATACTTTTCATCAAAATCAATCCCATGTTCCCTGAATAGTGCTACCAATTCTTCCTTGTAAGAAATCTTTTTATGATGATTTTCCTGATTCTTTACATATTGTATTAAATGATCCTTACCGGACCGGGAATAAGTAAACGCTCCAAAACCTACCTGCCAACCGGGAAATCGTTGAAATGAAGATCTCTCACGTACCATCATTTCATGTGATGCCTTTTTTATATCTTTAACTAAATATGATAGTGCTATGGTAGGATGCAGATCACACACAATATGGATATGATTACCATAACCACCAACTATATGTGGTTTACATTTTTTGTTCCATAATATTCCGGCAATGTAGTTGTAAAGTATATCCTGATTCACTTTTGTCAGGAAATTAGTGTAATCCTTACTTCCGAAAACTATCTGATAAAGAATTTGTGTGTAAGTTGACATGGTTTACTATATTTTTTTGTGTGATAAAGTAATCACCAAGTTTCGATCAACTTCAACCCCTCCGGGGTTGCGTATGTATTGTATTACACAAATACCCCGGACGTGACCGGGGCTACCTGACTTAAAGCCCTCCGGGCTTTTGGATATGGGGACCCTTTATCTCATGTTAATTCCTCCGGGATTTCTGCTGTCAGAAAGTAGCTAAATTATAAAAAAGAGCCGAAGACAATATCAGAGACAAAAAAAAGCCTGCCGGAATTGGCAGGCTTTTTTTATGTCTGGGAAAGCGGCGTTTTAATCCAGCAACTCGGCCAGTTTTTTCTTCAGGTCATCCCCCCGCAGGTTGCGGGCCACAATGACCCCGTCCTTATCCAGAAGAAAGTTGGAAGGAATGGAACGAACAGCATATTTCTTGGCTGTAGGATCTTTCCATCCCTGGAGCTCCGACACCTGTGTCCAGAGAAGACCATCCTTTTTGATGGCGGCCAGCCAGGCATTTTTATCCTGGTCGAGGGAGATCCCCACCACGTCGAAGCCTTTATCATGATATTTCAGATAGGTCTTCACCAGGTTGGGATTCTCCTGACGGCAGGGACTACACCAGGCAGCCCAGAAGTCGAGCAAAACATATCCTTTCCCCAGCAGAGAGGAGAGCTCCACCGTATTGCCGGAGGTATCCGGCAAAGCAAAGTCGGGAGCTTTCTGGCCTATGGCTACTCTTTTCTTGGCCTCGGCAAAATCTCTCAGATCCTTCACGAAAGTAATGCTGTTAAAAGAGGTGTCCATCTGATCGAGATACTTCTCCATCTCAGCACCTTCCATATTGTAAGCCATGCTACGCAGCAGGTAGGGGGAGACGAGGGATTGGGGATGATCCCGGATGAACTTTTCATCGATCTTCTGCTGCTCCTTGTTGAGGGAATCGTACTGGTCCTCGATCTTTTTGGCCAGATCGGCGTTGCCCGTCATCTTGGCCTGCTGCCACTGACCGTACAGTGCCCTGTACTGTTCCTCAAAGGGTTTCAGCATTTCCTGGTAGGCATTGTAATCATCCTGGTAAGGTGATCCTTCGGCTTTGGCCAGCCACAGAGAATCGACGTTCCCCGTCACTGTTAACTTATTGTTCTGCATGAACAACAATAAAGCCCCTCTTTTGTCTTTCACCTGCAGATAATAAATATCGGGATGTTCGAGTGTCCCCGACATGGTAAAATCTCCGTTCTTGATCTCTGCAGAATCCGCATGCACGATCTTTCCGTCAACCTGTTGGGAGAGATATACCCATCCTCCATCCGCCCCGTCGAGATGTCCCTTGATCTCGTATTTGGGAGTCTGGTTACAACCCCACAGGGCTACAACCGCTGTTAAAACAATAATGATCTTTTTCATTCGTAAAAAAATTAAATGGTAATAAATGGTTTTGTTTCAATAAATTTCTGAATTCCGCAAAGTTAAGGATAAACCAGGGATAAAAAAAGAGTCCTAAAAAAAAGAGAACGGGCCGGAACCCGTTCTCAGTTATCTCATTCGCCCCAGGGATTATTTCTTTTCAGCAGGCGGGATGACCTCGCCGGTGATCCGCAACATGGTGGTAGGTGAATTCGGATCATTGGAGATCACGGTAATGGTCTTGCTCTGGCGGCCTTTGTAGGCTCCTGTGTGGAAGGTAGCCTTGATCGAGCTGGACTGACCCGGCTTGATCACTTTTTCTTTCGGGCTTACCACGGTACAGCCGCAACTGGACCGTACCTTATGGATGATCAGATCGCTTTTGCCTGTATTGGTGAAGGTGAACTCATGCTCCACGCTCTGGCGCTGGGGGGCTTTCCCGAAATCATATACTTTTTCCTTGAATGTGATGCGCGGTCCGTTGGCCACATCCTCCGGCGTCATCTTGCTGAAATCCTCCACGATATTGGCCGACACGGCCAGCCGGGCATTCCGGGGCTCCTGGTCGTTGATCTTCAGCCACACACGGTCCACCACAAAACCCCAGTCATTCTTTTTGGCAGCATCATAAGTTGCGATGATCTCCCCTTTTTCATTGGGTTTCAACACGGAGGGTTCGGCTTTTATCGTCAGGAAGGCCGGCACACGTACAAACTCGATCTTCATCTCCTTATCGGTGGTGTTGATGATCTGATCCTTGATGGTCTTTTTCTGGTCATTATACATGCGGGTGAACGCCAGATGGTTCGTCTTCAGGCGCAGCCCCTCCACCTCATAAGGATAGAGGTCTTTCACCGTCTTGGGGCGCGGGATGACGTTACCGCTGATACGCAACACGATCGGTGTAGTCTGGGCATTGGTGTAAATGGTCACCGATTTGTGGAACTGGTTGGGGCGGTTACGCGGGTTGTACACCACCCGGACGAAACCATCCCCTACCGGAGGCACCGGTTCTTTCGACCAGGTGGGCGTAGTACAGCCACACGAGGAGACCACCCGTTGTAACACCAGCGGGGCATTGCCCGTATTCTTAAAATGAAAATCATACGTTACCGGCCCGTCCTCTTCCTTGATGTTGCCAAAATCATGGCTCATCGTCTTGAAAGAGATATGAGGCCCCTTCTCCTGGGAAAAGCCGGAGAAGGCAAGGCTTAAGAGTACCCACAAGAACGATATCTTTGCTATGTTTTTCATCTGTGATAAATTTTTTGGTTAGGAACTATTATATTCACGACCCGTTTAAAAAACAAAAGGTTGCACTTTTCTGTTACTTTAAGAATTTCAATTTTAGAAAATATAATCCAATTTTCTGCTGATTTTAACTATTTTTAACAATTCTCTGACGAAGAAAATTTTGGAAGGGTCATGATGACACGGATAGATTGGAGAAGATCGTTCTGTTACGGGGTTTTACCGGTTATCTTTTTCCTGTTGTTTGCGCCTGTTGCCGAGGGACAATTCTACAATGGCCACCAGATGACATTCGGAAAGAACAGGGTCCAGTACAACCAGTTCTTTTGGTCCTATTACCGTTTTGAGAACTTCGATGTTTATTTTAATGAGTATGGGCGGCCCCTGGCAGAGTACACCTCTGAGGTGGCCAAAAAGAAACTCTACGAAACAGAAGACTACTTCGACTACACCCTGAACAAGCGTTTGATCTTCATCGTTTACAATAAACTTTCCGATTTCCGGCAGAGCAACATCGGCCTGGTGGAAGGGCAGGATGAGACCAATGTCGGCGGGGTGAGGTATGTCCTGGAGAACAAGGTTTTTCTTTTTTATCCGGGAGATCATATCGATTATGACCGGGAGATCGGAGCGGCCATTGCCCAGGTGCTCATCAACGAGATGCTCAACAAGGGAGACCAGCGGGAGAAAGTCTCCTCATCAGCCAGATATGATCTCCCCGACTGGTT
>JALVJE010000076.1 GCA_027028505.1 Bacteroidales bacterium
TTTAATATATCCCGGTGTGTTTTTCCCTGTTACTTTGTCATCTTTCCGTTCATTGATCAACCTTCATTTCCGCCCGGCTGACGCCAGTCGGACGGGGATCAACCTTCCTATCCGTCTCTTCATCTATTATTGTCCGCTGAAGCCCCCGATCCCTGCTTGGCATGGCAGGTGCATTACCTAAAGGGGGGACGAAGGCGGAGCTTTATCTCTTTATCTGGCTTTTCCCCGGCCGGTTGAAATAGATATTCTTCGACGTGGCGCTGAGGGGTACGCCCAGGATGATGCGTATGTCGGGCGGGAAGTAGCCCAGGTCGCGGACGGCCTGACCGATGGTGTACATGATGCGGTTGTCCACCCGGTGCTCCATGGCTACCGATACGGCCGATCCCACTGCGATGCCCAGGTCGATGTTGTTGTAAGCACAGGGGTTGTCCGGATGTTTGTTCTTTTCGGCACAGTCCTCGAAGCCGCACCAGCCGCAGTAGGGGAGGTCGAGGGCCCGGATGCGGGTGCCGAAAAGTACGGCCGCGGCCGACCGGCGCAGGTCGTTGGCATCGCGGCCGAAGAAGTAGGCTTTGGTGAGTTCCCCCAGCTCTTCCATCTTTACGGCGATCTTCTCCAGGTCGTCGCCATCGACGATGAGGAACTCCAGCTGGTTGCGGCCGCGCGTTTTGGGCGCTGTGCGGGCGGCCGTCACCATCAGGGAGGCGACGCGCAGGATGGTTTCCTGGGTGACTGTCTCTTCGCGGTACACTGCCATGGTCATTCGTTTTTCAGGTTCAGATACACTTGAAATACAGGCTTGTATCCCCGCACCTCTCCGTTTTCATCATACACCTCATATCCGAGCACTATCGATCGTACCTCTTTATTAAAAGAGAGTGAGAGGGTGTCAAAGTACCAGTTTTCCACAAACTGGATCTTGCCAATGCGGGAGTGTACCTTCCGGATCTCCCGACTGCGCTCCTTAACTTCTTTGGGGGAGAGCTCTTCGCCTGTGTCAAAGTCCACCGTTTTCAGCCGCCCTTCGTTGATGGCGCGGAAAAGATCATCCACCAGCGTCTTCCGGTCGAGGCCGTTGAGGCACTCGGTGGTCCAGGTGTCGTAAGGATTGGCGTTCTTGATGATGACATCATAAACGATGCTGTCGGCGATTTGTCCGGAGGAGGCGTGAAAAACGGCCTGCAGGGTGTCCGTTGCCTCCGGGATGTTCGCATTGTCCACCGGCTGGCCGCCCCGGCGGTGGCAGGATGCGATCCCCAGCAGGGAGATCAGCAGGAGCGTATAAAAAGCTTTTGTAGCCATGATGCGGTGTTTTGTGATGAGAAAGGGAGCCTTTCTGCAAAGATAAGACATTACCGGTCAAAGGACAATGCCATTCCACGGTAAGAACGGTTGAGCCGGCCGTTCTCGTATACCAGGTGCCCGTTGACAAAGGTGTGGGTCACCCGGGCCGACAGCGTAGTCCCTTCCAGCGCCGACCAGCCGCATTTATAAAGAATGTTATCCCCGCTGACGGTCACGGGATCGTCGGGGTCGACCAGCACCAGGTCGGCATGGTAGCCTTCGCGGATGAATCCGCGGTCACGGATACGGAAGATCTCCGCCGGGGCATGGCACATCTTTTCCACCACCTTCTCCACCGTGATCTTTCCCCGGCGGACCCACTCCAGCATGACCGGCAGCGAGTGCTGCACCATCGGTGTGCCGGAAGGGGAGAGGAGGTAGGGTTTGGCCTTCTCCGTCCAGGCGTGGGGGGCGTGGTCGGTGGCAATGGTGTCCAGACGGCCGTCGTTCAGAGCCTGCAGAAGAGCCTCCCGGTCCTTATGCGTTTTGATGGCAGGGTTGAGCTTGATACGGCTGCCCAATCTGTAGTAATCCTCGTCGGTGAACCAGAGATGGGGGATGCACGCTTCTGCCGTGATCTGTTTTTTCAGCAGCGGCGTATCGGCGTCCAACAGGTCCAGCTCGGCTGCGGTGGAGAGATGGAGGATGTGGAGACGGGTGCCCTGGCGGCGGGCCAGCTCTATGGCTGCCGCCGACGAGCGGTAACAGGCCTCTGCCGGTCGTATCTCAGGATGCAGGGGGAAAGGGATGTTGATACCGAACTGCTCCTCATATTTTTTCAGGTTCTCGCGGATGATCCGGTCATCTTCGGCATGTACGGCCACCAGGACGGGCGCTTCGGCAAAGACCTTCTCCAGGATGGCGGGATCTTCCAGCAGCATGTTGCCCGTGGAGGAGCCCAGGAAGACCTTGATGCCGCAGACCCGGGCCGGATCGGCCTTTTTGATCTCTTCCAGGTTGTCGTGCGTGGCACCCAGCCAGAAAGCATGGTTCACCACGCTTTTCTCCGCAGCCATGCGGTATTTCTCTTCCAGCAACTCCAGGGTGACGGTCTGTGGCTGCGTGTTGGGCATCTCCATCACTGAGGTGACTCCCCCGGCCACGGCAGCGGCTGATTCACTGGAGAAGTCGGCTTTCTGCGGGAAGCCCGGATCGCGGAAATGGACATGTTCGTCGATGACCCCCGGGAGGAGCCATTTCCCTCCGGCATCCACGATGCGGGTGTTCCTGCCTGCCGGCAGATCGTCCTTTCGGGAGATACCGGCAATGCGGTCCCCCTCGATGAGCAGGGATCCTGTGAAGGAGCTGCCTTCGTTGACGATGCGGGCGTTCCGGATCAGTGTGGAGGTCATGATGACGGGGTACAGGGATTACAATAATCTTTTTTATGGAAGATGCTGTTGTATCTGATGCGTATGACCGACCACAAGGCTTCGTTGAAGATGCCGCCGCTCATCTTGGAGATCCCTTCGGTGCGGTCTTTGAAGATGATGGGGATCTCTTTCAGGCGGAAGCCGCTCTTCCAGGCCCAGAACTTCATCTCGATCTGGAACCCGTAGCCTTTGGATTTGATCTTGTCGAGCCTCAGGGTCTCCAGTACCTTGCGACGGTAGCAGACAAAGCCTGCCGTTGTATCGCGTATGGGGATGCCGGTGATCATCCGTACATAGATGGAGGCTCCCATGGAGATAAAGATCCGCATCATCGGCCAGTTGACCACATTGACCCCCGTGATATAGCGGGAGCCGATCACCAGGTCATAGCCTTCGTGGCAGGCCTCCAGCAGGCGGGGCAGGTCGGCGGGGTCGTGGGAGAAGTCGGCATCCATCTCGAAGATGTATTCATAGTCGCGCTCCAGGGCCCAGCGGAAGGCTTGCAGGTAGGCCGTGCCGAGGCCCTGCTTGCCGGGGCGTTCGATCAGGAAGAGACCCGGATCGTTTTTCTGCTGCTCTTTGACGAAGGCGGCCGTGCCGTCGGGGGAGTTGTCGTCGACGATCATGAGGTGGGTGCCGGGCAGGTGTTTCCGCACCTCCGGGATCATGCGGGAGATATTCTCTCTTTCGTTATAGGTAGGTATGATGACCAGTGTTTTTTCCACCCGGCAACAACTATGCGGTTACAGCCGGCGAATTTAAGATATTATTTGAGCCGGGCCAAACGGAGGAGGGAAAATTGGAAGAATGGAGTAATGGATTAATGGAATAATGGGGTGTGTGCGATAAAGTGATGAAGCTCCGCCTTCGCCATCCTTCGATACGCCTGCGGCTACTCAGGAACCGGCTACGGCGGACAAAGGATGAAGCGCATAACTCTGAACTCTGAACTCTGAACTCTGAACTGTGAACTGTGAACTCCAGGCACTCCACACTCCACATGCCGCAAATGCCACAAGCATTTGCGAGCATCCTCGTCACTCTTACGAGATTGAAAATCTCGAGAGTGACGGGACTCCAAACTTCTTTATGTATTATAAGGTATGAAAAAAGTATGCAAAAAATATTGTCAAAGGTATTGCGGAGAAAAAGAAAGCGTCTATATTTGCAGCCCCGAAGCGGGAACGTTCTTTCAGGAGGAGGAAGTCAGAGATAGTTGACAGGCAGGTAGTTAGAGAATTCTATTAAATTTTTTAATAAAATTGTCGAAAAGGTTTGGAGGGAAAGGAGAAAAGTGTTTATCTTTGCACCCGCTTTAAAAGTGAACGCAGAAAGTTTTTTGAAAATTTAGGGTTAAAATTTGCAGGGAAAATAAAATGGTATTATCTTTGCAGTCCCAAAAAATATGAAACGCGAAAGACGCGATAAAGTTCTTTGAAAAGACTGAAGAGGAAAACAGATAGGTTCATTAAGGAATACTGTCAATTTCAGCCGGGATCAAGAGGGGTATCTTGAAAGACATGACTTAAGATACAACTACAACGAAGAGTTTGATCCTGGCTCAGGATGAACGCTAGCGGCAGGCTTAACACATGCAAGTCGAGGGGTAATCTTGGTGCTTGCACCAAGAACGACCGGCGCACGGGTGAGTAACGCGTATGCAACCTGCCCTTAACTGAGGGATAGCTCCCGGAAACGGGAATTAATACCTCATAACATTGCGGTGTCGCATGACACTGCAATTAAAGCTTCGGCGGTTAAGGATGGGCATGCGTGACATTAGCTGGTTGGTGAGGTAACGGCTCACCAAGGCTACGATGTCTAGGGGGCCTGAGAGGGTGGTCCCCCACACTGGTACTGAGACACGGACCAGACTCCTACGGGAGGCAGCAGTGAGGAATATTGGGCAATGGGCGAAAGCCTGACCCAGCCATGCCGCGTGCAGGAAGACAGCCCTACGGGTTGTAAACTGCTTTTGTACGGGAAGAAACCTTCGGACGTGTCCGGAGCTGACGGTACCGTACGAATAAGCATCGGCTAACTCCGTGCCAGCAGCCGCGGTAATACGGAGGATGCAAGCGTTATCCGGATTTATTGGGTTTAAAGGGTGCGCAGGCGGAGAATTAAGTCAGTGGTGAAATCTTACCGCTTAACGGTAAAACTGCCATTGATACTGATTCCCTTGAGTACAGTTGAGGTAGGCGGAATGTGTAATGTAGCGGTGAAATGCTTAGATATTACACAGAACACCGATTGCGAAGGCAGCTTACTAAACTGTTACTGACGCTGAGGCACGAAAGCGTGGGGAGCGAACAG
>JALVJE010000077.1 GCA_027028505.1 Bacteroidales bacterium
TCATCCACGTTCCCAATGTACTTCAGTGCCCAGTAGGGATTTCCTGTGAAAATATCCGACATCCAGTTCTTTTCCACGCCGTTCTCATCTACGATATTGTTCTCCACGTCCGAGAGCCGCAGGTTGCGGGGGAACATCTCCAGCATATAGACAGGGTTGTGGGAATCCTCACTCAGGCGGGGCCTGTTGTGGGCCCGCTGATGGACATACGTGATCCGGGCATCCAGGTCCAGATGCTTGCCCAGTTTGGAGGAACCCCGGAGGTTGAAGGTCTGACGGTTCAGGTCGTTGTTGGGTACCAGGCCCTGCATCCGAAAATCGGTGACGGAGACACGCGTGGTGGACCTTTCATTGCCGGCATCAAATGCCAGCGTATTGGTCAGCCCCCACCCTGTGGTAAAAAAATCACGGTAGTTGTTGGGCTGGGGCGTATAAGGCCGTTGTTCGCCCAGCCAGTTGGTCAGCATCTGCCCTTTCATCTCCGGTCCGTAGCTCCATACCCAGGGATACTCACCGGAAGGAAGGCCTGAAACCGGGTCGATCGGCGCATAAACACCGTATCCGCCCATACCGTATTTGTTCTGCAACTCAGGAAGCACCAGGGGGGTCTCGACAGAGGCGGACGAGCTGATCTCAACACCTACACCCTCTTTCTTTCTCCCGCTTTTGGTGGTGATCAGGATCACACCGTTGGCGCCCTGTGATCCGTAAATAGCCGAAGCAGCAGGGCCTTTCAACACCGAGATGCTCTTGATGTCCGCCGGGTTGATGTCTGCGATGTTATCCCCCATATCACGTCCGCCCCATTCGCCGGCACTGCCCAGGTTACCCGAGCTGACAGGCACGCCGTCCACCACGAAAAGAGGGCGGTTACTGCCCAGCAACGAGGTGATACCGCGCAGGATAACCCTGCTGGAAGCACCCACGCCTCCTGCCGTGCGGTTGATCTGCAGGCCGGCGACCTTGCCCGCCAGGGAATTGATCATGTTGGCCTCTTTGGCCTCGGAAACCGCATCACCGCTCACCTCGGTGACCGCATAGCCCAGCGATTTCTGCTTGCGCGAGATCCCGAGACCCGTGACCACCACTTTCTCAAGTTTTTGTACCGCCTCTTTCATTTGTACATTGATGACCTTGCGGTCCCCCACGGGGATATCCTCCTCCTCATATCCAACAAAAGAGAAAACCAGGACGGTAGAACCGTCCGGCACCTCCAGGGAATACTTGCCGTCCATGTCCGTGATGGTCCCCTGGGTAGTCCCCCTGATAAAAACATTTACCCCCGGCAGAGGCATACCGCTTTGGTCACTCACCACTCCGGAGACCACATGTTTCTGAAAACCCTGCGGGTTGGCCACCACGATCAGGTTCTTGTCCACAATGCGATATATCAGTCCTTTGGGATCGAGGATCGATTTCAGCAATCGGGTAACCTCCTCATTTCGGGCATCCACAGTAACTTTTTCATTCAGGGCAGGCAGATCTTCATTGTAGAAAAAACGGTACTCCGTTTTCTGCTGGATCAGATCAAATAACTGCCGCAACGGAATATTATTCTCCTTCAGCGTCACGGTCGTCTTCCCCTGAGAGAAAAGCTGCAG
>JALVJE010000078.1 GCA_027028505.1 Bacteroidales bacterium
GGGGAAGTCCACCCACAAATCAATAGATAGTGTGGTAAGGGTTCCCCCTTCAGGGGGTCAGGGGGGCGGGCGGGACAAGCTTGAAAATGCCTTGTTTTATATTTGCCTTGGGTTTATTCTCTCGCCACGGGCAGGGTCATGCAGCGGGCGCCGCCGCCGCCGCGGGGCAGTTCTGACCCTTCGATGGTCACAATATAACGGTCGTACTGTCCGGGTTCCTTTTCTCCCGAGATGATCTCCCGCGACCGCAATACCTCGAAACCATGTTTGTTGAGCTCTTCGATGGTGTATACATTTCTGGCATAACCGGTCACCTGGCCGGGGCCCAGAGCAAAAAAGTTGGCGCCGCTGTGCCATTGCTCTCTTTCCTGTATCCAGGGGTCGTTGTCGCCACCGCAGCGCAGGGGCTCCAGGTCCATCCCGGCCTCCCGCAACCCGGTGAGCAGGTTGTCCACATAGCGGATCTTTTGAACTTTCCCTCCATCGACCTGTATCATGACCGTCTGGTATTTGACAGGTTTGAGGATGATCGGTTCAAAGGTCATGCAGGTATGATCGTCAAGGAGGGTGAAGACCATATCGAGATGGATAAACGATTCGGGCTGGTGGGGCAGCTCCTGGACGAGGACCGTGAAAGGCTCTTTCCGCGATGTTCCAAGTTCCTGAATGATGGTATCGATCCCTTTGGTAGAGGTACGTATGCCGTTCCCCAGGATGATCAGGTCATCTCTGGCAATGATCACATCCCCTCCCTCCATGCGGGCTTCGGCATCGGGGAAGGTACGTCCCGTGATCACCCGAGTACCCCGGAAACGGGGATGATGACGGAAGATCACGTCCATGATGGTCGCTTCACGGGAACGAACGTTCGTAGCCATCCTGCTGGTGAACAGATGATCGAACAGGGCAAAGCCGGCGTCCCGTGTGAAAAACAGATTATGCAGCGGTCGCAGGGCATATCTCTCGCGGCTCAGGAAGTTGGTCAGGGTATCGGCTTTTTTTTCCACCCCTTCGATCAGGAAGGTGACGATCTGCTCCGGAGAAAGATCTCCCAGCACTTCCTCCATTCCCGGGCATTCCTCCCGGCTGCAGGTCTCCCGGATGATATCATTCTTAATGTTCTCATCCTGCAATACCTCTTTGAGAAGATCCCGTATCTCCAGCACTTCGGCATGCCGGGCGAGCACCTCCCGTAACTGCAGGTACTCTTTGCCGGCAATGGAGAGGTTCAGGATGTCACTGTAAAGGAGACGTTCGGCATCACCGGGCGTCATGTTCTCGATCTCCGGTCCGGGGGTATGGACCAGCACGGTTTTCAGACGTCCTGTTTCCGAGTAGATATTTACAGGTTTTCCCATGGTTTGTCCGGGAGTCTGTTGAGAAGGTTATTACTTCAGGATCACCAGGGTGCCGGCGATCATATCATGAAGGGCCTGTTTTTTTTCGGTCAGGCCGGCGAGGATGTATCCGATATAAGCGGTCATATCGGAGATCTTCTTGCTGAAATAACGGGCTGTAGCTCTTCCGAAAGATATCCGGTTACCCTCGAGATCGGTAACAATGGCTCCTATAGCCATCTTGCCCAGCGTGGCCTGGGTTTTGGAAGACTGCATGATCGCAAAGTAAAGCCAGCCGGTAACAAGCATTACGAGGACGATGACCAGTATGGAGGCAAAAATGCCTGTTAAGCCCAGGATCGTTCCTATATCCTGGTGTGTTCCCTGGTCCAACCCAAAGGCAGAGAGAATAATCACTCCGAAGAAGGGGAGGACGAGGAGAGTACTGAGCGTGCCAAGGACAAATGAGTCGATCGGATAAGCCAAAAAGCGCAGCCAGAAACCGGCATAGCGGAATTGTTTTTTGTTTTCTTCTGACAAAGTTTCCATCTTTGTAATAAGTTTTTGTAATGACCCGAAGATAAGAAATTTTACGCTGTTTTTATACCGGTTGGCGGAGAGGGAGGTATTTGGGATCGTATCCGGCCAGCCACCGGATCATCGCTCTGAAAAAATAATTAATTTGAGGGTACTGCTCATATATCTTTTTTTGTTCGTGGCAGTGGGAGAAACGGTCAGTGCCCAGTACCTGTACCATGACCACCACACTGCTGTTGGGGCCGGCGGCGGCTTATTACTGTTTTTCGGGGATATCGGCAGCATGGGGAGCGGTTATGATCTGAACCTGCAGATCGTTCAGCACATTGACAACGACTGGTCCGTCAGATTGCTGGTACAGTATGGTAAGGCTGCCGACTCGGATGAGGGGACCCCCAATGCGGGGCGGGATTACGCATATACCTCTTCGCTATACCGTATGTCGGTGCAGGGGGCCTATCTTTTCTACAGGAAAACGGAGCAAGGATATTCCAAAATGGGTCTGTTGCATTACTGGAACCGGTGGCAGGCGGAGGTGCTGGCCGGACCAGGGGTGGCCGGTTATCATGTGGTGCCGGGAGGAAGGCTGACCGAGGAACAGATCTCCCGTACCGATGGTATGGCTTTCATCCTGCCCATAGGTGTGGGTGTTCAGTATGGTATTTCTTCCTCCCTGAGTGTGCGGGGAGAGCTGATGCCTGTATTTATTTTTTCAGATGATCTTGACGGGTATACTTCACCAAATTCAAACTCCAATGATTTCATGTACAATATTTTTGTCTCACTGATCTATACCTTTTCCCACTGATCTTTCCGGCACAGGGTGCAGGGACGGTCTGTTATCCGGAATAATTCTAAATTGCATTATTTTTCATCTATTTGAAAAATTCTGTTATATATTTGCTGTCCTGAAATATCTTATGAAAAGTATCGATAACATAAGGATCTTTATGAGCATCAGCTCCGGTCGAATGCGCAGCTTTGACGCTGCCATGATCACCACCACGACCACCACCCCGTAAGGGGTGTGCATATTTATTATTTCAGGATACATATTTTTTCTTTTTCTTTTCAACAAAAAACTTTCCGGTAATGAAAGTATTAAAGTTCGGGGGTTCTTCCCTAACATGTGCTGAATGTATTGTACGGGTCAGGGATATCGTTCTGTCGCGGCGGGGCGATGGCGGTATGGTAGTGGTGGTATCGGCCCTGGGCAGCACCACGGATGATCTGACGCATGCGGGTGAGCGTGCTGCCGTCGGGAATGCCGGATACCGTGAGATCCTTGAGGAGATCGCCACCGTGCATTATGATGTTGTCCGGGCTTTGATCCCCGAGACCCGGCACAGCAGTGTTCTCTCCCATATCAGGAAAATGTTGAATGAGTTGGAGGATCTGGTGCGGGGCATCTATCTCACCCGTGATCTTTCGGCGAAAACGCGGGACAAACTTTTAAGTTTCGGAGAGCTCCTCTCTTCCTATATCCTCTCCGAGGTGTTGTACAATGAGGAATGTCCTTTCTCGTTGCTGGATTCCCGTGAGCTGATCCGTACCGATGACACTTTCGGTCAGGGGGTGGTGAACATGGAGATCACCTATAAGCTCTTGCGGCGGCATATCAACAAAGAGCAGTGTTATATCATGCCGGGATTTGTCTCCTCGACCCTGAACGGTGTTTCGACTACGCTGGGGCGCAACGGCTCCGATTATACGGCTGCTCTGGTGGCGGCGGCGTTGCATGCGGATGTGCTGGAGATCTGGACGGATGTCCCCGGTGTGATGACCGCCGATCCTCGGCTGGTACGTCAGGCCCGCCCGATAGAGAGCATTACCTATGAAGAGGCCATGGAGCTCTCCACTTTCGGGGCGAGGATCATCCATCCGCCGGCCATCCAGCCATTACTGAAAGAAGGTATCGATGTATTGATCCTGAACACCTTTGAGCCGGACAAACCCGGCACGCTCATCACCAGTGAAGAGCCTTCGGAAGATCATTATATCAAAGGGGTTGCCGGCATCGACCGGTTGATGATGCTGACGCTCACGGGCACCAGTCTGGCCGGCTCTTCCGGTATCGCCGCCCGTTTGTTCAGACTTCTCAGCCACCGTCCTGTGGATGTGGTCTTCCTGACCCATGCCTCCTCTGAGTATTCCATCTCTTTCGGCATCCCGGAGGACAATCTTGACAAGGTCATCACCCTTATCCAGGAAGAGTTCGCCCTGGAGCTGAAATACAACCGCATCAACCCCGTGGAGGTGGAGACCGACCTGGCCATGGTAGCTATTGTGGGAAACAATATGAAACGAAACATCGGACTTTCCGGCCGGGTATTCTCAGCGCTGGGCAGGAACGGGATCAATGTGGTGGCCATTGCCCAGGGATCGACCGAGCGCAATCTCTCGCTGGTCATCGGGAGAAAAGATCTCAGGAAGGCGATGAACGTGCTGCATGAGACTTTTTTCCTCTCGGAATACAAAAAGGCCAACCTGTTCATCGTGGGTGTTGGGAATGTAGGAAGCACTTTGCTGAAACAGCTGACTGCCCAACTGGATTACCTACATAAGGAGTTTTCGCTGGAGATCAACCTGGCGGGACTGGCCAACAGCCGGAAAATGCTGCTCAGGGAAGAAGGTATCGATCTGTCCCGCTGGGAAGAGGAGTTGCAGGAGAATGGAGAGCCAACGGATATACCTGCCTTTATCCGGACGATGAAAGAGTACAACCTCCGCAACAGTGTTTTTGTGGACAATACGGCCAGTGAGGAGATCCCTTCTTATTACACGGAACTGCTGGATGCCAGTATTTCCGTGGTAGCCTCCAACAAGATCGGGACCTCTGCAGAATATTCCGTTTATATCAAAAACCGGAACCTGGCCCGGAAAAGAAATGCCTCCCTGCTCTTTGAGACCAATGTGGGAGCCGGGTTGCCTGTGATACGTACCATGAACGACCTGGTGCAGAGCGGTGACAGGATCCTGGGTATCGAGGCGGTCCTCTCAGGTACACTGAACTATATCTTCAATAACTTCGGTCCTGACAAAAGTTTTTCCGAGACCGTGAGGGAGGCCATGGCCAATGGGCTGACCGAGCCCGATCCGGCGGTGGATCTGCGGGGGGATGATGTAGCCCGGAAAATACTCATTCTTGCCCGGGAGGCCGGGGCGGTGATGAACATTGAGGATGTAGTGCGCGAGAGTTTCCTGCCGGAAGAGTGCCTGCAGGCGGCCTCCACCGAAGAGTTCCTGGATCTTCTTGAAAAGAACAATGCTCATTTTGACCGGATCAGGGAGGAGGCCGAACGGGAGGATGCGGTACTCCGTTTTGTTGCGGCTTACCATGACGGCCGGGCCTCCATCGGGTTGCGCAAGATAGGGAAAGAACATCCTTTTTATCGCCTGGAGGGCAAAGACAATATCCTGCTGCTTACCACCGAGCGCTATAAATCACAACCCATGGTGATCCGTGGTGCCGGCGCCGGCGCAGAGGTAACCGCAGCGGGCGTGTTCGGAGATATAATACGAACGGTACACTTGTAAGAAGGCAGAAGTAAAAAGTAAAAAGGCAAAAGTAATGAGGAAGCTCGAAGTGCCGCAAATGCTGCTGGCATTTGCGAGCATCCCCGCCCGGACGAACGTCCATTCGGACGGGCTCGCTCGCGGCATCCTAAGAGTTGCGGGACTCGAAGCCAGAAACTACGAACTACGAACTACGAACTGTGAACTATGAACTGTGAACTATGAACTGTGAACTGTGAACTGTGAACTACTATACCATGGATGAAATAAAGGTTTTTGTACCGGCTACCGTTTCCAATGTGGCGTGTGGTTTTGATATCATGGGCTTCCCCATAGAGGATCCGGGGGATATCATGATCTTCAGGAAGAGGGAGGATAAGGAGATCGTCATCACGCGTATTGAGGGTGCTGTGGACATCCCGAAGGATCCTGCCCGCAATGTGGCGGGGGTGGTGAGCCGGGCCATGCTGGAGGATCAGGGCATGCCCTTTGGGTTGGAGATAGAGATGGAGAAAGGCATAAAACCCGGCAGCGGCATTGGTTCGTCGGGTGCCGGATCGGCCGGTGCTGCCCGGGCTGTCAACCGGCTGCTGGGGAATGTTTATGGTGACGAGGAGCTGGTCTCTTTTGCCATGCTGGGCGAGGAGAGTATCTCCGGAGCACGCCATGCTGACAATGTAGCGCCTGCCCTTCTGGGGGGATTCGTGCTGATCCCCGGCTATGATCCGCTGCGGTTGGTACGCCTGCAATATCCTGCCGATCTTTATTGTACGATCTTCCATCCGCAGATCGAAATACGTACCAAAGATGCACGGGAGATCCTGAGAAAAGAGCTTCCCCTGCAGGATGCCGTGCGGCAGTGGGGGAATGTAGCCGGGCTGGTCGCAGGACTCATGCAGGGGGATTATGGTCTTATCTCCTCCTCGCTGGAAGATGTGGTGGCCGAACCGGTCAGGTCGTTGCTGATCCCCTCCTTTGGCGAACTGAAACAACAGGCCCTGGCTGCAGGAACACTGGGATGCAGCATCTCAGGATCGGGACCGGCGGTGTTTGCCCTGAGCCGGGGCCGTGAGACGGCCGAAAAGGTGAGGAAAGCCATGGAGAAGGTCTATCAGGACAAAGAGATCGGATGGAAAAGCTATGTATC
The DNA here is from genome assembly GCA_027028505.1 of Bacteroidales bacterium. Classification (GTDB taxonomy): domain Bacteria; phylum Bacteroidota; class Bacteroidia; order Bacteroidales; family VadinHA17; genus DRPN01. The sequence continues at coordinate 6,538 of JALVJE010000078.1, forward strand.
TGCCATTGCAGAGGAAGGGGTGAAAATTTTATCGTGAAAAAGAGATAAATGATCAGGGATGCACGGGATACTTTTGTATCTTAAATGCGCAAAAAAAGAGTTTTTTTTCTGCCGTCAGCGTTGTTTTAAGAATAAGATACCATGAAGTATGTCAGTACCAATGGCTTGGCGCCACCTGTCAGTTTCCGTGAGGCGGTGATGCAAGGACAGGCCCCTGACGGTGGTTTGTACATGCCGGAGTCTGTTCCCCATTTGCCTTCCTCCTTTTTCAAGGATCTTCCCGACCTTTCCTGGGCAGAGATCGCTTTCCGGGTGGCACGGTCCTATACCGAAGAGGACCTTTCGGACGATATCCTCTGGCAGATCATCACGGAAGCCCTGAATTTTAACATCCCTCTGAAGAAAGTCCGGGATAATCTCTTTGTCCTGGAATTGTTCCATGGACCTACGCTGGCATTCAAGGATGTGGGAGCCCGTTTTATGGCGAAATGTATTGCTTATTTTTCGGGAGAAGAAGGGAAAAAGCTCACCATCCTCGTAGCCACTTCCGGAGATACGGGCAGTGCTGTGGCGCATGGTTTCCTGGGGGTCAAGGGTATTGATGTGGTGATCCTGTATCCCCGGGGAAAAGTGTCGGAGATCCAGGAAAAACAGTTTACCACGCTGGGAGATAACATTACTGCCCTGGCGGTGGACGGGAATTTTGATGATTGCCAGCGGCTGGTGAAGACGGCTTTTGCCGATGAAGAGTTGCACAGATCCATGAACCTCTCCTCGGCCAATTCGATCAATATCGGACGTCTGTTGCCCCAGTCGTTCTACTATTACTATGCCCAGGCACAGCTGTGCGATCCTCAGGCACGGCCGGTGATCTCGGTGCCCAGCGGCAATTTCGGCAATCTGACCTCCGGGCTGATGGCTGCTTTTACAGGGTTGCCCATGGAATATTTTGTGGCAGCTACCAATATTAACAAGGTGTTCCCCGAGTATCTGGGGACAGGGGTTTTTTCTCCCCGGCCAACCATCCCCACGCTTTCCAATGCCATGGATGTGGGGAACCCGAGCAATCTGGCGCGCATCCGTTATCTCTTTGGGGATGATGTGAAAGAGATGAGAAAAAAAATGAAAAGTTTTTTCTTTACCGATGAAGATACACGGGCCGCTATTCATGAGGTATATGCTACGACCGGCTACGTATTGGATCCTCACAGTGCCATCGGTTATCTGGGGCTTGTGAAGGCGCTGGACAATGATGAGAAGCCCGGGATCTTCCTGGCTACGGCCCATCCTGCCAAGTTCAAGGATGTGGTGGCCGAGGAGACGGGAAAGTTGCCGGAGATCCCGGAGCGGCTGGCAGCATGCATGGGGAAAGAGACAAAAAGCATTCCCATCGGGAAAGGATATGAGGAACTCAAAGCGTTCCTGCTGGAAAAAGGAGAATAAAGAACAGCAAAAATACTGAGGTATGACATCAAAACTCGTACTGGGCATAGATTACGGTACCGATTCGGTAAGATCTGTACTCATCGATACGGCTGACGGCAGCGAGCTGGGATCGGCCGTTTTTGAATACCCCCGATGGAAAGAGGGTCTTTACTGTGATGCCGGGGCACATCGTTTCCGGCAGCATCCTTTGGATTATCTGGAAGGGCTGGAGCATACGGTCAGAGAGGTGCTGCGTCAGGCCGGGGACGTACGGCCCGGTGATGTTGCAGGCATGACCATTGACACCACAGGCTCCACACCCGTGGCTGTGGACAGGGAAGGGGTGCCTCTGGCACTGAAAGCGGATTTTGCCGATGATCCCGATGCCATGTTTATCCTGTGGAAAGATCATTCGGCCATGGCCGAGGCGGAGGAGATCAATGCTTACGCACACAACTGGGACGGTACCGATTATACCAAATATTCTGGAGGGGTCTATTCTCCCGAGTGGTTCTGGGCCAAGGTGCTGCATACGTTACGTACCAATGAGCGTGTTCGCCGGGCCGCCTTTTCGTGGGTGGAGCATGTGGACTGGATGCCGGCCCTGCTCACGGGCAACACCGATCCGCTGATGCTGAAGCGTAGCCGTTGCGCTGCCGGCCACAAGGCCATGTGGCATGAGGCGTTCGGGGGGTTGCCGCCGGAGGAGTTCCTGGCGGGGCTGGACCCTTTGCTGAAAGGCTTGCGGGATCGTCTTTATACGAATACTTTCACGGCCGACACGGCGGCGGGCCATTTATCTGAGGAGTGGGCCGGCCGGTTGGGGCTGACAACCGCCACCGTCGTGGGGGTGGGAGCTTTCGATGCGCATCTCGGAGCTGTGGGAGGCGAGATACGCCCCGGTTACCTGAGCAAGGTGGTGGGTACCTCTACCTGCGACATGGTGGTGGCGCCGCCGGAGCAGTTGGGTGACAGGCTCGTGCGCGGTATCAGCGGGCAGGTGGACGGATCGATCATCCCCGGTATGACGGGGCTGGAGGCGGGACAGTCCTCCTTTGGGGATGTGTATGCCTGGTTCAGGGACCTCCTCCTGTGGCCGGCAGCGCAACGCTTCCCGGGCACAGAGAGTACCCGTATCCTGAAGGAAGAGATCCTGCCCATGCTGACACGCGAGGCAGAGAAGATCGCTCCCGCCGAGACAGCTCCCGTAGCACTCGACTGGTTCAACGGCAGAAGGACACCGGATGCCAATCCCTTTCTGCAGGGGGCAGTGACAGGCCTGACCCTGGGCACGGGAGCTCCGGCGGTATACCGGACACTGGTGGAGGCCACAGCTTTTGGATCACGACGCATAGCCGAACGGTTCAAGGAGGAAGGGATCCTGTTCGAGGGGGTGATCGCCCTGGGAGGGATCGCAAAAAAATCTCCCTTCGTCATGCAGGTGCTGGCGGATGTGATGAACCGGCCCATCCGTGTGGCGCGGGCAGAACAGGCCGTGGCCCTGGGAGCCGCGATGGCCGCAGCCGTGGCCGCGGGAGTCTATCCGTCCTTTGAGAAAGCACAGCAGGCGATGGGACAGGGGTTTGAAAAAGAGTATGTGCCGGATCCCGAAAAGGCGGCGGTCTATGATACGTTGTATAAAAAATATCTGGCCCTGGGTGGTTTCATTGAAAACGAGCTTACCTGACCAACAGATCTCCAATAATAATCTTAAAAACATCTTGTGATGAGTACCACCAAAGCTGCTGAACCTTTTGTTCCGGAAGGACGTCTTCTTTCCCTGGATTTTTTTCGTGGCGCTACCATGTTCCTTCTTGTGGGGGAATTTACGGGTCTTGCCTCTTATCTGACCGACGCTGCAGGTAAAGGCACGCTTCTGCATGCCTTTCTCATGCAGTTCCATCACCAGGCCTGGCAAGGGCTGCATTTCTGGGACCTGGTACAGCCGTTCTTTATGTTCATCGTCGGGGTGGCAATCCCTTTCTCCGTGGCAAAGCGTGTTAAACAAGGGCAAACAAACAAAGAGTTGATGCATCATGCACTGGTCCGTTCACTGACCCTCCTCTTGCTGGGATGGGCCCTGTACTGTATCGTTCCGGGGAAGATCACCTTTCGTTTTCAGAATGTGCTGGCGCAGCTGTCCGTCACCTATATCATCGCTTTTCTTATACGCAACAAACCCTTTCGTTACCAGCTGATCTTTTCACTGGCCCTGCTTCTGGTCACGGAACTTATTTACCGCTTTTTCCCTGTGGATGGGTTCAATCATCCTTTTACGCCCAATCAGAATTTTGGTACCTGGCTTGACCTGCAGTATGGCGGGGCCGATCTGAGGGGACATTGGGTCTCCTTCAATGCCATCCCCACCACGGCCCATACCATCTGGGGTGTGCTGGCCGGCAATCTGCTGATCAGGACAGATCTGTCGCAGAAAGAAAAATTCAAAAAACTGGCCGTCGCCGGCCTCATCGGCATCGTGGCAGGGTATGCTTTAAACCCCATCACACCTATCATCAAGAGGATCGCCACCTCCTCCTTTGTGATCGTAAGTGGCGGCTGGGCTTTGCTGGTGCTGGCCCTGTCGTACTGGCTCATCGATATTAAAAAATCCGGAAAATGGGTGATCTTCTTTGCCGTGGTGGGGATGAATCCGCTCTTCATCTATCTCTTTGCCCACCTTGACGGGAGTGATTTTCTGCGGCACATGTACAAACCGTTCACCCATTTGCTGTTCTCACCTTTTGGTGAGATGGGGGAAAACATCCTGACGTCCACGGTCATCTGGGCGACTTTCTGGTACATAACCTGGTGGATGTATAAGCGGAAGATCTTTATCAAGATCTGAGGTGGATACTGCCGGAGATCACCCCATATCGCTCACTCTCTCCAGTTTCTTCATATCGAGGATACTGATCTTCCTGCCTTCGAGGGAGATCAGCTTTTCGGAAGCGAAAGTGGAGAGGGTACGTATGGCGTTGGAAGTGGTCATATTGGAGAGGTTGGCCAGGTCTTCCCGTGAAAGATAGGCCCGGATGGTCCTGCCGTCCTCTTCCAGACCATAGGTGTCGACCAGCAGGAGGAGGGACTCGGCCAGGCGTCCCCGGATATGTTTCTGGGTGAGACTGACAGTACGGGTGTTGGAGATACCCAGTTCATCTGCCATCTTTTTCATTAGGGCCAGGGTGATCTCAGCATTATTCTTCAGGATTTTGAAGAGGGCCTCTTTTTCGAGGATGCAGACGATGGAATCTTCCAGGGCCAACGCAGAGCCCGAGTAGTTTTGCCCGGCAAAAAGAGCACGGTAACCAATGAACCCCAGCGGACTGGCCATGCGGACGATCTGTTCACGTCCTCCGACGCCTTCCTTGAAGATCTTGACCTTGCCGTTGGCCAGGCAGATCAGTCCCGTAGGCTTATCTCCCTCTTTGAAAATGATCTCCCCCTTTTTATAAACGGTACAAACATGGTTGGCAAAAAGATCTTTTTTTTCTTCTTCGGACAGGGGCGAGAAGATCGAATCAGGATCGTTCAGAAAATAATCACAGGCGACTTCCAGATTTTTCAGGGCCATAGGGGCAAAAAGATATAATTTGCCTACAAAGATAAAAAAATGTTTTATAACACATTATCCCCGATTACGCATTAGGAAGCTAAGAATTAGCTGAACTAGTGCGTTTAGCTGGGGTGATCCCGATTTAGGATTCTCTCAGAAATATCTTGCCACAAGGGGCATGCGCCTTCCGGCACCGAAGGCTTTCGAAGATATACGAAGGATGGGAGGCGCCTGGTATCTCTTGTATTCACTGTTGTTGACAAGACGGATCGTTCTGAGTACGGTCTCCTCGTCATACCCTTTTTCGATGATCTCTTCCACAGGTGTCTGCAGCTCGATATAGTGATACAGGATGCGGTCGAGGCGGGAATATTCCGGCAGGCTGTCGGAATCTTTCTGGCCCGGCGCTAACTCGGCTGAGGGGGGCTTGATGAGGATATTGGCCGGGATGACCTCCTGTTCCCTGTTAATGTAATGGGCCAGTTTATATACATCCGATTTGTATATATCTCCCAGCACCGAGATGCCGCCGGACATGTCACCATACAGGGTGCCGTAGCCTACGGCTGCCTCGCTCTTGTTGGAGGTGTTCAGCAGGATGTATCCGAACTTATTGGAGAAGGCCATGAGCAGTACGGCCCGTATGCGGGCCTGCAGGTTCTCTTCCGTAACATCGAAGGGGAGATCTTTAAAATAGGGATGGAGGAGCTTTTCGAACTCGTCGTAGGCCGTCTTGATGGGGATGATATGGTAAGGGGTGTCCAGGTTCTGTGCCAGTTGTTCGGCATCGCTTACCGAATGGCCGGAAGAGAACTGTGAAGGGAGCAGCAGGGCATGTACATGCTCCGCGCCCAGGGCTTCTTTGGCCAGCACGATGCTGACGGCCGAGTCGATGCCCCCGGAAAGCCCCAGGATAGCATCGGTGAAACCCATTTTCCCGAAAAAATCCTTCAGGCCCAGCACCAGCGCCTCATGGATCTCAGGGATATAATCCTCCGGGTCGCTTACCGTGATCTTTTTCGCCCCACTCACCTCTTCGAGGAGGAAATCCCGAACGTCTTCCCCAAAGCGTTTCATCTCTCCCACGATCTCTCCCCGGGGGTTGACCACCAGCGATCCTCCTTCAAAGATCAGCTCGGTCTGGGCGCCCACCTGGTTGACAAAGAAGACAGGCAGTCCGTAACTCTTCGCTTTACCGGTGAAGACCTCGCGCTTGGCGGCGATCCGGTTGTAGGCAAACGGAGATGCTGCGATATTGATGATGAGGTCGGGATCTTCTTTGGCCAGCTCCTGCATGGGCGAGAGGGTATAAAGGCGACTCTTGCCGAATTCCATCTCGATGGGTTGCTCATCCCAGAGATCTTCACAGATGGTGAGGGCGATCCTTTTCCCCTGGAAGGAGAGGGTGTGGAAATCCGTGTTAGGTTCGAAATGACGGTATTCATCAAAGATGTCGTAGGTAGGCAGGAGACTTTTATGGATCACATCCTGCACCTTGCCTTCATGAAGAAAGAAAGCAGAGTTAAAGAGGTTTTTCCCTTCGGGGTGGGTGTTGAGGGACGGACTGCCCACAATGGCTGCGATGTCCCGGCAATGGGGGGCGATCTCATCCACCGTCCGGAGACAGGCATCAATGAACTCTTTTCTCTCCAGCAGGTCGAGCGGTGGGTAGCCGGAGACGGTGAGCTCGGAGAAGATGACCAGATCGGAGCCTCTCTCACGGGCCTCTCCGAGGGTGCGGATGATCTTGGCTTTGTTGGCCTTGAAATTGCCGATATGATAATTCAGTTGAGCCAGTGTGATCTTCATAGGGGCGCTTTTAAAAGATGATCCCTATCTTCAGGGCCAGGGTGTTAAAAGCCAGCTTGTCCTCCGGTTTTCCGGCAGCATCCGAGGTGATGTCCAGCAGACCCCGCATGTAGCTAAGACCTCCGGTGAGGGCTGTGGTCCCTCCAATAGAATACTCAAATCCCATCTCCACATAAAAACCCAAATTGAAGAAATTGACGTCATCCTTGCAGGTCTCCTTCCCGTCAAAATAGGCAGGGACACCGGCACGGGAACTTAGATTAAAGAGGAGATCCATCCCCGGCTCAAAGTAATACCGCATATATCCGAAAGATACCGTATGCAGACGCAGTCCCAGCGGCACGCTGAGGTAGTTGATGCTGTAAACGATGCGGGTGTCTGCCGGAATGTCCATGGGGTCTGTCAGCATGAGCGTTACCGAGTCGGAGTAAGATATTTTCCCTCCCGTATGCATGTAAAAGAGTCCGGTGGAGAAAGCATAGTTTTTCTGAAAGAAGAAAGTGATCTTCATGCCGGCATCATAGCCGAAGGTGCCTCCACGGGTCTGCACGTCCCTGGGGTTGTCGGTCTGGAACCAGGTGTAGCCGGGGGTCAGGTTCAGCATGACCCGCACCTTCTGATAGTCCTGGGCCTGCCCCGTTGTCAGGGCTGTCAGGGAGAGAAAGAGCACAAGGAACAGAAACCGGCCGGCGGACAATATGTATCGTTGCATCTCAATAGTATTATCGGTTAGAGGAAAGCGGGAAACTTTTGCAAATATACGCAAAACGTAACTAATCAGTGCCTAAGTTAGCGATAATCCTGAGAGAAGGAACCACTTGCTGCTTATTTTTAATGATCGTATCTGTTACTGATCTAAGAATAGCAAAGACATCTGCACCTCCTGAAG
>JALVJE010000079.1 GCA_027028505.1 Bacteroidales bacterium
CTTTTCTTACTAACTGTTGTATTGTAGGCATAAACCAACGTTTTATTTATTTTTAAAAATCGGACTGCAAAGGTATTCTTTATTTTTTAAAAAACAATACTCATTTACGGAATAATTTTCCAACATCCCGTGCGGCAAACCTCATATATATTTATAAAGGTATAACCTGGCTTTTTCGTTCCGGAAGAGAATTCATCCGCAGATTGTTTTCTACTCCCGGAAAACAGCGGCACAAAAATATACTTTTTTGTCAAATCAAAAAAATAACACCCTCTTTTTTTAATTTTTTGTCTTTCAGAAAATAAAACCCTTCCGTTACAGGTAAAAAAAGAAGGTGTTGACAGATGATAAAAAATTATTACTTTTGGTGCACTTTTTTAAAGCACAAATTATATTATTCAATCATAGATAATTACACAAAACGATGAAAACCTATCAGACGAAGCAGCTCAGGAATTTAGTTCTACTGGGGAATGCAGGGTCCGGGAAGACGACCCTGGCCGAATCGATGATGGTCGCCGGTGGGGTGATCGACAGAAAAGGAAGTGTGGACCAGAAGAATACCGTGTCCGACTACAATCCCATAGAGCTGGAACAGGAGAGTTCCGTTTTTTCCACCGTTCTTTATACCGAATACAAAGATCATAAGATCAATTTCATCGACGCCCCCGGCCTGGATGATTTCTCCGGTCAGGCCGTGGCCGGCATCTTTCCTGCCGATATGGCCCTGATCGTGATCAACGCGCCCAACGGCGTCGAAGTGGGTACGGAGATCCACTACCGTCATACTGATGAGCGTAACAAACCTGTCACTTTTGTCATCAACGGTCTGGATCATGAGCAGGCCAGTTATGAGAAATCGCTGGAGATGCTGAAAGAGAGCTTCGGCAGCAAGCTGGCCATCATCCAGTTCCCCGTCAACGAAGGGGAGGGCTTTGACGCTGTTGTGGATGTGCTGAAGATGAAGATGTACAAATACTCCGGTGGGAAAGCCGAAGTGGTCGACATCCCGGATGAATATAAGGAAAGAGCCGAAGAACTGCATAACGAGCTGGTGGAAAAAGCCGCCGAGAACGATGAGGGGCTGATGGAACTTTTCTTCGAAAAAGAATCACTCGATGAGGAAGAGATGCGCAAAGGCATCAAGGAAGGCCTCCTGAGCCGGGGGATGATGCCGGTGTTCTGTACCTCTGCCAAGAAAGATGTGGGGGTGGACCGCCTGCTGGAGTTCATCGTCAATGCAGCGCCGTCGCCGGATGAGATGCCCGCCCCCGTCAATTCCCAAGGCAAGGAGATCCCCTGCGACGCTTCGGGACCCGTCTCCCTGTTCGTCTTCAAGACCTCCATCGAAGAACATATCGGCGAGGTGAACTTCTTCAAAGTGATGTCGGGAGAACTGAAAGAGGGCATGGACCTGATCAACACCTCGGTATCCGCCAAGGAACGTATCAACCAGATCTTCGTGACCGCCGGCCGCAAAAGGGAAAAGGTCCCGGTGATGGTCGCCGGCGACATAGGCAGCACGGTGAAGCTGAAAAGCACCAAGACCAACCACACCCTCAACCAGCCCGGTGAAGACTGGACCTGGCCGGCGATCGAATACCCCCGTCCCAAGTACCGGACGGCGATCAAAGCTGTCAATGAATCGGACGACGAAAAATTGGGCGAAGCTCTCTCCCGTTTCCACGAGGAGGACCCGGCCGTGGTCATCGAATACTCCAAAGAACTGAAGCAGATCATCATCCACGGACAGGGAGAACATCATCTCAATATCCTGAAATGGCACCTCGACAATATCTTCAAGATCGAGACCGTCTTCATGCCGCCTAAGATCCCCTACCGTGAAACGATCACCAAGGTGGCCCAGGCCTCCTACCGCCATAAAAAACAGTCGGGCGGCGCCGGCCAGTTCGGGGAAGTGCACCTGGTCATCGAACCCTACAAGGAAGGAGCTCCCGACCCCACCGTATACAAAGTGAACGGTAAAGAGATCAAAGTGAACGTGCGGGATAAGCAGGAGATCGATCTCGACTGGGGTGGTAAGCTGGTCTTTTATAATTGTATCGTCGGTGGGGCTATCGACGCCCGTTTCCTGCCGGCCATCCTGAAAGGGATCATGGAACGCATGGAAGAAGGCCCCCTCACCGGATCGTATGCCCGCGACATACGCGTGGCCGTTTACGATGGCAAGATGCACCCGGTCGACTCCAACGAGATCTCCTTCAAACTGGCAGGCCGCAACGCCTTCAGCATGGCCTTCAAGGATGCAGGCCCGAAGATCATGGAGCCGATCTACGAGGTGAACGTCTGGGTCCCCTCCGACAGGATGGGTGACGTGATGAGCGACCTGCAGGGACGCCGTGCCATCGTCATGGGCATGAGCAGCGAGAAAGGGTTCGAGAAGATCACAGCCCGTGTGCCGCTGGCCGAGATGAACAAATACTCCACCGCCCTCAGCTCCCTGACCAACGGACGTGCCATCTACACCATGGAATTTGCCGAGTACCAGCAGGTGCCCGGAGAGATACAGGAAGAACTGCTCAAAGCCTACGAGGCGGAACAGGAAGAAGACTAAAAAAAAGCTGCCGCATGGCAGCTTTTTTTTAAGCTCGATGCTTCCCGCCCGGATGAATGGAACCATCCGTTCGGACGGGGAAGTTCGAAGCTCGAATGAAAGTCCTTTTTCACTTCGAGCTTCGCCAATCAAGCTTCGCGCTTCTTATTTCTTTTCCCTGAACAGATACACCACCCCGCGGTACAGCTTGCCTTCATATTCAACATCATCCCAACCTACGGCGCGGATGACATAGTAATACACCCCGGGGCTGGCCTCACTGTGCCCGTTGATCTTACCATCCCAGCCCAGCCAGTCCTTTATCTCATCACTGCCCCCCTGCCAGTCGTAGATCTTGTATCCCTGGCGGTTGTAGACCTTCACATGGAGATACTTGAGGGACTTGCCATACACCCGGAAGTAATCATTGTAGCTGTCACCGTTGGGCGTGAAAACATTGGGGATCTCCAGGGCCGAAGGCTCTACCACCACCTTTTGTGAGATCGTATCGGTACACCTTCCGCCGGGAAATTTCTTGCCCGTAGCGGTCAGAGTGATCAGATAATAGGGATGGGCCGGCGTATTGGGAATGTAATAGGTATGCGGATCAGGGATCTCCAGTTCGGCATAAGTGCTATCCCCGAAATCCCAGAAATAGGATTCCGCATTGAGCGATTTGTTGTTGAAATTCACTTCCAGCGGCGCTTCCCCTTTCTCAGGATCCACCTCGAAATCAGCCTTTACCTGGATCGTCTCCACAAAAACCTCCGCTTTGTTCGTACAGCCAAAACTGTCTGTCACGGTCAGATAATACCACGTATCCTCATAGGGAGGAGCATAAGTGGTCTTGGGGTTTTCATCGATATCCGGATAAGGGATGGCAGACTGGGGGTTAGAGGACCAGAGAACATCCAGACCGTTGGTAAGCGGTATGGCAGACGAATCGGCCGGGTCATAATAATAAAAAGGTGTCACGGACATCTCCCGTGAGAGAGCCAGGCGCTTGCATTTGTTCTGCTGTATGGCGATCGACACATAGGGGGTATCCACCATCACCCAGGCGTAGAAAAAAGTGTCGAGGGAGGCGGCATCACGGATGCGCACAGCATAACCGCCGCTGTTGAGGCCTTCGGCGGTGGATCGTTCCACGCCACTTTCACTCTTTACCACCGAATCATAAGAAAAGGTGACCGGATCGTACATCAGCCAGGTAAAATCCCATCCTGCCACACCTCCCGGAGGCTCAGCCGTCAGCGAGCCCCGTACCGACGGATCATCGGTACCGCACCAGACAAAGACAGGATCTCTCCGCAGCCCCAGCGTATCCGAAGGATAACGGGCCGTATCCACCGCCGAATATCCGTTGCCGGTGATCTGGGAGAAAACCTTACCGCCGGTGAACAAAAAAAGGAGCGAAAAAAAGAGCGCCCCAAAACAATGTGTGATCGTTATGTTGTTCTTCTTTTCCAATATCACTGACAATAAAATACTAAAATACAGATTTACCGATGATGACGATTTATTTAGAGAACGAAAATAACGGAAAATATTTTATCCGGCATTCAAAAAGAGGAAATCTTCTTTATTTAGGTTCAAGGTCCAGCCCGTCCGACTGGCGTCAGCCCTGCCCGAATGAATTCGTTCAGGCGGGCGGGCGGGGGTACTTGGTGCCGGGTCAACTATGAACTATGAACTTTGAACTATGAACTTTGAATCGTGAACTTTCCTTGTTCATAACTTCCCCAAAGAAACCTGACAACGGAAAGATATTTTTGCCAAACTATATATATTTTTGAGGTTTCAATTTCGCTCATGGACAAAGATTTTCTGAATGATCTCAATGAGGCCCAGCGGGAGGCTGTCCGGCACACCGAGGGGCCGTCGCTTATCATTGCCGGCGCTGGATCCGGCAAGACACGCGTACTCACCTACCGCATCGCTTATCTCCTGACACAGGGCGTTAAGGCGAGCAGGATCCTGGCCCTCACCTTCACCAACAAAGCGGCCCGGGAGATGCGGGAACGCATCCGCCGGCTGGTGGGAGAAGAGCAGGCCCGCTACCTGTGGATGGGCACTTTCCACTCTATCTTCGCCCGTATTCTGCGCAGCGAAGGCCATCTGCTGGGATATAAATCCAGCTACAGTATTTACGATACCACCGACTCGCGCAACCTGCTCAAAACGATCATCAAAGAGCTCCGCCTCGACGACAAGGTCTACAAACCTGCCACCGTACACGGCAAGATCTCGTGGGCCAAGAACATGCTCATCACGGCCCAGGTATATGGGACCATCCCCGAGATCACCCAGCGTGATGCACGCAACAAGATGGAGCGCATGGGCGAGATCTACAAGATCTACGCCCGGCGTTGCAAGAAAGCGGATGCCATGGACTTCGACGATCTACTGCTGAACATCAACATCCTCTTCCGCGATTTCCCGCAGGTGCTGGAAAAATACCGGGATTA
>JALVJE010000080.1 GCA_027028505.1 Bacteroidales bacterium
TGATCGATTAAGGATTTCATCGGTTTTGGTTATTCACCAAAACCGTGAACTCCTAGATCGGGGTTAACCCCAGCTAACGCATTAGTTCAGCTATTTTTTAGCTTCCTAATGCGTAATCTGGGATAAAAATTTATCTTTATATGATCTAAGGCCTTTTATCATGGAAACACGCTATTGTCTGGAATGCGGCGAGCCTCTTCACGGCCGTGCGGATAAGAAGTTCTGCTCCGACCAGTGCCGCACCACCTACCACAACCGCCTGCATGCTGAAGCGAACAGCTACCTCCGTCGCATCAACGCCATCCTGAAAAAGAACCGCAATATCCTGGCCGACCTCAACCCTCACGGCAAGGCAAAAGTCCATAAAGAAACACTGTTGTCAAAGGGATATAACTTCAACTACCACACCAATATCTACGAGACCCGCACCGGCAACCGCTATATTTTTTGCTACGACATGGGATACCTCCCCCTCAAAGAGGATATGTATTTCCTTGTGCACCGGCAGGAGTATATTGGGTGAGGGTTTGTGGTTTGATGCAGCCTGACGGCTGCGTTTGGAGACGCAATGAATTGCGTCTGTACGCTGTAAGTTTCAGGTCCCGCAATTCTCGAGATCAGATCTCGTTAGAATTGCGAGGATCCTCGAAAAACTACGCAAATGCTCGCTTGCGGCATTTGCTGTTTTTCGGGATTTCAGGTTTCAGGTTTTTGTGGTGTGTGTTTTTTCACTCACTCAATCAATCAATCAATCCCGCCTTCGTCACGGTACCGGGACTTCGTCGGGCAAAGCATTCACTCATCCACTCAATCATTCATTCATTCACTCATTCAATCATTTAAGCAGTACCAGCGTGGCGCCGTAGCCATATTCTTTGAAAGGAGCATCCTGATAAGGGATCTTTCTTTTTTCGAGTCTTTTGCGTACCTCGTTCTTCAATTTTCCCTGCCCCAGGCCATGAATGAAGACGATCTTTTTCTGGTGGTTGCGGATGGCGCCCTCCAGGGCCGTTTCGAAACGAGCCAGCTGCACTTCCAGGATCTCCCCGTTGGACATCCCCTCCTTGTCCTCCACGATCTCTTCAATGTGCAGGTCCACCTCCTCCACCGGTTCATGTCCGGTGATGCCCGGGCGGATCATCATTTTCCGGCGCTGCGGTTTCATATCTCCTTTGCTTTTCAGGATCTCTTTTTTCTTTTCTTCAGCTATCTGCGGTTCCGTCACACGGGCAGGCATGAGGGAGATCAGCCAGGCCTTTTCATCAAAGAAAGGATTGTCTCTGAACTCCCGGGCCCGCGGGATAGCGTTCACCCCAAAAGGGATCTGTTTGTCGAAGGGGGGCCGGGGCACAAAACGCCTGCCTGCATAGAGAAGACCCTGGACAAAAAAGAGCTGTTCTCCCTCAGGCAGTAACTCTGCCAGCAGGTATTTGGTGCCGGCTTCCAGCTCTCCCCGTTCCAGAAGACGGGCCCCGCCATCTTTCTCCCACCGCCCGAAAGTAAAGAAGAGATCATATTCGCTGTCATTGATCAGGTAAAAGGCAAATTTCTCCTCTCTCTGCACCACACCCACAAAAAAGGCCGTATCCTCTCCTCCCACAGGGGGAGCGTTATCCTCCTCGTTTTGTACCGGCGATAAAGGTGCGGAGGCCCCGCCGGTAGCATCCTCCTCTTCAGTATGTGTAACAGAAGGTTCTCCCTGGGAGAACATCTCCGTATGCATAAGATCGGCAGGGTATACAGGCCGCTCAAAACCATCCTCTGTTTCCACGTATACCATTCCTTTTGCATCGATCCGCGTGACGATGCCCATACCGGGCTCATCCTTGAACTTCACCTTGTCTCCTGGTCTGAACTTCATCGTTTCCTTCTTTTTTGCAAAATTACGTAAATTTGCGCTCCCTTAGGCATTGGAAAAGAATAATCATGATCTCATTCACCGGCGGCAGATGAGCATTCCCGAAATTGACCCGGATCAGTACACCTATCACCTTCCCGACGAGCGGATCGCCCGGTACCCGTTGCCGCGCCGGGACGAGGCAAAACTCCTTGTATACCGGGACGGTGATATCAGCGATCATATCTTCCGCGATCTGGAGCATCTGCTGCAGCCGGACGATCTGCTGGTGGTCAACAATACCAAAGTGATCCGGGCCCGTCTCTTTTTCCGCAAGCCTACCGGCGCACGGATCGAAATCTTCTGTCTCGAACCCGTAATGCCTGCTTCCTATGAGCAGGTGTTCGCTTCTGCCGGGCCGGTGGTGTGGGAGTGCCTGGTGGGCAACATCAAAAAATGGAAGGAAGGTGATCTGACCGCTGTGATCCCCCTGGGCGGCGAGGATGTCCGTCTCACAGCCACCAGAACGGAACGCACCGGCAACAGTGTGCGGATCCGTTTCGCCTGGGACCGCAAGGATATCTCCTTCGGTCAACTGCTGGATGCTGCCGGCAACATACCCATCCCCCCCTACCTGAAACGGGAGAGCGAGTCTTCTGACCTGACGGATTATCAGACCGTCTATGCTGTCCGCGACGGCTCGGTGGCGGCTCCCACCGCCGGGCTTCATTTCACTCCTGAAATGCTGGAACACTTCCGTGCACAGGGACGTCTCCTCGAAGTTACACTGCACGTGGGCGCCGGCACGTTCAAGCCCATCGACGCCGGCAACATCGGCGATCATATCATGCACACCGAACATTTCTCGGTCTCCCGCTCCCTCCTGGAACATTTGCAGGCACACCCAGCGTCTGTTGTGGCCGTGGGCACCACGTCAGTGCGCACACTTGAGAGCCTTTACTGGCTGGCCACCGGGATCCGCGATCGCCGCTACGGCGGAGGAAAACCTTTGCATGTCGGCCAGTGGGATCCCTACCGCCGGGAGGAAACGCTCTCCCCCGCGGAGGCCGCAGAGGTGCTGCTCTCATACATGGACAGGGAAGCTACGGACACGATTTACGGGGCCACACAGCTCATGATCGTTCCCGGCTATCGTTTTCGCTTTGTCAGGGGGATGATCACCAATTTCCACATGCCCCGGAGCACGCTGCTACTGCTTATTGCAGCTTTCACCGGCGATGATTGGAAAAATATCTATGAGCACGCTTTGCAGACGGATTACCGTTTTCTCAGTTACGGGGATGCCATGCTGTTGTTACCTGGTGTTAAGTCAACCTTAAAACAACGCATTACAACATAGTCTGCCTGCCCTCCTGGTACCATAAAAAAGTGTGGAGTGTGGAGTTACGAGTGTGGAGTTAAAAGTTAAAAGTGAGCTAAAGTCCCGCAATTCTCGAGAACTTGATCTCGTTAAAATTGCGAGCCCGTCCGACCGGGTCATCCGGGCGGGGATCCTCGAAAAACTACGCAAATCAAGATTTGCTGTTTTTCGGGATTAAAAGTTAAATTGTCTTTGCGAGACTCTGCGGATTCTTTGCGAAGCTTAGCGTAACAACCTGTAATTCAGTACAGAAAGGCTTCACGCAAAGAACTGCAAAACAAAGCGCAAAAAGGACTGTTTGAAGTTTGAAGTTTGAGGTTTTAAAGGCAAAGTTTCACACTTTCAAGCATTTCTTGAATGAGACTGAGATAGCTCGAAGGTAAAAGGTGTAATGGATGCGTCATAATTAGGTTAACATATCACTCATCGTTGTTAAATCCATCATCCTCTTCGACAAAAGGCGCATTCTCCTGATGCGTGTAAAAAATACGGATCTGCGCCACATCCCGCAGCAGATCGATCTTCCCTATCTCAATGCGGGTGATATCCAGACCCGTCCGTTCTTTCAGATCCGCCATCAGTTCTTCGCGGTGTTCCGGTTTGATCAGTTCGATCTTGTCGTAGGTGATGGTCTTACGGCTCAGACGGGAGGAGAACCAGAAACGTTCGCCATACCAGGCAGCAGCCAACACGATCAGGTTGATAAAAAAGATCTCCGCATAGCTGATCTTTTTGGTGACCAATGCATTGACCACGGAGAGACCGATCACCAGGAACAGATAGGTCATCTCCTTGATGGGGATCTGGGCGGTACGGAAACGCAGGATGCCGAACAGAGCAAAAAGGCCCAGGGCCACCCCCACCGACAGATCCTTCACATTGATCAGCATATAGGTCATCAGGAAAAGGATCACCCCGATGAGCATGTAGTTAAAGTAATACTCCTTGCGTCGCGCTATCGGAAAATAGATATGTCTCACCAGGACATAAATTACCAACAGGTTGAAAGAAAAACGAAAGATCAGCTCGAAGAAATCGTCCGGATTGATCAGCTTGATGCCAAGGAAACGTACCGGTTCCTCAGCGGCTACCTGCAAGATCTGCATTAACACCATAATAATTTTCTTTTATCAGTTTAAGCATAGGTTTGAACCTGTTGTATTTCACACCGGGATAAAATAACAAAATACCGGTGCAATATTTACTAAATCCTTGTGGGAAGATCCTGTAGCGGTTAAGCAGACGGGTCATCGGTGAGAGGTTCTTCCGGCCGGAATGTTTTATTTCGAGCACCCCCAGTCCCGGAAGGTCCTTTTCCTGTTCCCCCGCTCTGAAACGGAGGGAATGATCATAAGTGATCCGCTCTCTCCCATCGGGAGCGGCCAGGGTGATGCGCGTAAAAGAAACCTGCAGTACCTGCCGCATCATCAAAGGATCGTAAGGGGTTTTCTCCCTGAGGAAGGGTATTTCTTCGCCCTCCGGCTCATTTTTTTCGCGTTCCACCTCCATGCGGCTTTTCAGCGTCTTGCCTTTGTTGATCTTGTGTTTCACTTCCAGATAGACCTTCCCTGAACCGACATACCTCCTGTAACGCACCTTGTAACGGTTTTTCTTACCGTTGTGATGGGCCAGGTACATGGGGAACCCCGGCAGATCCAGGTAACTGGAGACATATCTGTAGTCTCTCACACCATCCACCTCCAGCACCCGGTAATATTCCCCGAGCTGTTCCAGAAAATCACCATATAACGGCTCAGGCAGGATGTATTTTTCATCATACCGGTCCTGCAGGTTCCCCGTGAGGTCCTCCAGGGTAACTATCTGCAGAGCATCCAGTAAAGCAGCGATCTTATGTCCGTCCTCATGCTCAGGCATGCACGCAAATTAGATTTTTTTTAAACCGGAATCGCAAAAATACGTATCTTTCCGCATATTTTTTACAAAAATCATTTTTACTATGAAAAAGTACGAATGCACCGTATGCGGTTATATCTATGATCCCGAGAAAGGGGATCCCGACAGCGGGGTCGCCCCCGGCACTCCTTTTGAAGATCTTCCCGACGACTGGACCTGTCCTGAATGTGGGGTTACCAAGGAAGATTTTGAGCCGCTGGAAGAATAGAAGGGCCCGCAGTACAAGATCATATCCTCTTCAGCACATCTGTGAGTAACTGCCAGAACTTACGGGTGCTGGGGATGTTCAGTTTCTCCTCGGGCGTATGGGCTCCGCGGATCGTGGGGCCGAAGGAGATCATATCCATTTCAGGATAAGCCTCCAGGAAAAGACCGCACTCCAGTCCTGCATGAATGGCCTTTACGGCAGGATCCTGGCCGAAGAGTGTTTTATAGCTCTCGCGGGTGATATGCAACACCGGTGAATCGGGATTGGGTGTCCAGCCGGGATAGCTGTCGCTGTATGTTACCTCGGCTCCTGCCAGTCTGAAAACGCTGGCCACGGTTTCCGAGATATACTCTTTCTCCGACTCCAGCGAACTGCGCTGGTTGGTACCGACGATCACCCTTCCTGTTTCCTGGCGAACCGTTGCCAGATTGGTGGAGGTCTGCACCAAACCGGAGATCGCCGGGCTCCAGGAAAAAACCCCGTGCCAGCATCCGTAAAGCGACAAAAGCAAATCTCTTTGTTTGGTCTCCGGCATCACCTCGGCAGGCAGGTCTGTTTCGGTTAGGCCGATCTTCATCGACGGGTCGGTATGTTCATATTCTTTTTTCATAACCTCTTCAAATTGGTGGAAGAGATGTTCCACCTCCGCCCGTTTGTTCTCCATCACCACAAAGACCGCTTCGGCTTCCGGCGGTATGGCATTGCGTAAGGTCCCGCCCGTGAGGTATGAAAGCCGTATTTCCAGATCGCTGGTAAGGGTCCAGAGTAACCGTGCCGCCAGCTTGATGGCATTGGCCCGGCCCTTGTGTATCTCATCGCCCGAATGTCCTCCGGTAAGTCCTTCTATATTTAACCGGTAGGCTGCCATATTATCCGGCACAGGTTCAAAATACATGTGAAAAGCAGCAGTAGTATCCTGTCCCCCGGCACAACCGATAAAGAGCTCTCCCTCATCCTCCGAGTCGAGGTTGATCAGGATCTTCCCCTGCAGCCATCCGCTTCGCAGGTTACGGGCCCCTGTCATTCCGGATTCTTCATCGACCGTAAACAGCGCCTCGAGAGGGGGATGTACCACATCCTCCGAAGTAAGCACAGCCAGGGCAGCTGCCACCCCGATACCATCGTCTGCCCCCAGGGTCGTCCCCTCCGAACGGATCCATTCACCGTCGACATAAGCCGGCACCGGGTCATGATCACAATCAAATGACCTGCCCGGATCCACGGCACAGACCATGTCCATATGGCTCTGCAGGATCACGGGTGTATGATCCTCATATCCCGGGGTGGCCGGTTTACGGATCAGTACGTTGCCCACCTCATCGGTAAGAGTCTCCAGCCCGTGCGATCCGGCAAAGCTCTCCAGATATTCCCGTATCTTTTCCTCCCTTTTGGACGGCCGGGGAATGGCCGTGATCTCGTCAAAATATTTCCAGATCAGTAAGTCATCAATATCTTTTATTTTCATCTCTCTCGTTCCATGTGACTGGTCAGGTTCCGGCCATCCGGCCAGGCCGCAAAATTACATAAATTAATTCGTTACCGGGGTATGTTCCATAACACTGTTTTGTGATATTTTTCTTTTTTTAATTTTACGGTATCATTAACCATAAAAATATACAGATATGGCCAGACACACGATCGTTACCATGCCCGGCGACGGCATCGGGAACATTGTTCTGAAGGAGAGTCTTCGGGTACTTGAAGCGGCAGGGTTCGATGCCGAATATGTCCATGCGGACATAGGATGGGAATTCTGGCGCAGGGAGGGGAACCCCTTACCGCAAAGGACCCTGGATCTGATCGCAAAATATAAAACAGGACTTTTCGGAGCTATCACCTCCAAACCCAAGGAGGAGGCTGCCCGCGAGCTGGACCCTTCCCTGCAGGGAAAAGGTCTGGTATATTCCAGTCCTATCGTAGGACTGCGGCAGCATTTCAACCTGGATGTCAGCATACGTCCCTGCCACAGCTACAAGGGCAATCCCTTAAATTTTATCCGGCGCGGCCCCGGAGGTATCATTGAAGAACCGGAGATCGATGTGGTCATCTTCCGGCAGAACACCGAAGGGTTGTACGGCGGAGTGGAATGGACCGATCCGCCGGAGGAGGTGTACAAAGCGCTCATGACCCATCCGAAATTCGTAAAGAACTTCGGGCATGTGCCGAAGGAGGAGCTCTCCGTCTCCACCCGTATTTTCTCCCGCCGGGCCACGGAAAGGATCCTCCGGGCCGCCTTTGAGTATGCCCGTGACAAAGGCTACCGCTCGGTGACCCTGGCCGAGAAGCCCAATGTCATCCGGGAGACCTCCGGCATGATGTACCGTCTGGCCAAGGAGATCAGGGCCGCCGATTTTCCGGAGATCGAACTGTGGAACACCAACATCGACGCTCAGATGATGTGGCTTACCAAGAACCCCGAGCATTACGGCGTCATCGTCGCAGGCAATATGTTCGGCGACATTGTCTCCGACGGCTTTGCCGGCCTCATCGGCGGTCTTGGCTTTGCCTGCAGCGCCCAGTTCAACAGTGAAGGCATCGGGATCTTCGAGCCCACCCACGGCTCGGCACCCAAGTATGCGGACTACCCTGTCTCTATCGTCAATCCCATTGCCATGATCGAGTCGGCCTGCATGATGCTGGATTTCCTCGGCGAGACGGAGACCGCTGCACGGATACGCCGCGCCATCGCCACCGTGATCGCCGAGGGCAAAGTACGTACTTATGACATGCTCAAGATGCCCGGCAGTCCGGACGTGATCGAAAAAGGCGCGGCTTCCACGCAACAGATGACCGACGAGATCATCCGCAAACTGAAAGATTGACGGGGGTTGAATACCTTCGCCCAAAGAGTCAACAAAGAACTGTTCAATTGTAAAAATGTTCTGCCATGAAAAAAGATAAAGATGAAGTTTATGATCTCTGGCCCGAGCTGGCCTGGATAGAGGATGAAGCGCTTCGGGAGCAGACCGCTGCCACCTGGCGTCTGGCCCTGGAGCGCAGCGTCCTCAGCCCCGACGACCTGCAGCGCATCCCTTTTACTCTGCTGGCGGGTCCTGATATGAAGGTCAGTTTCATGGCCCACAAACGGGCCGTGGTCCACATCGCCCGCGAGAGTGGTGAAAAGATCCGTGAGTTTTTTGGCGATGAGCTGCCGGTAGATATGGATGTACTCATTGCCGGAGCTATTCTGGCCGACGTGGGGAAGCTCCTCGAATACGAGCTGGACGCCGACGGCCAAGCCGTTCAGGGCACCTACGGTAAATACCTGCGCCATCCCTTTTCGGGCGTCTCCCTCGCCGAAGAGTGCGGCGTACCTCCCGAGGTATGTCATATCATCGCTGCCCATGCCAGCGAAGGCAACCTTGTGAAAAGGAGCACCGAGGCTTACATCGTACATCATGCTGATTTCATGACATTTCTGCCTTTCAAAGAACGTCTGAAGATCGATAAATGATCCGGGTTACAGGTAAGTTACACCCGGAAGGAATACAATAAGTTTTAAAAAGTACATTTTAACTTTTTGAGAAACATAGTCATATTTATCTAATATTTAATATCTTACAAATTCCCAACTACGTAGGTAACTACGTAGTTACCTACGTAGTTATCAACATAGCTTCTTTGTATAGCACTGAATAACAGTGACATATTGAAGGAGTGCAGATCGAAGGACCGCTACCAGGTGAGCAGGTAACATCCCGGACACTGATCTGTACGAATTTTGTTGAGAAAAGGAAGCTGAGCAGACCATTTTAATCTGATAAGTTACAATATATGAACAAAAAGATCGTAGTACTGGCCCTGATGACCTCCCTGTTCCTGGTATCCACCCCAGCCAGGAGCCAGGTGGTGGGGGATCAGGTAAACAGCTGCAACCTCACGGTCAGGATAGATAATATCAGGGAGGTAAAAGGTGAGATGCAGCTGGGTCTGTACAACAAAGCGGAAAACTTTCCGAAGGTTGACAAGCAATACAAGCTGGTGATCAGGAAGGTCACAGGGAAGATCTTTCAGTACACGTTTCGCGGGCTTCCTCCCGGGGAGTATGCCCTGGCTGTTTTTCAGGACCGGAACTCCGACGGTAAGATCAACAAGAATATACTGGGGATCCCGAAAGAGCCTTATGGGTTTTCGAACAATATCAAACCCCACCTTTCGGCACCCTCTTTCGAAAAGACAAAATTCCTGCTGGACTCTGATAAAACGGTTTCCATAACACTCTTTGACTGACCCGTTTCCACGCACATTCAGCAAAAAAAGGAATTATTTGCATATATTTGGATCCTGAAGAAGCGGATTTTCTTACTCATCCCATCCCCTATGAGACCTGTCTTCCTGTTTTTTGTCGCCTTACTCCTGCTCCCTCTGACAGGGCGGGCCCAGGACACCCTTGTGCTGAGCAACCGGGATGTTATTGCCGGGGAGATCAAGCTGATGAACCGCGGCATTGTCGAGATCGAGACGGATTACAGCAAGTCTGATTTCCAGATTGAGTGGGATGGTGTGGAGTCCATACGCACGCTTACCACCTTTCTGATCACGCTCACCGACGGCAGGAGGTATCTGGGCAGGGTAGAGACCGAACGCAACGGGAAGACTTATATCCGGCAGGGATTCAATAAGAATACCGAAGTAGCCCTTATGGACATTGTAGAGATGCGGCCGGTGGAAGAGAACTTCCTGAGCCGTTTGTACGGGAATATGGGGATAGGGTTCAGTCTTACGCGTGCCAATCATTTCCGGCAACTGGACATGCAGCTCAATTCTGGTTACCGTGCAAAAAAATGGCTCCTCGACGGATCTCTGAACATGATCTTCTCCCATCAGGACAGTATCAATGATATCAGCAAGCTGGATGGGAACCTTTCCTATAATTATTATCTGCCTCATGACTGGTTCACGATCACGGATATCACTTTTTTCTCCAGTTCGG
Organism: Bacteroidales bacterium; assembly: GCA_027028505.1. Classification (GTDB taxonomy): domain Bacteria; phylum Bacteroidota; class Bacteroidia; order Bacteroidales; family VadinHA17; genus DRPN01. The sequence goes on from JALVJE010000080.1 coordinate 10,274, forward strand.
AGCAGAAGATCAACCTCCGTACCAACGGCAACCTGGGGGTGGGATATTACCTGCTGCACACCAACGAGGCCTACTGGGGACTTGGTGGGGGGTTCTCCTTCAACAATGAAAATTATTATGAGGATACCAACAACAAGAAGAGTATCGAGGCCATGGCAAAAATGAATCTGAACCTCTTTGATATCGGCGATCTCTCGCTCAACACCACTTTTGCCTGCTTCCCCGGTCTGACAGAATGGGGAAGGGTACGTACCACTCTGGAGATCAGTGTAAAATATGATCTGCCCCTGGATTTCTATATTTCTCTGGGGGGCACACACAATTTTGACAACCGTCCTGCCACAGGCGCTTCCCGCAACGACTACACCTTTTCGACAGGATTCGGGTGGAAATGGTGAGAGGACAGGGGTTCGTGGTTCGGGGTTTGTGGTTCGTGGTTCGTAACTCGTAACTCGTAACTCGTAGCTCATTGCTCATTGCTCATTGCTCGTAGCTCATAGCTCATTGCTCATAGCTCGTAGTGCTGAAGACCGGAGATTATCTGTTTCCCGGGATTGGGGGTTGTGACCCTTCAGGAATGCATCAATAACAGATATCGGGATCGTCCTGTTGGTCCATACGTATAATACGCAAGGTCATCATATTTCTGACAAAGCCATATTTTGTTTTCTGCTCATAGCCGAATTTAGCCCCATCCACAAAGAGAAAATCGGCAGTTTCATTCCATTCCTTATGTGATTCGGTATCCTGACAGGGCTTCTCTTTATACTTTGTATCGCATACCGTACCTTTTATATCATCCTTAAAATGGAGACTGACGTTCAATCGTATAATAACCTCTCCTGTGGATGCAGTTTTTACGACCGTTCTACCATCGGCCGTCACTCCGATGGTTCCATTGGCTTTCACAGTAGATTTGTATTTGAGTGCATTGTTATACACCCAACTATAGTCATAGCTATAGCTGAGAGCTCCATGTCCTGTTGCGGGGGCCTCCCCATCCGAGAAGTCGCTCCATTTTATACTTCCGGTGACCACCCCATACGCTTTGCTATGTTCTTTCTCATTGCTGTTTTTTTCTATTTCCCGGTCGATCTCTATGGTAAACTGGATGGCACATCGGTCAGCGATCTCCATGGCGTGCTTCTCAATGGCATCCCTTACCTCTGGGGAGATCTCGAACAGCTTGGACATCTCAAAGTACTCCCATGCTGCACGGGTGTACTTACCGCAGGGATAATAGGGGACATCCATACTGAGAAAGTCCTTAATAGCATTTTCAGCAAGTTTTTCAGTAGCGTGTATGGCCTGGGCCGCTTCATCATCATGTCCCAACGCAGACAGCATTCCCGCCCACTCCAGCAATCCGTGCAACGAGCTCTCCGTGCCTTCCCAGCCAAATCCCAGAGGAGGACAGTTCCCTGCCCCGGAGGAGCCGGGGACTACCGAGCGCGTTCTACCAACGGTGGAGAGGTTTCCCTCTTTCGCTTTGCTGATCTGTACAAGGATCTCCCCGTAGGCAGGGATCCCCGCAGCATATTTACCGAAGAAATAGATCCTGCCTTCCACGGTTTGGGATCCGGTTTTCATATCTGCCAGCGGAAGGACAAAATCATCACGTATGATACAAAAAGCACATATCTTATCTATACCCGTAACCGAAGCAGGGAAAGTGATCCTGATCACTGCCGGCTGGTTGAGCAGGAGGTTTTCAGGTTCAATTCGGAAACCGTGTAAAACATTTTTACCGATCGGATTCCTGATCGTCTCACCGGGAGCCGTCAGGGTAACGCCGATCGTATCCTTCAGCGCTCCGGTAGGGATCAACAGTTCGATGACATTCCCGGCGTTGTCGGTCAATGCGATCCTGCCACCCGCGGGACCGATATCAGCTTCCTGCACCACAGGAGGCGAGGCATGAGCAGGCTCACCCGCCCGGGCCACTCCCCCATACACTAACAGAACAGTGACTGAGATGATCATGGATACAATAATCAGGGAGAAACGTTCAGTTGTGTTCATGACAATTTAATTTGTTACTGTACTCCAAAGTGGACTCAGCCTGCCTGCCCAAAACGGTTCTTTGCCTGTCAGGACATGGATGACCCGGGATCAAGGTAGCTGTCTTCCGGATATCAAACCATCCCATATTAATGGGATATTGGACCGTGGTGTCGTTTATCCCGTCATTACATCCCGGCCAGCATCAGCGATCGGTAAGACCGCTACGCAATCACTCCGGGACCTTGCCCCGGTAAGCATAATCTCCAATACAACAAGAGAAAATCGCAAGTGTTTTTCATTGCTGATCGATCGAGGATCTCATCGGTTTTAGTGAAGCAAAATCGTGAACTCCTGAATCGGGATTATTCGCTACGCTCATGAGATCGCTGCGCCAAGTTATCCCAGCTAAACGCATTAGTTCAGCTAATTCTTTGCTTCCTAATGCGTGATCTGGGATGAAGGTAGGTAGCGAAAAAAAATAGAACCCTGCCGGCATCCCCCCTTAATGTTTTTTCCTCTACAGTCTGTCAAAGAACGTATAATAAAGAACGGCCAGATCTTTATCTGAGCTGTTCGCACGCCTGCCACGATCCCGGTTACCGGGCATGCTCAGGGGAAGCATCCCCGCAGCGAACCGGTCCTGCCGGCCGGCTGCGGGGATACCGGTATCAGGCCTCGACAGCTGTCTGCTGCCGGTTGCCACGCAGGATGAGGATATTGTCTACTACCACCTCGGTAAAGTACCTTTTCTCTCCTTTTTTATCCTCATATTTGCGATGGGTAAGGCGTCCCTCGACGGTGATCTCCATACCTTTTTTAAGATATTTCTCGGCAAAGGCGGCATTGCTGCCCCAGGTCACGATATTGTGCCACTGGGTATCCACCACTTTTTCGCCCTGGGCGTTGCGATAGATATCATTTGTAGCCAGGGTGAATTTTGCCATTTTGCGGCCGCCCGGCATATCCGTTACCTTGGGATCCACTCCCAGATGCCCGATCAGGTTTACTTTGTTCCTTAAATTTCTCATGACTCAAAAATTTTGATTAAACACCTAAAATTTAAACTCGCTTGTTCTACGATCGCAAAACTTTCGGATCAAAGATCGGGAGCCCGCCAAAAAATAGTCGTATATTTTACGTTTGTTTACGCATGTAAACGTATATATCCGTTTTTAAACGGCTATATCCCTACACCTCAATACATTCTACTGCAAATTGTTTTTAAAATAAAAGTTTATTTTTCTCATCCCAATAGGTCATCTATAGGTTTTGCAGTCACAGATAACTGGAGTTATGTGCCAGGCTGAGAAAAGAACCAAATAAATTTTTTTGGTATATTTGTATAAGTGCAGAGATTACGGACTTACAAACAAGAAAGATACAATTCATTCAAGAAGTTCTAAGGCTGAAGAATGAAAAAATAATAGAGAAACTTGAGAAGATCCTTCCCCAGGAAAAGAAAAAGGGAATGGAAGAAGAATTCTCTCAAATGACTATGGAAGAATTTGATACCTTGATAGACCAGGCAGAAGATGATTCATTGAATAACAGATTATTTAATGCCGGAGAAATACTAAAAGACATTGACACGTGGAAATAAAAGTCTTTTGGACACAAACTGCTTTAAACCCAAAATCAGCAATAGAAAAACGCAAGCGCTTTTCATTGCTGATCGATCAAGGATTTCATCGGTTTTGGTTATTACCAAAACCGTGAACTCCTAAATCGGGGTTAACC
>JALVJE010000081.1 GCA_027028505.1 Bacteroidales bacterium
GCAATGAAAAGCGCTTGCGATTTTCTATTGCTGATTTTGGGTTTATCTCTCCCTGATCATCAACTCATCGCTTACTTTCCCATTTTTCGACCTTAGTCCTTTTTACTTCCTTATGCCTTTCCTCGTCCGACGTAGCCGCAGGCGTAGGCGGATGCCTTTTGCCTTATTACTTTCCTGCCTGCCGGCAGGCATCTCTTCTTCGTTTTCCCATTATTGCATTTTTCCATCATTCCATCATTCCCTCTTCCTTTCTCTTTCCCTTTACAGGCCTAAGTTTCAGAAAAAATTACAGATTGTTGAAAAAATCTCCCGGAGTCAGTACGATCCCCATAACATGCGACATATCAACATATTGCATCACGGACACCCCAAAAATAGGTGTGAATAACTCCTGAAACCTGCATCATTATTGAGTTTTTTTAGCATTTTTAATTTGGAAAAAATGAGATTTCCATTATATTTGTGGTAATAAAAGTTATTTTTTTAGTACTAACCCTAAAAAATTTTACATTATGAACAAAGCTGAATTGATCGATGCAATTGCCAGCAAAGCCGGTTTGTCAAAAGCTGACGCAAAAAAAGCTCTGGATGCTTTCGTAGACACCACAAGTGATGCCCTCAAAAAAGGTGATCGTGTTGCTTTGGTAGGTTTTGGTTCCTTCTCCGTAAGTGAAAGAGGAGCAAGAACGGGCCGTAACCCGCAGACAGGACAGCCCATCAAGATCGCTGCCAAAAAGGTCGTTAAGTTCAAGGCCGGTAGTGAACTTTCATCCAAGGTCAAGTAAAAGATCAAAAAAGAATCCAAAAAGGAGCACTTCGTGCTCCTTTTTTTATTTTTATCCCCTGATGGAAAAAGACCTGATCGTTTACCTGGAAAGCTTCCTCACCGAACGCAGAAGAGCGCTTTTCCGCCGGGTACTGGACCAGCGCACGCGCTATCTGACCGTGGTGCTGGAAGACCTTTACCAGCCGCACAATGCCAGTGCCGTCCTGCGCAGTTGCGAATGTTTCGGCATCCAGGATGTTCACATCATTGAGAACAGGAACCAATATACGGTCAACCCCGACATCGCCCTGGGCTCATCCAAATGGCTTAACCTTATTAAATACAACAACAGGGAAGACAACACCACCGCTGCAATCCATACGCTGAAAGAGCAGGGATACCGGATCGTTGCCACCGTGCCGGGAGAAGACGCCACCCCCCTGGAAACATTCGATCTCGCTGCAGGAAAAGCAGCCCTCCTCTTCGGCACAGAGCTCACCGGCCTCACCGAAACAGCCGTCTCCCTGGCCGACGAAAAACTGGTCATCCCCATGTACGGGTTCACAGAAAGCTTCAACATCTCCGTATCTGCGGGGATCATCCTCAGCCATCTGGTCTTTCGGCTGCATAAAACCAAAGGCTGGCAGCTCTCCCCCGAAGAAAAAGAGGCCATCTACCTGGAATGGCTCAAAAACAGCATCAAATCCTCCGAACAGATCATACGGAAGTGGGAGGAGAAGGAAAAGTAATAAGTAATAAGGCAGAAGGCAAAAGGAAGCTCGAAGCTCGAAGCTTGAAGCTTGAAGCTTGAAGCTCGAATGCAACCACCAACCACCAACTATGAACTATGAACTATGAACTACGAACTATGAACTATGAACTCGATACTCAAAACTCAAAACTACCAACTCCACACTCCAAACTCCACACTCCAAACTACCAATTTCCCTGTCTTAGTGACGGAAGACATGTAGTTAGTGACGAATGCATGTTGTTTGGGGATGATTTCGTTTTTTTCAGACATTTTTCGTATTTTTGTAGTGGTCCCTTAAGATGATCTTAACCAAAAACCTGCAGAATGAAGTGTATTATCATAGAAGATGACGAACTCTCAAGGAAGGTGCTGGAAGAATATATCCGGAAAACAGATCATCTGGATCTGGTAGCCTCTTTTCATTCCGCCATTGATGCGATCAACCATCTCGGTCAGGACACCAAGGTCGATCTGGTCTTTCTGGACATTGAGCTGCCTCAGATGTCGGGCGTGGAGTTTCTGGAAAGCCTGCAACTGACCCCCCAGGTGATCATCACCACCTCCAAGGATAAATATGCCGTCAAGGCATTCGATTTCAATGTCACCGACTATCTCCTGAAACCCATCCGTTATCCCCGTTTTTACAGGGCCGTAGACAAAGCTTTCAAGATGGAGAAACTGTATGAGGTGAACCGCATCGATGATGAGATCTTCATTAAAAAGAACTCAACGCTCATCAAGCTGGCCTATGACGACATCCTCTGGATCGAGGCGCTGGAGAACTACGTGGTACTGAACACCCGGAAGGACAAGTATACCATTCATTTCACCATGAAGGCAATGGAGCAGACTCTGCCCAAGTACAAGTTCCTGCGCATACACCGCTCCTACATTGTCAATCTGCGGAAAGTAACTGCCATCAAGGAAAAGAACCTCACCATAAAGTTCGCTGACAAAACCCAGGAACTCCCCATAGGCAAGTCGTACAGGGAAAGATTGCTGAAAGAGATCAAAACGATGTAAAAGGGGGTATCATGAACGACCGTGATCGTCTTTTTAACCGGCATGTCGCCCAGACATCGCCGGATCCTTTGTATATAAAAGCAGCCTCTGCCGAAGGGGTATGGATCACCGACGACGAGGGGCGGCGTTATCTGGACTTTGTTGCCGGCATCTCCGTCAGCAATCTGGGTCACGGTCATCCGGCCATAAAAGAGGCCATCCGCCGGCAGACGGACAAGTATCTCCATCTGATGGTCTACGGTGAATTTGAACAGGAGCCCCAGGCAGCTTATGCTGCTGCCCTGGCCTCCCGTCTGCCCGACTCATTGAGTGTGGTGTATTTTGTCACCTCGGGCAGCGAAGCGATCGAAGGAGCCCTGAAAGTGGCCCGCCGCTATACCGGCCGCTATGATGTGATCACCTTCCACAATGCCTATCACGGTGGTACGGCCGGGGCGCTGAGCGTCATGGGCAGCGACCGTCTCACGCGGGCCTACCGCCCCCTGGTGCCGGGGGTGAAGAGGATCGACTTCAACGACCCTGCCGGTCTGGAGCTGATCACCCGCAGGACCGCCTGTGTCCTTGTGGAACCGGTGCAGGGCGAAGCCGGAGTGATCCTGCCCGCCCCGGGATATCTGGAGGCCCTCCGGCAACGGTGTGACGAGACAGGCACTCTCCTGCTTTTCGACGAGGTGCAGACAGGCTTCGGCCGCGTGGGCGAACTCTTTGCCTTTCAGAAATACGGCGTCACCCCCGACATACTCATCCTCGCCAAAGCCATGGGAGGAGGCCTGCCCCTGGGGGCTTTCATCGCCTCGCCGGAGATCATGGAGACGCTCACCCACCACCCCGAGCTGGGACACATCACCACTTTCGGCGGCCATCCCCTCTCCTGCGCCGCAGGACTGGCAGCATGGGAATACCTGCTCTCCTCGGACATCCTGAAAACCCTCCCGGAAAAAGAAAAGATCATCCGCAGGAAGATGAAACATCCCCTCATCCGGGAGACACGAGGCACCGGCCTGCTCTTCGCCATCGACCTGACCGATCCCGCCCTCGCCGACCGGACCGTGCGCCTGGCCAAGGAAAAAGGTGTGATCAGCGACTGGTTCCTCTTCCGCGACGAGGCTTTCCGCATCTCCCCGCCCCTGACGATCAGCAACGAAGAGCTGGAAAAAGGATGTGACCTGCTGCTGGAAACGCTGGAGGAAGTGGGGAAGGATGATTGATGATCGATGAACCAGGAACCAAGAAGCAAGAATCAAGAGCCAAGAGCCAAGAGAGAAGAGAGATGAGCCATGAGAGATGAGTTGGAGTAAGGAGTCGTGGAGCGATAGAGCGATAAAGCGATAAAGAGATAAGCAACTCCACACTCCAAACTCTAGGCACTCCACACTTCTTTAGAGGTAAGAGATGGATGGATGGAAAAAAGCATTGAAATAATGGCAGGGAGATACAAGATATCATTACTTATTCTCATTCTGCTGGCCGGGATCGGGAGACCGGCAAGAAAGATCATGGCACAGACCGGTCTGCCTGCTGCAGAACAGAAGATCGCACGGCTTTATCTGCAGATCAGGAACACCCCGGATGATCACCGGAAAAGCATCCTGAACGACTCGGTGCGGATCCTTTTCAGGCAGATATTACCCGCGAAAGAGGCCTACCTCTATCCTTTCGACTCACTGAGATATACCGGCAAACTCTATGCTCCCGACAGCAGCTTCCGGATCATCAACTGGAACCTGGCCTTCTCCGACGGCACTTACGGATACTATGGATTTATCTGCCGGAAGGACGGCAGGGTCACCGAGCTACACGACCGCGGGCGGGAGATCCCCCGGCCGGAAACCGCCGTGCTCACCCCCGCCAACTGGTATGGCGCCCTCTACTACCGGATCCTGGAGAACAGCTGGAAGAAAAACACCTGGTACACCGTGCTGGGGATCGACCTGCACAACTCCCTGACCACCCGCAAGGTGATCGACGTCATTACCTTTGACAAAACGGGACAGGTCCGTTTCGGAGCTCCCCTCTTTGACATGGGCGACAGCACGCTCACACGTATCATCTTTGAATTCAACGCACAGATCTCCATGTTACTTCACTATGACAAAGAGATGGATATGATCGTCTTCGACCATCTCTCGCCCTCCCGCCCCGAGTACCAGGGGATGTACCAGTTCTACGGACCCGACTCCTCTTATGACGGCTTTTTCTTTTACAAAGGAAAGTGGCGCCTCCGGCAGGACCTGGATGTGCGTAACCGGTAAACAGCTTTTTGCGGAAAGCGGAAAATTGGTTAACTTGATCTCTTCAAACAGGGATAACCATGGTAATCACAAAAAAGACCAAAGCAACAGCCTATATATATATCATTGATGAGCTGAAGCATTACTACGAAGACATCCTGGAGGAGTACAGCAATCCGGAGAAATACCTTACCAAAGCCTATACTTCCGAGCACCGTTTTTTCGCGGATCTGGAAAAGGAGCTGCCTCCCCTGACCGTGCCCCGCATCCTTATTTATGTTGCCAACCGTCATCTGACAGCGGAAGAGCCCATCAAGGATGTGCTACGGTTCCTCGACCGTCTTTATGCTATCTCACCGGGCTTTGAGGTGATCGTCATCACCTCGCAAAAGATCGAGAGTACCGATCACCGTCTGCGGGAGAGAGGTGTTGTAGCCCTGATCCCGGACAATGAAAACGCTATGTTGCGTATTGACAACCTGATCAAGGGCAGCATCAGCCGTCATACCATCCGCATTAAGCACAAAGCCGCTTCCCGGTCGATACACTTCATGGGCCTTTACCTCTTACTGGTACTGATCTTCGCGGTCGTGGCCTGGTTCCTCTTCCCGGAATATTTCTGACCTGCTTTCCTCTCCCCCATTGCAATACCTGATTTGTTCCTCAATTAACAATAATCCGGGAAACGAAAAAGGAAGATCTTTTATATTTTCACCCGGCAGGCCGGATACTTTTTCAAGAAGTCAGGCATTATGTCATGAAAAGGAAAAAGATTTTATAGTTTTGAGGAATTATTTAGGGAAGATTTCTTATGAATAATTTATCATTTTTAGGCAACGCAGAGATAGAGACCATCGAGGGATTGTACCGGGATTATTTAAAGGATCCGGAGAGTGTGGAGGAGAGCTGGCGCCAGTTCTTTGCAGGATTTGATTTTGCGCGGAAACATTTCGGGGAGGAAGCACCGGCAGGGAACATGGAAAAAGAGTTCCGCGTGATCAATCTCATCGAGGGATACCGGAAGCGGGGACATCTTTTTACGGAGACGAATCCGGTCCGTACACGCCGCAAGTACACCCCCACCCTGGATCTTGAGAATTTCGGTCTTTCGGAAGAGGATCTGGACACGGTTTTCCAGGCGGGTCAGGAGCTGGGCCTGGGAGCGGTTACCCTGCGGGAGATCGTGGAACATCTGCAGCAGACCTATTGCCGTTCGATCGGCGCAGAATATATGTTCATCCGCAGCCCGGAGATGATACGCTGGCTGCAGGAACGTATGGAGCCGGTGAAAAACACCCTCACTTTCACGGCTGAGGAGAAGAAGCACATCTTCCATCATCTGGTACAGGCTGTGGGTTTTGAGCAGTTCCTGCAAAAAAAGTTCACCGGCCAGAAAAGTTTTTCTCTGGAGGGGGCCGAGAACATGATCCCGGCCCTGGATGCAGTCATTGAGAAAGGTGCCGGACTGGGCATTGAAGAGTTCGTGATCGGTATGTCCCACCGGGGACGGTTGAATGTGCTGGCGAACATCCTCCGGAAACCTTATGAGCGTATCTTTTCCGAGTTCACCGGCAAAGTATACTCCGGCGGCATTACCCTTGGCGATGTAAAGTACCATCTGGGACACGAGAGCACCATTACTACCGATAAAGGCCATTCGGTGCGGCTGAGCGTCTCACCCAACCCCTCCCACCTGGAGTCTGTGGGTCCTGTGGTGGAGGGTCTGGCACGGGCCAAAGCCGAACGGTTCTATAACGGCGATGTCAACCGCATAGCCCCGATCCTGATCCACGGTGATGCTGCCATTGCCGGCCAGGGCGTGGTATACGAGCTGACACAGATGTCCGGGCTGCCGGCTTACCATACAGGAGGCACCATCCACCTGGTCATCAACAACCAGGTGGGGTTCACCACCAACTATCTGGAAGCCCGTTCCAGCACCTATTGCACCGACGTGGGAAAGATCATCAAAGCCCCGATCTTCCATGTGAACGGTGATGACGTGGAAGCGCTGATCTTCGTGATACGCCTGGCGATGGAATTCCGGCAGACCTTCCACCGCGATGTCTTCATCGACATCCTCTCCTACCGCAAGCACGGCCACAACGAGGGGGACGAACCCCGTTTTACGCAGCCTCTCCTTTACAAGGCCATCAGCAGGCATCCCAATCCCCGTGACCTGTATGCCGGGCATCTGCAGGAAAAAGGCATCATGAGCGCCGGAGAGATCAAAGAGAGTATCAAAGCTTACAACGACCTGCTGGAAGAGCGGTACAAAGCCGCCCTGAAAATGGAAGAGGTGATCATAGAGCCTTTCCTGCACGAGAACTGGAAAGGGTTCCGGTATGCCGACGAGAAAGATCTTCTGAAAAGCAGGGCGACCGGCGTCCCGGCAAAGCGGCTGAAAGAGCTTTCCAGGCATCTGTATGAGGTGCCGGAAGGGATGAAATTCTTCCGAAAACTGCACAAGCTCCTGGACGAGCGGCGGAAGAGCCTGGAACAGGGCCGCATCGACTGGGGTCTGGGAGAGTTGCTGGCCTATGCCTCGCTGGTGACCGAAGGGATCCCGGTGCGTATGAGCGGGCAGGACTCGGTGCGCGGCACCTTCTCCCACCGTCATGCGGGATATGTACGGGAAGATACGGGCGAGACGTATTTCCCGCTGAAACACATCGATCCGCAGCAGGCCCCTTTTGAGATCTACAACTCGCTCCTGTCGGAATACGGCGTGATGGGCTTTGAGTACGGTTATGCTATGAACCATCCCCGACAACTGGTGATCTGGGAGGCACAGTTCGGGGATTTCCATAACGTGGCCCAGGTGGTCGTCGACCAGTACATCAGCGCCGCAGAAGAGAAATGGGGCGTCATGAACGGTTTGGTCCTTTACCTCCCCCACGGCTATGAAGGACAGGGCCCCGAGCATTCCAGCGCCCGCATCGAGCGTTTCCTCTCCATGGCCGCCCATGCCAATATGCACATTGTCAACCCCACCACGCCTGCCAATTTCTTTCATCTGCTGCGATACCATGTGCTCACCGACTACAGGGTGCCGCTGGTGATCTTCACACCCAAAAGCCTCCTGCGCCACCCCGACTGCATCTCTTCGATGCAGGACCTCGAGAAGGGCAGGTTCCGGGAGGTCATCGATGACGATGATGTGGATACGGCCAACGTGCGGCGTGTGGTCTTCTGCTCCGGGAAGATCTATTACGACCTGCTCAAACGGAAGAGAGAGCTCAACGCCCGCGACGTGGCCCTGATACGTATCGAGCAGCTCCATCCTTTCCCGCTGGATGAGATCAAAGCCCTGCTGAAGAAATACAAAAAGAACATGCTCACCCTTTTCGTGCAGGAGGAGCCGGAAAATATGGGTCCCTGGCATTATGTGAGACACATGGCCGAAGGCATTGAGATGATCCCTGTGGCCCGTCTGGCCAGCGGCAGCCCCGCCACAGGCCTCAGCGGCATGCATAAGCAGGGACAGGAAGAGATCGTCACCAAGGTGTTCCGACGCTGCACGTGTGAGCTGAAAAACATCTATTGCGGACTGCAGTGTGTAGAAGGAAAATCCAGAAAAGAGGTGCTGGATATACACAACTATATTGAAAAAGAATCGAAATTTCTCATTTAACCCGAAAGAGGCAAGCATATGATCATTGAACTGAAAATACCGAGTCCGGGAGAGTCCATCAGCGAAGTGGAGGTAGGTTCCTGGCTGGTGGAGGACGGCGAGGTCGTGGACCAGGACCAGGAGGTGGCTGAGATCGAATCGGAAAAGGCCACCCTGCCTATCATCGCGCCGGAAGCAGGCCGGATCAAATTCATGCTCCAGCCCGGCGATACTGCAAAGGTAGGAGACGTCATCTGTACCATCGACACGGAGGCTGCCGGGGAAGCTCCTGCAGAGAAGGGGGAGGCACCCGCCGCCGAAAGCACGCCGGCAGCGGCAGAAAAGGAACAGGAGCAGTCTGCCCCTCCACCGGCAGCCGTAGCACCTGAGGAAAAGCCTGCCCCCGAAAAGGACACCTCGCATGAGAAAGTAAAGATCACTCCGGTAGCCTCGCGGAAGATGGAAGAGTACGGTCTCTCGGTGGAGGATGTGCTGGCCGGCCTGCGGCGGATCACCGCCGCCGATGTGGAGGCGGCCCGGCAGGCCATGGAGGCCCCGCCCAAGATCCCGACGGTATCCCGTGAGATCACCCGCGAGAAGAAAACCGAAAAGATGAGCCAGCTGCGCAAGAAGCTGAGCAGCCGTCTGGTGGCCGTAAAGAATGAGACCGCCATGCTCACCACCTTCAACGAGGTGGACATGAGCCGGGTGATCCGTCTGCGGAAGACCTACCAGGAGGCGTTCATCAAAAAACACGACATCAAGCTGGGATTCATGTCCTTTTTCATCAAAGCCTCCTCGATCGCCCTGATGAAATTCCCCGGCATCAACTCCATGATCGAAGGTGAGAACATTGTCACATACCGGTATGCCGACATCGGTGTGGCCGTGCAGACCGACAAGGGGCTCATGGTGCCGGTGATCCGCAACGCCGAGACGCTGGGCCTGGCAGAGATCGAGAAGGTCCTGAAAGAGCTGGCCGGCAAGGCCCGCAGGAACAGGATCACTATGGACGACATGAGCGGCGGCACTTTTACCATCACCAACGGCGGCGTTTTCGGATCAATGCTCTCCACCCCCCTGCTCAATCCGCCGCAGGCCGCCATCCTGGGGATGCACAACATCGTGGAACGCCCCGTGGCCGTGAACGGCAAGGTGGAGATACGGCCGGTGATGTACCTGGCCCTCTCCTACGACCACCGTCTGGTGGACGGTCGTGACTCGGTAGGCTTCCTGAAAAGCATCAAGGAGATGATCGAAGACCCCGCCTCCATGCTACTGGAAGGGGGTGATGCCGAAAAACTGCTCCTGGAGATATAACCCTTCGGGCTTACCCCACCAACCCGGCCAGCCAGTCGGTGAGACCGGTGAGCTTGGCCGCCGAGATAAAGAGCGCCAGCAGAAGGATGACCCGCACAAAACGGGGTCCCCAGCTCACAGCCACACGCGTACCCAGCCAGGCGCCCGTCATATTGCCCACGGCCAGCACCAGCCCCAGCACATAATTCACCTGATGGTAATACATAAAAAAAGCAAGGGCCAGCGGGGTATAGAGCAGGATAATGAACACCTTCAGTGCATTGGCCTTCACCAGGTCGGCACCGGCGCCGATCACCAGTCCCGCCAGCAGAAAAAATCCTACCCCCGCCTGGATGAACCCGCCGTAGATACCGATAAAAAAGAAAAGGATGACCAGGAAGAGCTTGCGCCGGCGCGTGAGCTCTATCTCTTTGCCCCTGAGCCAGCGGTTGGGCTTGTAAATGATCAGGAAGAACATGATCACCAGCAGGACGCCGATGGTCTTTCGCATCACCTCCTCGTTGAGATGGACAGCGATGCGTGCTCCCACCATGGCGCCGGCGACGGCCGGCAGGGCAAAGAGCAGGCCCTCACGGAAGGAAAGCACTTTTTTCTGGCGGAACCCCCCGACGCTCACCACGTTCTGCAGCAGGATGGCTATGCGGTTGGTGCCGTTGGCCACATTGGCGGGGAGACCCAGGAACATCAAAAAAGGAAGGGTAAGCAATGAACCGCTGCCGGCCAGCGTGTTGATAAAACCTGCCAGAAGACCTATACCTATTACTGCGGGATACAAATACCACTCCATCCGACCGGCTGTGTAAAAAATGAGGCTGTCCGGGGGTTATTCTACCGGCTCAAGGATATCTTTGACCGACTCAAGCAGGTTACGTGTCAGGGAACTGTCTTTGATGATATAATCGTTCATCCCGAGGCGTGCCAGCTCAAGTACCACACCCCCGCTGTCCTGTCCCGAGAGCATGATCACCGGCATGGAAGGGAATTTCTCCCGGATGGTGTTGAAGACCTCCTTGCCGTTCATCACCTCTTTCTCGCGGTTGGCAAAGAGATAGTCCAGCACGATCAGATCGGGCACCTCCTCCTCCAGCGCTTTGAGGCACTCCTCGCCGTACTCGAACAGACGTACCCGGTACCCCTCCTTCTCCAGGCTTTTCTCCACCAGTTTCAGGATGAAAGGGTCATCATCAACTACATAGATAAGCTTTTCTTTCTCCATTCGGCATCGTTTGTTATGCCTAAAAATAATACAATCCTGCCAAATAAACAACTCCCTGCGCGATCCGGCAGGCCGGTTTTTGACCAACCACCCCTACGCTGCCGTCAACCGTTAAAAAGCGGACGGCCGGACATCATCCCGTTCACCTCTTTCTTCACCTGCGCGATCACATTTTCATCTTCAATGTTCATAATGATCCTGTCGATCATCTCCACGATGGTGATCATATCCTCCTCTTTCAGTCCGCGGGTGGTAACGGCAGGGGTCCCGAGACGCAGGCCGGAGGTCTGGAAAGGCGACCGGGAATCGAACGGCACCATGTTCTTGTTCACGGTGATATCCGCCTTCACCAGGGTATTTTCCACCTGTTTCCCTGTGATCTCAGGCACTTTGGTGCGCAGATCTATGAGCAGGGAATGGTTGTCGGTCCCTCCGGAGATCACCTTGTACCCTTTTTTGACGAACTCTTCTGCCATGACGCGTGCATTGTCTTTCACCTGTTTCTGATACACTTTGAATTCGGGCTGCAGCGCCTCCCAGAAGGCGACGGCCTTGGCGGCGATGATATGCTCCAGCGGGCCTCCCTGGACGCCGGGGAAGACGGCTGAGTTGAGGAGGGAGGACATCATCCGCACCACTCCTTTTTTGGTGGTCTTCCCCCAGGGGTTCTCGAAATCTTTTCCCATCAGGATGATCCCTCCGCGGGGCCCGCGCAGGGTCTTGTGGGTGGTAGAGGTGACGATATGAGCATATTCCAGCGGATTATCCAGCAGTCCCGCAGCAATAAGGCCGGCGGGATGGGCCATATCGACCATCAGCATAGCACCCGTCTTGTCGGCGATCTCCCGCATACGTTTGTAATCCCATTCACGCGAATAGGCGGAAGCCCCTCCGATGATCAGCTTCGGTTTCTCGCGCAGGGCGATCTCCTCCATGGCATCGTAATCCACCCGGCCGGTATCGGGATCGACGCCATAGGCCACCGGACGGTACAGGATACCGGACGAGTTAACGGGCGAGCCGTGCGACAGATGGCCTCCGTGGGAGAGGTCCAGCCCCAGAAAGGTATCGCCAGGCTTGAGCACGGTCATCAACACGGCCATATTGGCCTGGGCGCCGGAGTGAGGTTGCACATTCACATACTCGGCATGGTAGAGCTCTTTCAAACGGTCGATGGCCAGTTGCTCGCTCTCGTCAACCACCTCACAGCCCCCGTAATAACGGTGGCCCGGGTAACCCTCTGCATACTTGTTGGTCAGCACCGATCCCATGGCTTCCAGCACCTGGGGACTGACAAAATTCTCGGAAGCGATCAGCTCGAGGCCGTTTCTCTGACGGTCATACTCTTTTTGGATCAGATCGAAAAGTCGGGTGTCTTTTTTCACGATGATAGGATTTTAGGATTTTTTTCAAAGGTATAAAGGGTTGCGGGGAGAAAAAAATATTTGCTCCATTTTTTCTTGCCGGTGCTCGGATGCATATCCATACAAAAAGAAACCGCCGGTTTACCGCCACCGGACCACGGATCCATCAAACTTTTTTTGAATAGTGACATTTTTTTCCTTAATTCGTGTTACCATTAACCCTTAAAACATCTTTATCATGGGAAATGATTCAACGAATGGCATGGCCACTGCAGGTTTTGTTCTGGCACTACTAACAGTTTTTTTTGGATGGATTCCGGTTTTAGGCTGGATCATGTGGATCCTCGGATTAGTTTTTAGCAGTATTGGGATAGGCAGAGCAAACAAACTCAATGGTACCGGAAGAGGATTAGCAATTGCCGGATTAATAATAAGCCTTCTAGGGATCATCCTGATCATACTTTTAGCATCTAGCATACTGGCTTTAGTAGGTCTGGGTTCAATTGGCAGTATGTTTTGATCTCTTCTCGGATCACCGATATACAGGTACTCTTTGGAGTACATGATCTATGAAAATGCTTAAGCATTAGATCAAAAACTATTCTTCACTCATCTGCTGCAGCATACGGCGGTAGGAGGCGAAGATACGGGATTTGGAGAGGATGCCCACATACCGGTCGCGGTCGAGCACGGGCAGGTTCCAGGCGCCGCTCTCATTGAACTTGCGCAGCACCGTCTCCATGGTGTCGGTGAGGTAAATAAAACGCGGCGGACTGATCATCAGGTCCCGGACCTTCACCTTGTCGTAGAGATCCCTGTCGAACATGATCTCCCGTACATTGTCCAGCATCACCACGCCCAGGAGGGTATCCCCTTCTCCCAGAACTGGGAAGATGTTCCTGTGTGAGTGGGAGATCGCTTTCACCAGGTCGCCGAGGGTATCGTCGGGCCGTACGGTCACAAGGTCTTTCTCGATCTCCCTGCGCCAATCCATCAGCACCATGACGGCATGGTCCTTATCGTGTGTGATCAGCTCTCCCCGGCGGGCCAGGCGCTTGGTATAGATGGAATAAGGCTCAAAATAGACGATGGTCAGATAAGAGACCGTGGCGGTGATGATCAGAGGGATCAGCAGGGCATACCCTCCTGTGATCTCGGCGATGAGGAAAATGCCGGTGAGGGGGGCATGCATCACGCCGGCCATCAGACCGGCCATGCCCACCAGGGCGAAGTTCACCTCGGAAACCCGGGCACCGGAGATGAGGTTGATGAGACGGGCCAGGAAGAAACCACTCACCCCACCGGTAAAAAGCGAAGGGGCAAAGACCCCTCCCACGCCGCCGGCACCGTTGGTGACAGCCATGGCCACCACCTTCATCAGAAAGATCAGCGCCACATAAAAAAGAAACAGAGGCGTACGGTCCAGGATCGAGTAAAACGGACTGTTGGCCACCAGGATGCTCACATCGCCGTGCAGCAGAGAACGGATGGTGGTGTAGCCTTCACCGAAGAGGGTGGGAAAAAGGAAGATCAGCACCCCCAGGGTTAATGCTCCCACCATGATCCGCATCCATACATTCCTCAACGCAGCCATCTTATCCTCTACCTGCATGGAGATCTTCGTAAAATAGAGCGACACCAGGCCGGTGAAGATACCGAGCAGGATGAAGAAAGGAAGGTCCTTCACCAGGAAAGGATCGGTGATCTTAAAGGAGAAAAGGACCCCCTGCCCCATCAGGAGATAAGCCACCACAGCCGCCGTCACCGACGAGAGCAGCAGCGGCACGATGGAAGAGAGCGTCAGCTCGAGCATCAGGATCTCCAGGGTGAAGATGACGCCGGTCATGGGAGCCTTGAAGATCCCGGCGATGGCGCCGGCAGCGCCGCAGCCCAGCAGGAGAGTGCGTTGTTTGTAGTTGAGATGCAGCCATTTGCCGGTCACCGACCCCAGCGAAGCTCCCGTAAGAACGATGGGGGCCTCCGAACCGACCGACCCGCCGAAGCCAATGGTCAGCGCACTGGCTATCATAGAAGACCACGTATTATGAGGCTTCAGGATACTGCCCCGTTTGGAGATGCTGTAAAGGATGCGGGCTACCCCATGACTGATGTTGTCCTTCACCACAAACCGGACGAACAGCCAGGTGAGAAAGATCCCGATGCCGGGATAAAGAAAATAAATGTAATTGCTACTTTCGATATGCAGCCCGTGGGTCAGCCAGTGCTCGGTGAGATGAATGATATTTTTCAGGATCACCGCCGCCAGCCCGCTCATGATCCCGATCACAATGCTCAGGAAGATCATGAACTGGCGCTGGGGGACGTGCCGCATCCTCCAGAGACCCAAACGGAAAAACGATTTTTTCACCCTTCCTTTCATGGCGACACAAAAGTAAGGAAAAATAGTTCATGGTTCGTAGTTCATAGTTCATAGTTCATAGTTCATAGTTCATAGTTCATAGTTCCTGGTATCGGGTTTCGGGTTTCGGGTTTCGAGTATCGAGTCCCGCAATTCTCGAGATCTTGATCTCGTTAGAATTGCGAGGATGCTCGCAAATTTTCGATTTGCGGCATTTGGAGTTATTAATCGACTCGCATCATCGCATTATCGCTTCATCGTTACATCCTTGGGGCGTTGCCCCAAACCCCACATACTTTCTTTTGCTCGTCCAAAAGAAAGTATGCAAAGAAAAAGACAGTCCGGGCAATGCTTCAGCCCGCATCGAAATTCTCACAGAGCCTTCCCACGTTAGGCCACCACGAATTTCTCTCGCCAACGCCGGCCCGCTGCCCGGACGGGCCTACACACTCCGTGCCTGCTTCGCAGGCATTTGGATTTTTTCATTCGGATATTCGATGTTTAGTATTCTGTGTTCGAATTCAAGGATTGAAAATATCTTTTTCGCATCATCCCTTCATCGCATCATCGCTTCACCGCTTCATCTCTTTATCTCTTTATCACTTTATCGCTTCCCCGGCAAGCCGGGACTTCCGCTACCGCTCCAGCATCCTTTGTCCGCCGTAACCGGTTCCTGAGTAGCCGAAGGCGTACCGAAGGACTCATCGCTCATCTCTCTTAGCTCTTGGTTCTTGGTTCTTGGTTCTTGAATCTTGATTATTAGATTCTTAAGTACATCCTGGCAACTGAACTACGTAGTTAACTACGTAGTGAGCTACGTAGCTATAATATTGCATATATCAGTATATCTGATAATTACATGAATTTTATTTCATTACTTTAATAAAAGTAATAAAATACTTTTGAATTTATCAAAATTATCTGACTGATATTCAGTAATTATCAGTCAAGAGAGCAATAAGCATGTGGGATGGTACCCGGGAGACAGCAGGTCAGTCTTCGGAGAAATGCTTGACCAGCTCGCGGTATTTGGAAAAGACATTGGCGCGGGAGACAAATCCCACATATTTCCCGTTCTCCACGACAGGAAGGTTGTAATGGTTGGAGCTCTCGAACTTGTGGGCGATATCCTCCATTGACTCCTGCGGGGAGACCGTAGGACGGGGCATGAACATCAGATCGCTCACCTTCACCTTGTCGTATAGCTCCCTTTCAAAGACGATATGCCGGATATCATTGACCCAGACCACGCCCATGAAATTGTTCTCCTCGTCCACCACGGGGAAGATGTTCCGCTGGGAGTGGGAGATCACTTTCACCAGGTCGCCCAGTGTGGCATCGGGGGGCACGGTATCGAAATTGGTCTCGATCAGTTCTTTCACGTTCATCAGCGACAGGACGGTCTTGTCCTGGTGGTGGGTGAACAGCTCGCCCCGCTTGGCCAGCTGGAAGGTGTAGATCGACCGGCTCTCGAAGAGACGGAAGGTGATCCAGGAGAAGGTCACCGTGATCATCAGGGGCATGAAAAGGGCGTATCCGTTGGTGATCTCGGCGATGAGAAAGATGGCCGTCAGGGGTGCCTGGATCACGCTGGCGATCATGCCGCCCATGCCGGCGAGGGCAAAATTGCTCACGGGCAGGTCCAGACCCAGGAAATTACTCAGCAGGGCATAGGAAAGGCCTACGTTCACGCCCATGAACAGCGTGGGAGCAAAAATGCCGCCGATACCGCCGGCCGAGAAGGTCAGCGTGGTGGCAATGGCCTTGAAGAACACGATCATCAGCAGGAGCGCCACCAGGACCAGGGTGTTGTCACTCAGTCCTCCGTAAAAGGTATTTTCAAAGACATAGGAATAGTCCCCCTGGAGCGAGCTGTTGATGGCATTATAACCCTCACCGTAGAGAGAGGGAAAGAGATAGATGAGCCCCCCCAGCAGCAGGCTGCCCAACAGAAAACGCTGCCACCACTTTCCTATCTTTTCAAAAGAGTCGTGTATAAAAATATAGATGCGGAGAAAATACAGGGCCGTCAGGCCTGTCAGAACCCCCAACAGGATATAGAACACAATGTTCTTCATCTCGAACGGCTGGACATACTCAATGGTGTAAAGAGTGCTCTGTCCCAGGAAAAAATAGGCCGTCAGGGCACCCGTGGCCGAAGCGATGAGCAGGGGCAGAACGGACACGGAAGTGAGCTGCAGCATGATCACCTCCAGGGCAAAAGCGATGCCTGCGATAGGTGCCTTGAAGATAGCTCCCATAGCTCCGGCAGTAGCACTCCCCAGCATAAGGATGACCAGCTTGTAATCGAGACGCAATGCCCGGGATATGTTGGAGCCTATGGCCGCACCCGTAGCGACCGTCGGACCCTCCAATCCCACCGACCCGCCAAAACTGGTGGTAATGGCACTGGTGATAATGGAGGAGTACATGTTGTGCGGCTTGATACGGCCATTGTTCTTGGAGATGGCATGCAGCACAATAGGCACACCGTCCCCAATGGGCTGACGCAGGATATACCGGATAAAGATCAGCACCAGCAGGATGCCTGCCACCGGGAAGAGAAGATACAGATACCGGTTTGCCTCCAGATCGAAGGAGGATGCCAGCAGGTGCTCCAGGAACCGGACGATGTTTTTCAGGATCACAGCCGCAAAACCCGCCATGATCCCTATGATGAAACTGACGATCATGACGAACTCCCTGTCGGGGAGATGCTCATCCCGCCATTTGTAAAAACGTACCAGTCTTCTCCTCAGTTTCATGGAGGACAAATATAATCCCAAATCATCAATAGAAAAACAAAAATTTTCCCTGAAATGCAATATGGGATAATTATAACCATCCCTTCGCCCTGTAAGCACTTTTTTTTTAAGTTTGCAGGGATGCTGTATGGCCGGTGACCGGAAAGATCACGACGGTTGTGCAGCGGATTCATTTTCAAAGCATCCCGTATGATAGATTTTTCATCATTCCTTTTGGAGAACGGCCTGAAAGTGCTGGTCAATGAGGACCCGCAAAGCTCGCTGGTAGCTGTGAACCTCCTTTACCAGGTGGGCGCCCGTAACGAGGATCCTGAGCGCACCGGCTTTGCTCATCTTTTCGAGCACCTTATGTTCGGCGGCAGCCGCCACATCCCCGAATTCGACCGGCCGCTGCAGATGGCCGGGGGAGAGAACAACGCCTTCACCAACAACGATTTCACCAATTATTACATCACCATCCCGCGGGAGAACCTGGAAACGGCTTTCTGGCTGGAATCGGACCGCATGCTGGAGCCGGCCTTGTCGGAAGAGAGCCTGGAGGTGCAGAGGAAGGTGGTCATCGAGGAGTTCCGGCAGCGATACCTGAACCAGCCCTACGGTGATGTGTGGCTGCTGTTGCGTCCCCTGGCCTACAAAGTGCATCCTTACCGCTGGCCCACCATCGGCAAAGAGCCGGAACACATCGAAAAAGCCACCATCGAAGAGGTGAAGGCTTTTTTCTACTCCCACTACGCCCCCAACAATGCGATCCTGGCCCTCTCCGGAAATATCACAGTTGCAGAGATACGCGAGCTGGTAACCAAATGGTTCGGCGACATCCCGGCCCGCAACGTCGCACAACGGGAGATCCCTGCCGAACCACCGCAGGAAAAGAAAGAGACCCTCCGTGTCGAACGGGATGTGCCGGCGGATGTCATCTATATGGCCTGGCACATGGACCCGCGTTACAGCGACGGCTTCTACCCGGCCGATCTGATCAGCGACATCCTGGCCAACGGCAACTCCTCCCGCCTTTACCAGCACCTGGTGAAAGAGAGAAAACTCTTCAGCCAGATCGATGCTTATGTGCTGGGCAGCGTCGACCCGGGCCTGCTGGTCGTCTCAGGTACCCTGATGAACGGTGTCTCCATGGAGGATGCGGAAGGATCGATACAGGAAGAACTGCAGGAACTGAAAAAGGGTAACGTCACGGAACGTGAGCTCACCAAGGTGAAGAACCGTCTGGAATCGACCTGGGTCTTTTCCCAGGCCCACATCCTGAACAAAGCCATGAACCTGGCCTATTTTGAGTTCCTGGACGAGGCAGGGGCCGTCAACCGTGAGATGGAACGGTATCACCGCATCACCCCCGTGATGATCACGGAAAAAGCAAGAGAACTGTTCCGCGACGAGAACCTGGCAGTGTTGTACTATCATGCAAAAAGGCAGAAGGAATAAGGCAGAAGGCAGAAGTAAGTTTCAGGTTTCAGGTTCCAGGTTCGAAGGATGATGCTGGAGCGGTAGCGGAAGTCCCGGCTTGCCGGGGAAGGATGAACGTCGAATGTCGAACAAAGAACACCGAATAACGAATTTTGAGTTTTGAGTGATGATTTCTGAATGGGAGGCTTCACGCAGAGGACGCAAAGTGAAACGCAAAGCGAGCAAACTATATAACAGAATAAAGTAAAAGGAAGGAAGGCTGGTCGTAACTCCACACTCCACACTCCACACTCCAAGTACTTCAAACCAATGAATAAATTTAATACTTCAAATATGATTCCAGACAGAACCATCCCCCCTCCCATCCTTCCGGTGGAGGACATACGATGGCAGCCTCCCGGCGAGCGGGTGCTGGCGGGAGGCAACCGCCTGTACACGCTCCCGTCGCCGGGGCTGGAGGCGGTACGTCTCGACCTCGTTTTCCCCGGCAGCACATGGACCGAGCAGAAGCCGCTGGTCAGCGAGGCCACCGTCAACACCCTGCGGGAAGGGACCCGCACACGTGATGCGGAGACCATCGCCGAGCTGTTCGATTATTACGGCAGCTATATCCTCGCCTATAATACCCGCGACTATGCCGGTCTCAGCCTGTATGCCCTGCGGCGTCATGCCGCACCTGTGCTGGAGATCCTCGACGATATCCTGCACAACCCCGTATTCCCTGAAAAGGAGGTACAGACCTGGCTGAAGCAGGAACAACAGTCCTTTATCATCGAAGCGGAGAAGGTGAGCTATCAGTCCAACGCCGCTTTTCTGGAGAAGATCTACGGCAGGGATCATCCTTACGGCCTCCGCCGGGAGGTATCGCACTACGCTCAGGTCACCCCCGCCGACCTGCAGCAGTGGCATGCCCGCAACATCCACTGCAACAACTGTTTCCTGGTGCTTACCGGAGAGATCGATGAGGCTCTGCTCCGGGAGATCGAAGAACGCTTCGGCGGGGAAGATCCCGGCAGGGCAGCTCCGCAGTTGCGGGAGGCTCCGGCCCCTCCCCCGCCGGCAGCAGCGAGGGAGACCATCCCCCGGGAGAATGCCGTGCAGGCGGCCCTCACCCTGGGAAAACGCACGATCAACAGGGACCATCCCGATTTCCCGGCCCTCTCTTTCACCCTCACCCTCCTGGGCGGATACTTCGGCTCCAGGCTGATGCGTAACATACGCGAGGAAAAAGGCTACACCTACGGCATCACCGCGACTGCCAGGCCGTTGCAGAGGGATGCCTACCTGAGCATACGCGCCGAAGTGGGTGCTGAGGTGTGCAGGCCCGCCCTCGACGAGATCTACAAAGAGATCGAAAATCTGCGGAAGACCCCTCCCGGCAATGAGGAGATGGCCCTGGTACGCAATTACCTCATGGGCAGCCTGCTGCAATCGCTCGACGGCGCCCTGGCACGCAGCGACATGGTCAAAAGACTGGTGGCGGCAGGCGTTCCTTTCGACTACCTCGACCGGTTCGCCGGGCAGATCCGCAGCATGACCCCGGAGCGGGTGCAGGAAATGGCCGTGCAATATCTTGATCCCGTCGACATGACGGAAGTGGTGGCCGGAAAATGCAACGGCAGGTGACATGGTATAGACCGGTTGAAATGAAGAAAAACTGCAAAGACATAATATCCTCCTCTTCTCTCCTTACACGGGGAGGAGTCTTTTCCGGAAGGGGAGCAAAGTTCTTTCTCCCGGCTGTTCTTTTATTTCTTGCCGTTTCTTCCCTCTTTGCCCAGGATACCATCTCACCGCTGCCTCCGCGGCTGCTGTATGTCACCGTGGAACCGCCCACAGGGGATGTCTCCCTTCACTGGCAGCTGAGTCCGGACAATGACGTGGCCGGATACATCATTTACCGCTTCAATGAGTATTCCGGATGGGTACCCGTTGACACCCTCCACGACCCGGTTGCCTCCCAATACCGCGACATTACGGCCCATGCCAATCTTTTCACCGAAGGGTATGTTATCGCTGCCTTTGACACGGCCCTGAACCTGAGTCCCCTGACAGATGCTCATACGACCGATCTCCTGCGGGCGGATTTTGATTCCTGCGGAGCTTCCGTCACCCTTACATGGACCGGTTATAAAGGATGGGGAGACAGTCTGACGGCTTACGCCGTTTACGGAAAGGAGGGGCGCGGACCTTACCGCCTTCTGGATTCCCTGCCGCCGGGGATCATGAAGGATACGATCTCACCGGTCCTTCCCGACAGTCTCTACTGTTTTATCGTCAGGGCTTATCACCGCAACGGATGGGTCTCTCTCTCCAACCGCAGTTGCGTGTGGACCCGCATGCTAACGCCTCCCCTTTTTATCTCGTGCGGTGATCTGGATGTCACCGGGAGCAGCGAAGTGCATCTGCAGTTCCTGCCGGATACGGCTGCCGGTTTGCGCAATTATCTGCTGGTGCGCGGACCCTCCCCCTCCGATTACCCCGATACCCTGGCCGGCTGGACAGATTTTGCCGGGGGTGTACTGGACTATACGGATGATACGGGCGACAGTATACGACAGCCCTTGTATTACCGTTTATCGGCAGTCAATGGCTGCGGCAGGAGTATCCTCTCCTCCCGTCCTTTTACCGTGCCTGTCCCGCAGATCACCCACCGTGATTTCATCAACCTGATCTCCTGGCCTTCTTCACTCAGCTACGACAGCCTGACAGGTTACCGCGTCTACCGCCAGACAGCCAACGACCCGCTCACCCTCCTGGCTGAGCTTCCGGCCACGGACACCAGTTATGAGGATAATATCCGCGACCTGCAATACCAACCCGGCAACAACGGCACCTATTGTTACAGGATCGAAGCCGTGGGCATGAACCAAACCCCCGCCGGTGAGAGGCACAGTTTCTCCCCGCTGATCTGCATTACAACAGAAGAGAATGTTTTCTTCCCGAACGCATTCACGCCCAACGGGGATGGTGTCAACGATCTTTTCGGTCCGGTTTTTTCCTATGCCCCTGCCTCCTATCACCTGATCATCCGCGACCGCTGGGGAACGATCCTTTTTGAGAGCGAGGATTATCTTAAGAAATGGGACGGCAAGGACTTACAGGGACGTCCGGTCGTCGCCGGATCCTATATCTTTTACCTCAATGCCCGCACTCCCGGTGGCAGGACCGTGAGAAAAACAGGACAGGTAACGGTCATTTACCCCAGATAACATATAAATTTCCTGCATTTTGACTAATTTTGCAGGAAGAGGACGATCGAGATGACAGAAAAAGAGCTAACGGAAACGAAAAGTGTTCTCACACCGGCGGAAAAAACCAATATCGAGGAGCAGTTCCGTCTGTTAATGGAGAACAGTCCCCGCCTGAAAAAAAAGGCGGACAGGGAGCGTGTGGAAAAAGCTTTCAACCTGGCCTTTCTGGCCCACAAGGATATGCGCCGGCGCTCGGGAGAGCCTTATATCTGTCATCCGCTGGCAGTGGCCCGCATTGTCTCGGAAGAGATCGGTCTGGGTGCCCTCTCGATCAGTTGTGCCCTCCTGCATGATGTGGTCGAGGATACCGACTACACCCTTGACGACATCCGGCAGATGTTCGATGAAAAAACGGCCCGGATCATCGACGGTCTGACCAAGATCTCCGGAGCTTTCACAGATCATTCCTCCTCGCAGGCCGAGAACTTCCGCAAGATCCTGCTGACCCTCTCCGACGACATGCGCGTGATCCTCATCAAGCTGGCCGACCGCCTGCACAATATGAGGACGCTGGGCTCCATGCCTGCCGATAAAAAAATGAAGATCGCCTCCGAGACCATTTATATCTATGCACCGCTGGCCCATCGTCTGGGTCTTTATGCCATCAAGACGGAGCTCGAAGATCTCAGTATGAAGTACCGTTATCCCGAGATCTACGAGGAGATCGCCAGCAAGATACGGCAGAACGAAAAGAAAAGACTGTCAGAGATCAACCGTTTCTCCCTGCCCATCATCCAGAAGCTGGAGGAGAACAAGATCCATTTTGAGATCACCGGCCGGCCCAAATCGATCTACTCGATCTGGAAAAAGATGCAGACCAAGAACATCCCCTTTGAGGAGGTGTATGATCTGCTGGCGATACGGATCATATTCGACCCCAAGCCCCGCGTCTCGGAAAAGGCCATGTGCTGGATGATCTATTCGCTGATCACGGATATCTATCTGCCCAAGCCGGACCGGTTGCGCGACTGGGTGAGCAAGCCCAAGGCCAACGGCTACGAAGCCCTGCATGCTACCGTCATGGGGCATGACGGCAAATGGGTAGAGGTGCAGATACGCTCACGCCGCATGGATGAGATCGCCGAGAGAGGATATGCCGCCCACTGGAAATACAAAGGAGAACGGTCGGTGGAGCCGCAGGAGAAAGAGCTGGACCTCTGGCTGAAAAAGATCAGGGAGCTGCTGGAGAACCCCAACGACAACGCCCTGGAGTTCCTGGACGACTTCAAACTGAACCTCTACACTTCGGAGATCCTGGTCTTTACCCCCAAAGGCCATATCAAATCACTGCCCAAGAATGCCTCGGCACTGGACTTTGCCTATGAGATCCATACCGAGATCGGGGACCACGCCATCGGCGCCAAGGTGAACCACAAACTGGTGCCTCTGAGCTATAAGCTCACCAGCGGCGACCAGGTGGAGATCCTTACCTCCGACAAACAACGTCCCCAGGCCGAATGGCTCAACTACGTCATCACCGCCAAAGCAAAAGTGAGCATCAAGAACGCCCTGAAAACGGAACGGAAGAACCACATCCGCATCGGCAAGGAAAGGCTCGAGAGAAAACTGAAGTCCCTCAATATCAACACCACAGCGTATGTGGTGAGA
Organism: Bacteroidales bacterium; assembly: GCA_027028505.1. GTDB lineage: Bacteria > Bacteroidota > Bacteroidia > Bacteroidales > VadinHA17 > DRPN01. The sequence continues at coordinate 23,693 of JALVJE010000081.1, forward strand.
AAACTCATGAACGCCTACGAGACTCTCACCAAAGATGAGTTTTACAGCAAGATAGGCCTGGGACTGCTCAACCTGGATGACGTGGAGCAGATCCTGAAACAAAAATCCCGGAACAAACTGGTCAAATACTGGACCCTCCAGTTCCTGAGAAGCAAAGGGACTCCCCAGAAAAAAAACAATGAAGCGAACGAGAAAAAGAAGAAGGAGAAAGATACGGTGCTCCTCAGGGACAACCCCCTGGAAGAGGAGGCGGGATATGTCATCGCTAACTGCTGTAAGCCCATCCCCGGCGACAATGTAGTGGGTTACCTGGACAAGGAAAAAGACACCATCGTGGTCCACAAGTCCACCTGCCCCACCGTCGTGCGGCTGGCAGCCAAACACGGCGACCGGATCATCCCCGTTCGATGGACCGAGCACAAGTTACGTTCTTTCCTCTCCCGCATACGCATCACCGGTATCGACCGTCTGGGCATCCTCAGCGATATCACCACCCTGATCTCCAAACAACTGGACGTCAACATCCGCAGCCTCAGCGTGGATGTGCACGACGGCATCTTCGAAGCCATCGTCGACCTGTACGTTCACAGCACCGTCCATCTGAACAACCTGATGCTCAAACTCTCCAAGATCAAAGGTATCGAAAGCGTGAACCGGGAAGAGTACAGTGGAGAGTAAGGGAGAAGTTCGAAGCTTGATGCTTGAAGCTTGAAGCTTGATACTTGAAGTTCGAAGCTTGATGCTTGATGCTCGAAACCTGAAACATGGAACCTGGAACCTGGAACCTGAAACCTGAAACTTTAAATAATCTAAATAAATTTTGTATCCCGCCATTTTTTTTCTAATTTGGCCTTTTCTATAAACGGGATAAACAATGTCAGAAAAAAAAACACAGGAAACGGTAAAAAAGATCTTCAAGGAGTATCTGGAATCCAAAGGACACCGTAAGACGCCCGAACGTTTTGCAATTCTGAAAGAGATCTACAACACGGATGGTCATTTTGACATCGAGTCGTTGTACATCACGATGAAAAACAAGAACTACCAGGTGAGCCGTGCCACCCTGTACAACACGATCGAGCTGTTACTGAACTGCAACCTGGTGATCAGGCACCAGTTCGGCCGCAACATTGCCCAGTATGAAAAGTCGTTCAACTGCCGCCAGCACGATCATCTCATCGACACGGAGACAGGCAATGTCATCGAATTCTGTGATCCCCGGATCCATGATATCATCCGTACGGCCTGTGAGCCGAACAACTTTCGTCCCCTTTATCACTCCCTGTACATCTATGGTGTCTCTAAAGAGAATGAGGAGGAGGGAAAAACAGAGCAACCCTCCGGAAAAAAGGAATAAGGTCCATGCTCTCATTTCTTAACCTGTTTTTTTCTCAGCATCACATATTATAGTATATTTGCGTGCTTTTTGGGGAAGGTAAGCAAACCTGTCCCTGTTAACCTAAAAATTTTACCGTGAAAGCAGATGTATTACTGGGCTTGCAATGGGGTGACGAGGGCAAAGGCAAGGTGGTCGATGTGCTCACATCCGGCTACGGGGTCATCGCCCGTTTTCAGGGAGGTCCCAATGCGGGCCATTCGCTGCAATTTAACAACAGCAAGTTCATCCTGCATACCATTCCCTCGGGTGTCTTCCATTCCGACAAGCTGAACATCATCGGCAACGGTGTGGTGATCGACCCGGTCATTTTCGCCGAAGAGATCGACATGCTGACGAAAGCGGGCTTCCCTCCCGGCGATCGCTTGCTCATCTCCCGCAAAGCGCATCTGATCCTTCCCTCCCACCGTTTGCTGGACGCTGCCTCCGAAGCTGCCAAAGGACATACCCGCATAGGATCGACATTGAAAGGCATCGGCCCCGCTTACATGGACAAGACAGGCCGTAACGGTCTGCGTGTGGGCGACATCCTCCGGGACGATTTCATGGAACGGTACCAGGCCCTCAAACGCAAGCATCACGACCTTCTGAAGATGTACGGTACTGTGAAAGAGGCGGAGGACTACGAGGAGGCCTGGATGGAAGGGATCGAGGTGATCCGTCGTTTCCGGCTGGTGGAGAGCGAGTATTTCATCAACCGCCTGCTGGATGAGGGGCAGAGCATCCTGGCCGAAGGCGCACAGGGCACCCTGCTGGACATTGACTTCGGCACCTATCCTTATGTCACCTCCTCCAATACTATCACGGCAGGGGCGCTCACGGGCCTGGGCCTCTCACCGGCACGTATCGGCAACGTAAAAGGTATTTTCAAGGCTTACACCACCCGCGTGGGCAGCGGCCCCTTCCCCACCGAGCTGTTCGATAAACAGGGCGACTATCTGCGCGAGAAAGGACAGGAATTCGGCGCCACCACAGGCCGTCCCCGCCGCTGCGGATGGCTCGATCTGCCCGCCCTGCGGTATGCCATCATGCTCAACGGCGTCACGGAGCTTATCATGACCAAGCCGGATGTGCTCACCGGCCTCGATACATTCAACGTTTGTACCGCATACAGGATCAACGGGAAAGAGACCTCCGAACTACCTTACACACTGGAGGAAAAGATCGAACCGGTCTACCGCTCATTCCCCGGATGGCAGGAGGATATCTCCGGTATCCGCCACTTTGACGAGCTGCCTGCACGGCTGAAAGAGTATATCGCTTTCATCGAAGCAGAGACCGGCATCCCTGTCACACTGGTCTCCGTTGGCCCGGAACGGGAAGCGGTGGTGAGGAAGGATGAAAGATGAGAGATGAGTAAGGAGTAGGTAGTAAGTCGTGATGATTACTGTAGAGACGCGCATCCTGCGCGTCTTGATCTTTGGTGTATTCCCCCGGGATTTGGAAGATTATGCCTGGCCCAAGGGTAAGGATCGACGAACGATGCCGGAGCGTCAGCGAAGGTCCCGGCTTGCCGGGGAACTATGAACAAAAAAAGCTGCGGAAACGCAGCTTTTTTTGTTATTCTTCTTCTTTTTTCTTCTCGATGTTGGGCATTTCCAGGCCGTAGCCTTTGAGCCGGTCTTCCATTTTCAGAAGGAAGGCCACCACGACCGAAAGGACACCCAGCGTCACAAAAATGAGGATATCGTAGAAATAATCATACCGCAGGTTGAGTCTTTCGCTGATGATCGCATCATAGGCGCCGGCGGCTGCTGTGCCGATGACCAGTTTCATGGCGGCTTTCTTCTCTGCCGGCAGGGTCACCTGGCCCAGTTTTTTCTGTATGGAACCGCTTATCTCCTGCTCTACGGCCTGGCCGTTCACCTCCTCCAGGGGAACAGGCTCATAAACGGAATACTGCACCACGGAATCCACGGCCGCATCGGTGGTCTTGTCAACCATCAGTGTGATATCTTTGGAAGTAAAGGAGGTAGATGTCAGGGTTTGTGCAAAAGCCTTCTCTATGGAGTTTTTTACCAGTTGTTTGTTGGGAGCCACATCCGGGTTGGTGGAATTGAGGACCACGCCGAGGATCAGGGGGACAAAGAGCAAGCCAATGTTCTGGATCCAGAAGATCACCGCATAGGCGGTACCCAGCTGTTTCTCCGGGATGATCTTGGGCACGGAAGGCCACATGGCCGAAGGCACCAGTGAAAAACCTATGCCAAGGATGATCACCATGGCTGCTGCGATCCACCAGCTTTTCAGCGAAGGGATGGCCAGCACACCATGCACGAAGACCAGGATCATGGCCCCGATGATCATGATGGTCGCACCTTTGCCGAACTTGTCATAGATCCCTCCGAACAGAGGCGTCAGCAGGATGGTGCCGAAAGGCAGCAGGCTGGTAATGGTTCCCGCCAGGTTGGGAGCTACATGATACTTATTGATCATCAGGTCATTGGCATAGAAAAGAAAAGGGAAAACAGCCGAATAAAAGAGCACACACAGGATGGCGATGAGCCAGAACCCTCTGTTGGTAATGATAAAGCCGATATCGCTGATCTTGAACTTATCCTCTTCGGCCACCTCTTCAGGTATATCTTCCGATTTGTCCAGCTTGATGTCCATTACGGAGAAAGAGATAAAGGACAGGACGCCGATGAGCATCACGATCAGCGCAAAGAGGATGGGAGCCGTCACGGTAAATTTCTTTGCCAAGGGGATAGATATCGCCATGGCCAGGGCCGTACCCAGACGGGCGATGGCCATTTGCATCCCCATGGCCAGGGCCATCTCCTTGCCCTTGAACCAGCGTACCACCGCCTTGGAGATGGTAATACCTGTGGCTTCCGTCCCCACGCCGAAAATAGCAAATCCCAGTGAGGACAAAAGCACTTGTGTTTTCATATCTCCCAGCAGAGGCAGATGGACCACGGCATCTGCCGGAAAAGGATGTGAGACCGCCCAGTAATTGATGGCTGTCCCCAGGAACATCACCACGGTAGCACCCAGGCCTGTTTTCCTGACGCCCAGCTTGTCCAGGATAAATCCGCTGATGATCAGCATAAAAAGGAATACATTGAACCAGGCATAGGCCGAGGTATAGGTGCCGAAATCACTGCTGTTCCAGCCCAGCACGCTTTCCAGCAACGGTTTGATGGCAGAAAGCGCATAATTAAAGTAATATGCACCGAAAATGGACAATGAGGCCAGCACCAAAGCTGCCCACCTGGCCAGCGTGGATTCCCGCAAAGACTTCCTGATCTGTTCTGTCATGATCTTTTGGTTTTGTTTAAAACGTTGCGAAATTACGAGAATAGAAAATATTTCCAAAAGTTTTCTCATCTTTCCTGTTTTCCGTACCATTTTTCCTGTTTCTTTTTTTGAAATATCCTGTTTTTTTATTACATTATAGCGCCGAAAAAACCGGTTACCGACATGCAAAAGATAAATCCCACCCGGTATGCCTTGGAACGGCTGAAGGAACGGGAACGGCAGATCATTTCACCCGGGCCGGTGATCACCATTTCCCGTGAATACGGATGTCCGTCCAAGCTCATTGCAGGGATCCTGACCGATCAGATCAATGAGAGCGGTACCAAGAAGAAATGGCACTGGATCAGCAAAGAGATCCTGGAAGAGAGCGCCCGCAAACTGGGGCTCACCCCCCGCGAGGTCAAATACATCTTTGAATACAAAAAAAGAGCTTTCCTGGAAGATCTGCTGATCTCCCAGGAAAAGAAACAGTACTATCACAGCGAGTGGGCCATCCGCAAAGCCGTGGGTGAGGTGATCCGTGCCACCGCCATGGAAGGTCATGTGATCATCGTGGGACGCGCCGGCGTGGCGCTCACCCGTAACATTGAAGCGTCGCTGCACATACGGCTGATAGCTCCCGAAGAGTGGCGGATCGCCAGGGTGGCGGAGATCAAGAAGATCTCACAACGGGAAGCTACCCGCCTGATCCGAGAGCTCGACAAACACAGAAAAGAGTTTCTGGAGTATTATTTGAAAAAACCTGTCGATCATACCATCTTCGACGTCATTTACAACTGCAGCACCCTGAGCAAAGAAGAGATCGCCACATCGATCTACCACCTGGCCGCTGAAAAGAAATTCTTCTCCACACCCAAAAAGAAAGAGTCCCTCACACTCTGACCCCTTCAACTTTCCCGGTAAGATCACTGCCCGGCCCCCTTTCTCATAAAGAGAGGGTATATTACTGATTTTTTTTATCTTTCCGCCGAAATTTTTGTAAGTATTTACCAAATAAATTTTTTATGAGAACCATTATCCGCTTTTTTGAAGACAGCGTTGAGAAGTATGGCAACAACGTCTTCCTCTGGGAAAAAACCGACGGAAAATACAAAGGCGCAACCTACAAGGAGGTACATCATGAGACCGAGCGATTTGCTGCCGGCCTGTTGAGTATGGGCATCCGCAAGGGCGACCGTCTTTCCCTGCTCTCTGAAGGCCGTAATCTTTGGATGATCAGCGAGCTGGGCATCCTGTTCACAGGGGCTGTCAATGTACCGCTGAGCGTAAAGCTGACACCCGACGAGGTGCGTTTCCGGGTGGCCCATTCCGAGTCGAGGATGGTCGTCGTCTCCCGCGGGCAACTGCCCAAGGTACGGGAGGTGGTTGCAGACATCCCCACCCTGGAGAAGGTGATCCTACTGGATGATATAGAGGACCTGAAAGAGAACGAGATCTTTGTGGGCGATCTGCTCGCCCGGGGGGATGAATTACTGAACAAAAACAAGGAACAGTTACAGCAGGCCAAGGATGCCGTTCATGAAGATGATTACGCCAACATCAGCTATACCTCCGGCACCACCGCCGACCCGAAAGGGATCATCCTGATGCACAAGAACTATGTGGTCAATGTGAACCAGGCCTACAGCATCATAGATATCCCGGAATACTGGAAGAGCCTGCTGATCCTGCCCTGGGACCATTCTTTCGCTCACACGGCGGGATTGTATGCTTTCATGGGGAAAGGCGCTTCCATTGCTTCCGTAGCCATCGGCAGGACCGCCATGGAGACCCTGAAAAACATCCCTATCAATATCAAAGAGGTCAAACCGTATCTCCTGTACAGCGTTCCCGCCCTGGCCAAGAACTTCAGAAAAAATATCGAGAAAGGGATCGCAGAGAAAGGAGAAAAAGTGGAGAAGCTTTTCCGGAAAGCCCTGAAAACAGCCTATAGATACAACAAAGAGGGTTTCAACAAAGGTGGCGGTTTAAGCTTTCTGAAAAAGCCGCTCCTGGCCCTGTATGACAAGATCATTTTTTCGAAAATACGTGAGAATTTCGGAGGCAACCTGCAGTATTTCATCGGAGGAGGCGCCCTGCTGGACATCGAGCTGCAGCGTTTCTTCTATGCGCTGGGTATCCCCATGTACCAGGGATACGGTCTTTCCGAGGCAGCCCCCATTATCTCGGCCAACTCCCCCAACAGGCACAAGCTAGGCTCGTCGGGTGTGATCGTCAAAGATCTGCAGCTCAGGATCCTCGACGAGGATGGCAACGAGATGCCGGTGGGAGAAAAGGGAGAGATCGTCGTGAAAGGGGACAATGTCATGGCCGGTTACTGGAAAAACGAAGAAGCCACCCGCGACACCCTGAAAGAGGGCTGGCTGTATACCGGCGACATGGGTTATCTGGACAAGGACGGCTTCCTCTATGTGCTGGGCCGTTTCAAGAGCCTGCTCATCGCTGATGATGGCGAAAAATACAGTCCCGAAGGGATCGAGGAGGCTTTCTCTGATGAGTCGCCTCTGATCGAGCAGGTGATGCTCTACAACAACCAAAACCCTTATACCATCGCTCTGCTCTTCCCCAATGCCGAAGCTTTGAAGAAACGTCTCCGCCAGGAGGGCCTCGACCCTGCCTCCGACGAAGGGGTATCGGCCGCCCTGAACATGATCGGACAGGAGCTCAGGGAATACCGTCCCGGCGGCAGGCACGCAGATATGTTCCCGCAGCGCTGGATGCCGGCAGCCATCGGCATCCTCGCCGAAGGGTTTACCGAAGAGAACGGGTTGCTTAACTCTACCATGAAAATGATCCGCGGCAAGATCACGGAGCGGTATCAGGAGATGATCGACTGGCTCTACACCCCGGAAGCCAAGGAGATCACCAACAACCGCAACAGGGAAGCCATGAAAAAGCTGCTGAGATCCTGAACGGTCCACGGACAAAAATACCATAAAACAGACAGGGGCTCATGATCTTACGCCCCTGTTCGTTTATTGTACAGAATGGTCCTGATGTAACGGCATACTATTTGTTACTCACATGCAAAAATATCATCCATACACACCTCCAAAAAACAGATAAGAATGTTGAAACGGCTCATTCCATTTGTGTTCCTGCCTGCATCTCTCCTGATCTTTCTCTCCTCCTGCGGCAGTTTGGATGTGGACCCCCACCTGCCGGGACCCGGTGATGTGCTGCAGACGCCGGAAGAGCTGCTGGAGGCCTCGGCAAAACTGTATAAGGAGTGGTTCAATACCACCCATGCTGTGAACAGTCCGGCACTGGCCCTGGCCACGGCCGCCGACCAGCTCACCACCAGCGATGGCCTGGCAGCTGCCAAAGACATGGCCCTGGAACCACGACAACCTTTCAACAACGACCCAGGTTATTCTTACATGCATGTCACCGAAGATTTCTGGGCCAAAAGCTACCAGATCGTTCTGCTTGCCAACGACATCCTCCGGGCTATGGAAGATGATCAGACCATCATGTACGAAGGAAAGGATATCAAACCCATGCTGACGGCCTGGGCCTACTTCATCCGGGGCATCGGTTACGGGTACCTGGGACTGCTCTTCGACAAAGCCAACCTGGTGGATGTCCATACGCCTTTGCCTGTGGAAAAATTCTCGGATTATCACGAGGTGATCCCCTTCGCCCTTTCCTCGCTGGATACAGCCATTACCATCTCGCAGTCACACACTTTTGACCTTCCGGACGATTTTATCCGGGGTGTGACGATGGACTCGCAGGGACTCAGCCGCCTGGCCTCTTCCTATGCAGCCCGGATCCTTGCCTCCTGGCCCCGTAACGAACAGGACATGCAGTATGTCTCCTGGCAAGAGGTACTGGACCATGCCACGGCCGGGATCACGGAGGATCTCACCCCTGTGACCGACAACGACACCTGGAAAGATGAAGCAAGAAAATTCGCTATCTCCGCCCAGTGGGGAGGCGTCGATCTGCGCATCCTTCATCTCCTCGACCCTGCCTACCCGGCCAGGTGGCCTGCCGATAACAGCTCCTGGGACACCCCTGACGGCCAGCGGCCCGACAGCAGCCTGCTCAGCAGTGACGACGCCCGTGCCCACAGCGATCTGGAGTGGTCGCCTCCCAAAGAGACCGGCACCCCTTATTACCTCAACACGCTGTACAAACCAGCTCTGTATAACGACTGGGCTGTAGATGCATCAGGACCGGTGCCCGAGTTCACCGTCACCGAGAACGACCTGCTCGCTGCCGAGGCGCTGGCACGCCTGGGCAGGACCAGCGAGGCCGTCACGATCCTCAACAACGGCAGCCGCACCACACGGGGACACCTGCCTCCGCTGGCCTCCGGCGCCACCACGAAGGAAGTGCTGGACGCCATCTTCTATGAAAGGGATATTGAGCTGATGCTGACGGGTACAGGACTTTCCTTTTTCGACATGCGCCGCCGCAACATGCTGCAGACAGGCACTCCGCTGCATTTCCCCGTACCCGGCAAAGAGCTGCAGATCATGGGGCTCGATATCTATACCTTCGGAGGTGCGGACCATGCCGACGGCATCAATACCTCCAATGGAGGATGGGGAGGGGGAGGATGAAGCTCGAAGTGCGAAGCGCGATGCTCGAATGATGAACACCGAATACAGAATTTCGAATGATGAATTCTGATTTTTGAATTTTGAATGACTACTTAATTTCGCGAGCGCCAGCGAGCTAATTTCGGCTGCGTAGCAGCCTAATGACAATTGAATGACTACTGTATGACTATCGTATGACCACTGAATGACAATTGAATCCCCCTAAACATTGACCGTAAGCCAGGTAAAAACTCTATTTCAGCGACTCTTTGGTGAAGAGAGCATCATCTACCGGCACATTGAATTCCACCTTTGTAAACTCCATGACCATTTTGCCACCGCCGGGCTGTCCCTGGGGTGTGCCCATACCGCCCCCCCGTCCCTGCGGAGGAGTACGTCCGCCGCCCCCTCCGGGGTGACCTTGTCCCATACCCCCGCGGCCTCCCCGGCCTCCGGCAGCTTTTCCCTGTGAACCCGACGGCATGCTCCGCTCCACCTCCGACACACGGTGGAAAGCCACCATCACGCCATCCACATTCCGGTAATCCCCGTATCTGACCGTGCGTTTGATCTTATTACCCCTGATCTCCGCCTGATCAGTCTCTTTCAGTAACAGACCATTGTCTTTCCTTATATAGAACTGGTGGACCGAACCGTCCGGTCTCTTCATACGGATCACATATACGGCAACCTTTTCTTTCTTGTTCTTATTCCTGACATGGATCTCCTTCTCCCCTGCCAGGGTCAGATGTGCTTTCACATCCTGCCAGCGGGCAAGGTATCCTCCCAGACGGACACGGTCCTCCAGACCCTGCGCCAGCCGCTCCGGCAGAGGCCGTATGTCCCCGGAGCGGGGCGACAGCATCCATCCTTCCCGGCCGTCATACACCTGTACCATCTTCATCCCGCGCATCTCCGATTCGTAACGTATCTGTTGCCCCCGGGTCCATATTGTAAAAGGCAAAGCACCCTTTCCCCGGATATTTTCTCCTGTGATATGCATACTCCTTACCTTGGAAAGGGAAGCATATCCCATAGCTTCGGCATGGGCTTTCAGCAATGAATCAAGGTCCTGCGAATAGAGGGATACGGCAGAAACAAACAATACTGCGACAAGGAAAGATAATTTTTTCATAACTTGAACTTTGATCGATTTTATTTTTTGACAAATCAGAACCATCATATATTCCGGCACCGGATCTGTTTTTCTGACAAAACGGCAAGAAAATATTTGTGGAATGGTATTTGCCCGGATGAAGAAGGCAAAAGGCAAAAGTGAATATCGAATTTTGAATTTTGAATTTTGATTTCTGAATGATAATTTATGATTAACTACTTAATTACGCGACCAGCGGGAGCTAATTTCACGAGCGCCAGCGAGTAAATTTCGCGAGCGCCAGCGAGCTAATTTCTACCTAATTTCATCCCGACGTAGTCGGGGTTAATTTCGCGAGCGTTAGCGAGCTAATTTCGGCTGCGCTGCGCCTTCGCGTAGCCGCTTCGGCGAAGCAAGGTAGCAGCCTAATGACTTATTGAATGAGATTATATGACTACCGAATACAGAATAAGGCTGAAGGAAATTCGAAACTTTGAACAAAGATCATCATGAGTACGAAAGAAGTTAACGACAGATATAACAGGATCAACCGGCTGGTGGCCACACAGCGGCTGAAGAAGGCGCTGGAGGACCTGGGCGACCTGATCACTATGACGCGGCTGGGAGAGTTCAGCGGCACGCTGGAGAACCTCAACACCACCTACGAGAATATGCTCAAATACACCCTGCAGGGGGTGAACGATCCCGAGCGGATGAATATCTACAACCATCTGCGCCGCTCCATCATCGACCTGAACACCCGCATCAAGGGGAAGATCCTGGAGCGGGATCCTGCCCTGCAGACCTCGGTGCTGAAAAGGGACCTCGCCGTACGGCAGCGCCTCAGCGGCAACGAGTTCGTGAATACCCTGGATGATCTCTATTTCCGGAAAGACATTGATGAGCTGCTGCAGGGCGATCATGGCCTCACCTCCCCCCTGCCGGGAGAATACCGTAAACATCACGAGACCATACGCAATATCTTCAATTTCTTCTGGCTCTCCGACAGCTATGATGCCGCCGCCCGGGAGCTGGCAGAGCTCACCCTCGATCACAGCAAGTTCGCCTGGCATGAGAGAGCCCTTTTTGTGAGCGCGGTCACCCTCTCCCTCTTCCGCTATTTCGACCCGGAGAAATTCGTCATCCTCCACCGTTACTTCCTCGACCAGGAGACGGAGGTGGCTGAAAGGAGCCTCACAGGCCTGATGATGGCCTTTTACCTGTATGATGATATCCTCTTCCTTTACCCTCAGCTGGAAGAGATCCTGGCCGGTCTGGCCGAGGAGAAGAAGATCGCCGGCGACCTCGAAGCGATCACCCTCCAGATCATCCGCTCGAAAGAGACCGAGCAGATCACAAAAAAGCTGAAAGAGGAGATCATCCCCGAGATCACGAAGATGGGGCCCAACCTGCAGGAGAAACTGAAGCTGGACGAACTGATCCCGAAAGATTTTCTCGAGGACAAGAACCCCGACTGGTCGAGGGTCTTCAAAGGCTCCGAGAACCTGTACCAGAAGATGGAAGAGTTTTCCCAGATGCAGATGGAAGGGGCCGATGTCTTCATGTCGGCTTTCGCCCACCTGAAGAATTTCTCTTTCTTCGAAGAGATCATGAACTGGTTCGTTCCCTTCTTCCCCGACAATCCCGTCATCGACGAGGCACTGGGTCAGGAAGATACCGGATTCGACAAGAACACCTTCATCGAAGGGCTGTACAAAACACCCTTCATCTGCAACTCGGACAAATACTCTTTCTGCCTGAACCTGCGGATCATGCCTTCAGCACAGAAAGGCCTGCTCGTCAACCTTTTCAATGCCGAGCTGGAAGGTCTGAAAGAGATGAATGAAGAGGACAGTATCCTGCGGCCCGACAACAAGTCGAAGATCATCTACACCCAGTACATCCAGGACCTGTACCGTTTCTTCAAACTGCATCCTTTCCGCCATGAATTTGACGATCTCTTCTCCAGGCCGCTGGATCTGTACAACAGCCGGTTCTTCGGCCGTCTGGTAAAAGGGACCACGCTGAAAGAAAGGATCGGGGAGTATTACTTTGAACACGACCGGTACGAGGAGGCTCTCAGCATCTTCCGCCAGCTGCAGAAAGAACAGGAGACGCCCTCCTACGAACTGCTGGAGAAAATGGGATATGCCTCGCAGAAGCTGAAGAACTACGCAGAGGCGCTCACCTGGTACAAGCAGGCAGAGATCTTCGACACCCACCGGAAATGGCTGGTCAAGAAGATCGCTTTCTGTCACCGGGCCCTGAAACAGCCGGAGGAAGCCCTGAAATATTACAAGGAGGCCGAGGCCAACGAACCGGACAACCTGTACATACAGGCTTCCATCGGACATTGTTACCTGGACATGGAGAAATTTGACGAGGCACTCAAATATTATTTCAAGGTGGAGTACCACCAGCCGGACAACATCCGCATCTGGCGGCCCATCGCCTGGTGCTATTTCGTCACCGGCAAGCTGGAAGAGTCCAAAAAATACTACGACAAGATCCTGGAAAAAGATCCGCTGCGTCACGACCTGCTGAATGCCGGCCATGTGGCATGGGCCCTGGGCAACCGCAGTGACGCCATACGTCTCTACCAGCAGGCTTACAAAGCAGGAGGAGGCGACTTTCGGGCGTTCCTGAAGATCTTCGAGGCCGACAAACCCTGGCTCATAAAGAACGGCATCGATCCCGACGAGATCCCGTTGGTTCTGGATTATCTGGATTATACCCTTCCGGAGTGAGTGTGGAGTGTGGAGTACTTGGAGTGCCTAAAGTTAAAAGTTAGAGGATCGGGCTATTCACTATCTCATCCTCGCATCATCGCTTCATCTCTTTATCTCTTTATCTCTTCATCAATATTATTCTCTCACTGCTCATCGCTCTTTGCAGATCTACCTTGTACCCAGCAACCTTAAAAAAGTTTGGAGTGTGGAGTTTGGAGTGCCTCAGGCAATTATTCTTCCACCGGCGAGACATACTTATATACCACTCCCGCCAGGATTGCACCTACTATCGGAGCCACCCAGAACAGCCATAACTGATTCAATGCCCAACCTCCTGCAAAGATAGCCTGGCTGGTGCTCCTGGCAGGGTTAACAGAGGTATTTGTCACCGGAATGCTTATCAGATGGATCAGGGTCAGCCCCAGACCTATTGCCAGTCCGGCAAAACCTTTGGGAGCTTTGGGATGCGTGGCACCCAGAATGATGACAAGAAACATAAAGGTCATCACGATCTCTGTCACCAGCGCCGATAGCATGCTGTACCCGCCGGGTGAATGTTCGCCATACCCGTTGGAAGCAAACCCGCCAAGCTCAAACCCCGGTTTGCCGGTTGCTATGATGTAGAGCACCGCTGCCCCTGCAATACCCCCCAGTACCTGGGAAATGATATAAGGCAGCACCTCCTTCTTGTCAAAACGTCCCCCGATCCATAGACCGACGGATACGGCCGGATTAAAATGGGCGCCTGAAACATGACCCACCGCATACACCATGGTCAGAACGGTGAGACCGAAAGCAATGGCCACCCCGGCAAATCCGATCCCCAGTTCCGGATATGCCGCAGCCAGCACTGCACTTCCGCAGCCTCCCAGTACCAACCAGAAGGTTCCTATGAATTCTGCAACTAATTTTTTCATAATTACTTCATTTTTAATTAATAACATATTGGTTATGATGTCGCAAAAATGTAATATCTCCGGTAATAGTCAATTTCCTTACATACTCCATAAACGAAACACGAAACCAAACAAGAAAAGGAATTTTTCATTATCCCAAATGTAATCAATGATTTGGATTCTTAAAAACGGGTTTGATTGGGCAGGAAAACATCCGCCCAAAGCTGTCTCTACACTACGCTCTCTGCTCTGTGCCCTGTGCCCTGAGCTTCACCTTGCACCCAGCACCTTGCAACCTGCAGCTCTTTATGAAGTGTGGAGTGCCTAGTATAGCGTTCTATAAATAGTATTACATATAAATATTTCATATCTTTGTTGAAGTATAACCCCATAAACCTCAACAAAGATGAGAAAGACAAGTAA
>JALVJE010000082.1 GCA_027028505.1 Bacteroidales bacterium
GCAATAGGAAATCGTAAAGATTTCTATTGCTGATCGGATACCATACCGGTCTGTAAAAAAATAATATCCAGGGCAAAGGACAGTGTATAACGTCACCTGATCAGCTCTCTGAGCCTTTGCAGGGTGTGTTGATTATCTTCACTGTAGATCGAGGCACGGATATGTTCTTTTTCCTGGGGGGTCAGTTGCCAGCTCAGCGAGATCTTTTTGTTGCGTTCGTTCAGATCGAGCCGCAGCACCTCCAGCCCTACCGGGAACAGGGGCTGCATATTGCTGATCATCTCCTGGCCGTTCAGCATCTGAATATTGAAGAAGTCGCTGTAGAGGTTCCTGAAAGGATCAAAGAATTTTCCGGCTGCGCTGCGGAAATTCTTGTCAATACCCATACTGATGATGACCACGCCCCCCGTATTTTTATTGATCCAGTTCCTGAAGACATACAGGAACCGTACGGCAGCCAGATAGCCAAAATTATCGCGGAAGCCGGCATCCATCACGGTCACCTGCGGTTCTCCGGGTAGTTTCACCAGGGGACTGATGACAGGATAGGTGGCGTTCATCCGGAGGGCTGAGGTAAAAAGCGTCTGTTCACTCCCGTAAGGATGGTAGGCTCTGAGATACTCCACCATGGAAGGGAAGCGGGCCACATTGATCTCTCCGCACATATAAGCGGTGTGCAGGGGTGAGATGAGCATCTGCCGGCCGTCATTGAGGGAGGTGGGCGTGAGGAACATCATGGGTATGCGGGCCTCTATCTCGGGCTCACGATAGGCGATGAGCGGTTTGTCCAGGATAAAACCCGTGTTTTTGTTAAGCTTATGTTCCAGGGCCCAGCCCCTGTCCCGGCGGTAGATCTCGCCGTTGTATTCCACACGCTGCAGTCCTATGGACCAGTCTTTCAGGGCCAGGAAAAGCACGATCGGGTTGAGCATGTCCTGTGATAGGTCCTGAAAGCGTTGCGTCACCGAGTCGGCGCCGGCATATCCTTCCCCTTTTCTGAGCCACAGCTCCCGCAGATAGGCAGCGCCCACCATGCCCCCGGAGGCGCCGGTCATCAGCCGCACATGCGGCATGAGACGGTGTCCCAGGAGGCTGTCGGCATAAGCGATCGCATAATAGCTCCAGAGGGCAGCTTTCAGACCGCCGCCACAACTGTTTATTACCACCAGCGGCGGCTTCTCCTCCCCCATTTGCCGCATATTCTTTTTCCAGCGCTCCAGCACTGCCAGCGTCTCCCGCTTGTCCTGTTCTGCCTGTCCCGGCATGGGATCCAGTCTGATCTCTTTCGACTGCGGCAGACCGCCGTATTTCAATCCGTACACCCATCCTTCCCGCTGCACCACAATGCCGCTGCTCATCATGAAATAGATAAGGATCAGAAAGGCCAGAAAGAACCAGAAGGCATAATCCTTGAACATTATGTAAAAAAGATCATACAGGAAGAGGGACATGGAAAAGATCAGCATGATGCTGGCCGCAGCAGGAATGGCGAAAACAGGCCGGTTGATATAGATGCCGGTGAGTACCAGGGTCAGGAACAGGAAAAAGATAAAGACCAGTGCAAAAGTACGGTTCCTGTTGAGAATGGACTGGGCCGCTTCCACCGGATATGGCAGACGGCGGGGGGTGCTGCGTATCCGGAAAGGCGTATCCAGATAGTAACGGATGCCGGTGCTCCCGGTTGATTCCTGGGGTGCATTTTCGGTCTTCCAGCGCAGATCCTTTTCGGCAATGCGTTTCAGGGGACGGGCGATCTTCCATTGTCCCATCTTGCCCTGGGACAGGGAGAACAGATTTTCCAGGCTCCGGTTCATCACATTGAAATAACCGAAAGTGACCAGATAGAACAATCCTATTCCCGCCACATAGGAAAAAAGATTCCCTACCACCTTCCAGACAGGGATCATCTGGTCCACAACCTGATAATGCATGCTGGTCCCCAGATAGACGAACAGGAAAGACACCGGTATCAGCAGATTGTTCAGGGAAAAACGCAGGAAAGGCCGGCGGAAAGTGGCGATAACAGGGAACTGATAGGACAGGGTAATATAAGAGGACATGTGGAAAGACATGATAAAAATACCGGTCGTAAAGCCCAGTACCAGAAAAGAAAGAGGATCTACCCGCCCCAGATATTCCGGCGCCAGAAAGAGAGAATGCATACCATACCGATAGCCGAGCAGTCTGGCAATAAAAAGAAAAAGCATCAGCCAGATCAGCAACAGGGAATAATTATTCCGTAAAGTCTCCAGGAAGAGCCGCACCGGCAAAAAAGCATAGATCTTTGACAGTACCGTGGATCTCTGTGACATGGCAAAACGTTTTGCAGAAGGATCATTTTCCGGACCGGACACCTGCAATGCCGGGCAGATCATCGTTGCGTGCCGGCTGCAAGTCCCTGACGGGAAGATAATCCTATGCGAATATACACAAAAAAACCCGCACACGGCGGGTTTCTCTGATATCAGGAAATGTCTTACTTCTTGACCGGCTTGATCGGAAAATCTTTCATCATGGCCTGAGCCACTTTCCGGATCCTTTCTTCCTTTCCTTTGGAACTCTCATCGATCCTCTTTGTACCGACAGCTTCCCAGATCAATTGTTTTTTCTGGGTATCAAATACATCGATGATCAGGGTACCTTCCCGGTATT
This sequence comes from Bacteroidales bacterium, assembly GCA_027028505.1. Classification (GTDB taxonomy): domain Bacteria; phylum Bacteroidota; class Bacteroidia; order Bacteroidales; family VadinHA17; genus DRPN01. The sequence continues at coordinate 2,653 of JALVJE010000082.1, forward strand.
CGGTCGTATTGTAGGTAGTGTGAGAACTGGCAAAACTGGGTCCCCAGCCCCAGGCCGGACCATATCCCCAATATCCGCCATAACCATAATATCCGCTCATTCCGGTAGTGGTCGTGGTGGCAGTGGTCTCCTGTTTATGCTCTGTGGCAATGTACAGTGCCACCGTCAGGTCACCTCCTTTGTTCACGAACTTGAGACCTCTCTTGTTAAATTCCGCAGCAAAAGCTTTTTCAATACGCTCCTGATCAAACGGTGTCAGTAACTTGTTGCTCTCCTTAGCCCACCCGTAAAAGGAGTAGGTCTTGTACTTACTGAAATCCACAGACTTATCGTAATCCACATTCACTTTGGTCGTAACACAGGATCCCAGTGTAAAAACCATCGCTGCCAGGATAATTAAATGCTTTTTCATTTTTTTTCTGTTTTAAAAAATTAAATATTTTGATCAAACAAAGGTAACAAAATTAGCCGCACAAAACAAATGCAATCAATACTCAGACTAAATATACATATAAATTACACCAAAAGGATGTATGCATTCACACCCTTACGGAAAACAGTGGATACTCTGCAGGAAAATACGCAGGGAAGAGGGGTCTTTACTATGCAGTATGATCAGAAAAATGAACGGGATAAAACCTTTTTTCTTAAATTTGCGGGAAATTTGCGAACAAGGAGACAATAGTCCCTGATCATAAAAAATGTTTAATTAATAATTAATTCGGAGGAAAACCAATGAAGATCAAAGAAGTTATTGCACAGGAAGTACTGGACTCACGGGGTAACCCCACGGTCGAAGTGGATATTGAACTTGAAAACGGCGTCCGGGGACGTGCCATTGTACCGTCGGGAGCCTCGACGGGAGAGAAAGAGGCTGTCGAGTTGCGTGATGGCGACAAATCGCGGTATGAAGGCAAAGGCGTTCTGAAAGCCGTAGCCAATGTCAATGAGATCATTGCACCTGCCGTGAAAGGGATGGATGTGACGTTGCAACGTGATCTGGACTACCGCATGATCGAGCTGGATGGCACGCCCAACAAAGCCAAGCTGGGTGCCAACGCCATCCTGGGCGTCTCGCTGGCCGCTGCCCACACGGCTGCCAATGCCCTGAACATGTCCCTGTACCGTTATATCGGTGGTGTCAACGCTTCCCTCATGCCGGTACCCTGCATGAACGTGATCAACGGCGGGGTGCATGCACAGAACAGTGTCGATTTTCAGGAATTCATGATCGCTCCGCACAACGCCCCCAGCTTCACGGAATCCATCCGCATGGGTGTGGAGACCTTCCATGCGCTGAAAGGTGTGCTGAAAGACCGTGGTTACAACACCGGCGTAGGTGACGAAGGCGGATATGCTCCCAACCTGAAATCCAACGAAGAGGCCGTAGAGGTGATCATGCTGGCCATCGAAAAGGCCGGATACAAGCCCGGCGACGATATCTCCATTGCCCTCGACCCGGCCTCCAGCGAAATGTGGAAAGACGGGAAATATGTGTTCTTCAAATCCGACCAGTCGGTAAAGACCTCTGAAGAGATGGTGGAGCTCTGGAAAGACTGGGTATCCAAATACCCCATCGTGTTGCTCGAGGACGGTATGGCCGAGAACGACTGGGAAGGCTGGAAGATCCTGACGCGCGAGCTGGGCAGCAAGATCGAGCTGGTGGGTGACGACCTGCTCTGCACCAACAAAGTGCTCCTGCAGAAAGCCATCGACGAGGGAGCTGCCAACTCCATCCTGATCAAGCTTAACCAGATCGGCACCCTCACCGAGACACTGGAGACTATTGAGCTGGCCGGCAAGAACAATTACAACTGCTTTGTCTCCCACCGCTCCGGTGAGACCGAGGATACCACCATCGCCGACCTGACCGTGGGCGTGGGTGCCGGACACCTGAAAACAGGATCGGGCTGCCGCAGTGAAAGGATCGCCAAGTTCAACCAGCTGATGCGCATCGAACGCGAACTGGGCAGTGCCGCTCACTTTGCCGGCATCAAAGCCTTCAAGAACGTGTAATGAGCCATTCAACATAATCTTTTTTAAAAGCATCCCGCGGGATGCTTTTTTTTTGCTGATCGATCTCCTTTTTTTTTCAGGAGAAAATGGGTAATTTCGTTTTTACCGGAAATCTGCAAAAAACGATACCGCCATGACGCCGAAAAAAATGATACAGGACCTTTTGCAGGAGGCCGGGATCAGGGTCAATGGTGATGCTCCCTGGGATATCCGCATCCATGATGAAAGGACTTACAAACGGATCCT
>JALVJE010000083.1:0-524 GCA_027028505.1 Bacteroidales bacterium
GCCGGCATCGCGCCCCGGCCCGTGCCACTTGCATGGTGGCGCGGGCTGCGATAGCGTAACCTGAGTATTAACTATTAACATGTAATAAAATGAAAATAATAATAAAAACACTGATTTTATGCGGCGTACTGCTTACTATGGCTTTTAGCTGTGAGAAAGAAGAAGTACTGCCGCCGGGAGAAGCCAAAGGGAAAATTATTCAGGTATTATTCCGTTGTTATGGATCAGGATTGATGATTGAAGTAGAAAATCCTAAAGGGATTGGAGAAGGAGGGACTTTTAAGCAAATAGGATGTTCATGTCCTGAAATATCTTTTAATAACGCAATCATAGTTCCTGTTTTTGAGCGTATTTCTGACCTTCATACCAATGCACCAGATTCTGTTGGTACCTGGTTGCATTTTAAATACCGAGAAGTTACACAAGAGGAATTTGCTAACGGTATTTTTATAGATACCTCTTTTCATGGAATATGTGAAATGAATATAGGCCCACCTAGTATTCCTAGATTTGTAGTTACAAAA
>JALVJE010000083.1:534-4907 GCA_027028505.1 Bacteroidales bacterium
AATGTTGTGATAAAAATCTCTTTAGGGACACTTCTTTTGTTGGGATATGCAATATGATGATCGGGCCACCGAGTGTGCCAATGTATATGATTACAAAGATTCTTGATTATCATTAAAACCGAAAGCCATGAAAAAATAGTATTAGCGGCCGTTTTTAACGGATCGGTCCGGGGTTTTATCCGTATTGGCTATTTACCAAGGCCGTAAATTCCCGGAATGGGATGATTAGCTGTACTAAAATGCGTTGTTAGGAGTTAGCATTTCTATTCATCCAGTAGTTTTTCAACATCAAGCTTCATAGATCAATTTTTTTGTTTTTTCAATATTTTCAATGAAATAGGGATTTGAAAGGGATCTTTCTGTCACAATATCAATATCCCTCTGAAATAGTTCTCTTAATTTGTAATGCAGTTCAAAATAATTTTGTGTGTACTGCTCGATAGGAAGATTTTCATCAAATGAGATTAAGATATCAATATCGCTTTTATTATTAAAGTCTCCTGTAACTGCAGAACCAAAAATATAAAGTCTCTTCACACCTAATGAAGAGCAAATATTTTTTAATTCTTTTATTGTATTTTCATTTATGTTCCGCATAACTCTTTTTTCCAAAGTTAATCATTTTTGATATATATTTTAAAAGTTGGCAACCGACTTTCCTTTTCATATGAGAACATTCCGGATGAACCCATTGTAGGTGCATCGGGTCCCTTAGATCATCAAGTAAATAATAATCCTGCCAGTTGTGTAATTGATCGAGTTGTCCCTCCCCTTCATAATTCATACTTCTACAGAATTTCTGGCGGGCATTCGGACGGGGAGCATCCTTTTCCCTTCTGCCTTATTACTTATTACTTTTTACTTATTTCCTCCGTTATCTCCCGCAGCATCCGGTGTCCTTTTTCCACATAGGAGGCTGCATTGATGGGATGTGCCGGGTCGAGGAGGTCAAGGTATTTCTGCAGGTCCAGGGAGTCGGGCAGGGTGATGTTCTTCTCGCGGAGAAGCTGGCTGAGGATGCGGATCTTTTCATGGTCCTGAATGCCTTCGATGAGCTTCTCGAAGCGTACGGAGCTGTAGGGGCCTGGATAGACGAAGTAGGTGTCTCCGGAGGGCCAGGTGCGGAACCGCGAGTCGTGCATCACATCTTCAGGCCAGGAGTTGTAGGCCCAGCGCAGGAAACCGTCCAGGTGGAGGGCCGCGGTGATCCAGCCCTGCAGGGCTGACTCGGCCGGGGGCGAGAAGGTGAAGTTGTTGGGCCAGGGCACGTTGCAGGCCACATACCAGGTGGTGATCTGCCCTTTCTCCCTCCGGGCGGCGGCAATGTCCGGCGTTTGGGCTTTTTTAAGATGCCAGAAGTTATAGCTGAAATCGTAGATGTCGGGCATGATCTCCTTGTAGAAGCCGCCGGCCAGCGTCAGCTTCAGCTCCGGGACCGTATTGTGCAGGAAGCGGATCAGGTTGCGCGTGTCTTCCAGTCCTCTTTCGTCGAGCGAGATGGCGGTTTTATCGAGCCATCCCATCTCCTCCAGGTGGGTCCGGAAGTCGAGCAGGAAAGGCTTCCACAGCGCTTCATATTCCTCGCTGCCGGGCCGGGCCTGTACGGTGACGTATCCTGCGGAGTCTTCCTCATAATAGCGAAACTTATTGCCCCATGTCACCATGGTGTAGCAGCTGATCTGCTCCGTGATGCCCTCTTCCAGGGCTGTCTGCACATACTGGTCGAAGAGGGAGTAATCATACTCCCAGGTGCCGTTGCTGTTGTGCAGCCAGCCGACCATCGAGCCGAAGGGATCGTAGGTCTGCCCGTGCCACGGCTTGTCCACGATGGTGGTGGTGATGCATTTCTGGCCGGCCTCCGCCAGCAGGTCCAGATACTTGCGTATCAGGTACCAGTGCTGCTGCGACCAGAGGGGTACTTTGTGATAGCGGGCGATGGCGAAGGGGTTCTGCCACAGGTCGAGATGGTACTGCCACTGGGAGGAGGGGGGCAGTTCCATGTCCTGCACCTCCACGCTCAGCGGAAGATAAAGGGAGTCACTGCCGGTGTTGATGATGACGGAGCCGCGGTAGAGGCCTGCGGGTGTGTTGCGCGGGACCTGCAGGCTGAGCCACACGGGGCGCACAGAGTGTGCCGGCAGGGCAAAGGGTTTGTTGTCGTACAGGATCTCCGCCGAGAGCTGTGCTTTCATGGTGTCCTGGCTGCGGCGGCGGCAGCCGGTGAAACCGGTGTCGGCCAGCACATACCCCAGGGGATGCAGCGCAGCAGCGGAGGCATCCAGGGTATGGCCGTCGCCCTCCAGAGGAGTGAGGCTCACCTGCAAACGAGGGATTTCCTCCGTGCTCCAGACCACCACCTGCCTGTGTATCCGCTCACCCTGCCAGGCTGCAGCGTCCCAGGAGACGGTGAGACCCTGCGTGGGCGGTACATCCCGCGCGTACCGGATGTCGCTGCTGCCGAAGGCAGCCTGTACCCGTCCTGTGGCCCCCTGCCAGGAGGCGACCGAGGCCAGCGAGTCCGGATCGGCCGGTTCGTTGAAAGAGAAAACATCCTTCGGGGCGGGATGACTGCACCCGGCGAGGAGAAGGATGGCGAATAGGTAAGTGATCTTTTTCATGGAGTAGTATTGGTTTGAGGTTTGAGGTTTGAGGTTTGAGGTTTGAGGTTTGAATTGTTTCAGGTTCCATGTTTCATGTTCCAGGTTCGTCGTTCATCGATCATCGATCATCGTTCATCGATCTTGTCGATCCTGAAGCTCCAGGCGTGGGCTGCCGGGGGGTGGGTGGCGGTTTTGGCGGGGACGTAGATGACCAGTCCGTCTTCAGCGTTTTTCCATTTCAGGTTGCCGTTGACACCCAGCAGGCTGATCCTGGTGCCGGGGGCGGCCCGGAAAGCCCTGATATGTATCTGTCCGGGGATCTTCGTCTCCTCCTCTCCGGCCAGGTAGATGGCATACACTTCGCCGCTCTTGCCGCGGGTGAAGCAGATATTCCCTTCCTTGTAGGGGGCCACGGGACGGGTGCCGTAGATGGCCTGTCCGTTGACCTTCATCCAGGCGCCGATCTCTTTCATACGCTGCAGCGCCACCGGAGGCAGCTCGCCCTGCGGGGAGGGTCCTACGTTCAGCAGAAAATTGCCTCCCTTGGAGACGATGTCCACCAGCAGATGGATGAGCTGACGGGTGGGCTTGTAATGGTCGAGGGGGTTGTACGACCATGAGCCTCCCATAGTCATGCAGGTCTCCCAGGGGTAGGGCAGGGGCTTGTCGGGGACGCGCTGCTCGGGTGTGCGGTAGTTCTCATATTTTCCGCCTACTGCACGGTCCACAACGATCAATCCCGGCTGGTGGCTGCGGGCCATGGCGGCCAGCCCCGGCATGTCGATGTCCTGGTTCCAGGGGAGGTGCTTGATGCCCGGCCGGGGTTGCACCCAGCCACCGTCCAGCCAGAGGATATCCACATCCCCGTAGTTCGTCATCAACTCCTCCACCTGACCGTGGACGAATTCCTTGAACTTATTCCACCGCTCGGGGTATTTTTCCGGGTTGTAATTGACATTGCGGTCGGGTGTGGCGAAATAGGGCCACCAGTAGTAGGGGGAGTGCCAGTCGGGCTTGGAAAAATAGGCTCCCACCTTAAATCCCTCGGCCCGGAAGGCATCGAAAATAGCCTTCGTTACGTCGGCCCGGGGGTTTTTGTGAAAGGGACAGTGCTCATCGGTGATCTTGTAATCGGTCAGTTTTGTGTCGAACATCGAGAAACCGTCATGGTGCTTCGTGGTAAAGACCAGGTACTTCATGCCGGCATCTTTGGCAGCTTTGGCCCAGCTCTCCGGATCGAAAAGACCGGGGTTGAAGGTGGTCTTCAGCATCTCATAGGCCTTTTTGTACTCCGTGTAGTCTTCTGCATTGCGGCGGCACCAGGGCACATCCTCACTGCAGATCGACCACGACTCCACGATCCCCCACTGGGAATAGGGTCCCCAGTGCATCATGAAGCCGAACTTCAGGTCCTGCCATTCTTCCAGGTTTTTCTGCACCAGCGGGTCGTCCGGCGGAATATAAGCCGTCTCTTCCTCCTGGGCAGCCAGCGGAACAGAGAGTAAAAAGGTGAGAAACAGTCCAAAAGGGAAAAGGATCTTTTTCATAACAGGTCGGTTAAAAAGGTTTAAAAATTTCAGGAATACCGGTTGTGATCCCGGCAACGGCTATAAAGATCATATATTTTTCCGAAAAAAAAATGGGGATATGTTTTGTTTGAGTTTTTTTTTTATCATTGTGCCGTTATTCAATTTGCATCATGAACAAAACAAAGCCCCGGATCATCAAAGATTACGACAAGCTGGACAAAAGCATCCAGGAACAGATCAAACT
>JALVJE010000084.1 GCA_027028505.1 Bacteroidales bacterium
CTCCACCTCCTCAGGTGTGGGAGCGCGTTGGGTGACGGTCTTCAGATCGCCGGCGTTCTCGGTTTTACTGTCGCGGTCCTGGAGCAGTACGCCGTTGAGGGCCGTGCGCACCAGGCGGGGAGCGAAGTCCGTATTTTTCCGGATCAGGATGATCCTTTTCTTTTTTGTTTTGAGGATCTCCAGCGCCTCATCCGTATAGGCGGGGGCCATGACCACCTCGAAAAAGAGCTTGTTCATCTCCGTGGCGGTAGCAGCGTCAATGGTGCGGTTGGTGGCGAGGATGCCTCCGAAAGCCGAGACGGGGTCGCCGGCCAGCGCATCTTTCCAGGCTTCTGCCACAGTGTTACGCAGGGCCGCCCCGCAGGCATTGTTGTGCTTGAAAACAGCAAAGGCCGTCTCTTCGAATTCGGCGATAAGCCCTTCGGCAGCATCAATGTCGAGGAGGTTGTTGTAAGAGATCTCTTTGCCGTGGATCTGTTCGAACCAGTCGTCAAAACGGCCGAAGAAGAAAGCCTCCTGGTGGGGGTTCTCACCATAGCGCAGAGAACGTCCTGCCGGGATGCTCAGGCGCAATTCGGGAAGATCCTCTTTCTCGTTGAACCAGTTGAAGATGGAGGTGTCGTAATGGGAGCTCACGGCAAAAGCTTCTGCAGCAAAACGCCTGCGTTCCTCCAGGGTGGTGGTACCGCCGTTCTTAAGGATGTCCAGCAGGGCAGCGTACTGTCCTTTGTGGGAGATGACCAGGACATCCCTGAAGTTCTTTCCTGCCGCCCGGATGAGGGATATCCCGCCGATGTCGATCTTCTCGATGATCTCCTCCTCCACGGCACCGCTGGCGACGGTCTCCTCAAAAGGATACAGGTCGACGACCACCAGGTCAAGGGCCGGGATCTCATAATGCTGCATGTCGTGGATGTCCTCCTCGTGGTCGCGGCGTGCCAGAATGCCGCCGAAGACCTTGGGATGGAGCGTCTTGACACGTCCTCCCAGGATGGAGGGGTAAGAGGTGATATCTTCCACCGCTGTGACCTCCACGCCCAGGCCTGAGATGAATTTTTGTGTGCCGCCGGTGCTGTAAAGCGTGACGCCGAGAGCGGCCAGCTGCCGTACGATCTCGTCCAGACCTTCTTTGTGGTAGACGGAGATAAGTGCGCTTTTGATCTGTTTTGCCATTATCTGTTTAATTATCCAAGAAATAGCCGGAGAAGCCCCCGAAAAAATTTGAGCGTAAAATTAGATAAATTTATCCGAATAGCTTTTATCTAAATACAATATTTTCAACGCAAAAAGTGTTTTGCTGTTTCAGAGCGAATAACTACTTTTCGAACCTAAACGACCGCTCATGATCTTCTTCCGTTTATTGAAGGAAAGTTTTCTGTTCTCGATGCAGGCGATACGGGTGAACAAGCTGCGTACTTTTCTCACCCTGCTGGGGATCACGATCGGTATTTTTGCGATCATTTCGGTGTTCACGGTCCTCAACTGGATGGAGCGTTCGATACGTACCAGCATCTCTTCGCTGGGCAGCGATGTGATCTATGTGCAGAAATATCCCTGGGTATTCACTCCCGATCTGAAATGGTGGGAGATCGTCCGCTGGCCGGTGCCGACCCTGGAGGAGTACCGCAGTCTGAAGGCGCGTTCCCACCGTGCCGCCGCCATGAGCTTTGTGGTGTCCACTACGGTGAACGTGCAATATGACGGCAATTCGGTGAGCGATGTTTCTTTCCTGAGCACTACCCGCGATTTTGCCGATGTGCGTTCTTTCGAGATCGAGCAGGGGCGTTATTTCTCGGATTTTGAGGCAAAAAGCGGCAAGAACAGGGCGATCCTGGGTGCTGATGTGGCAAAAGACCTGTTTGAGAACGAGAACCCGCTGGGCAAGAGGATCACCATACGGGGAAAAAAGATGACCGTGATCGGGGTTTTTAAGAAGGAGGGTGCCGGGGGCATAGGTGATCAGGGCCTCGATAAAGTTGTGCTGGTACCGGTGAGTTATGTGCGGAACCTCGTTAATCTGCGCAGCCAGTCGCTCAATCCCTTTATCATGATCAAGGCGAAGGCCGGTATTTCCGTCATGGCGCTCAAGGATGAGATCACCGGGTTGCTGCGTAGTATACGCCGGCTGAAACCCTCTGCACCCAATAATTTCTCTGTCAACCAGATCAGCATGCTCTCGCAGGGGATGCAGTCGATCTTTGCGGCGATCAACCTGGGAGGCTGGATCATCGGGGGCTTTTCCATCCTGGTGGGGGGCTTCGGCATTGCCAATATCATGTTCGTGTCGGTCAAGGAACGTACCCGCCAGATCGGCATCCAGAAAGCCCTGGGTGCCAAGAACAGCTTTATCCTGCAGCAGTTCCTGTATGAATCGGTGATCCTCTCCCTGATGGGAGGTCTGCTCGGTCTCCTGCTGGTGTATGCCGGTCTGCAGGTGGCCAATCACATGCTGGACATGCAGATCACCATGACCCTGAACAATGTATTGCGGGGGATCACCATTTCGGCCGTGATCGGAGTGCTCTCAGGCTATACGCCGGCACGCAATGCATCGCGGCTCAATCCGGTGGAGGCAATGGCGGAAACGTTTTAGAAGCTTGAAGGGCGATGCTTGAAGTTCGAAGGAAGGGCGAAGGACGAAAGTGGGAAAAGTATGAAAAGTGGAAAAAGTCTGAAAAGTCTGAAAAGTCTGAAAAGTGGGAAAAGTGGTAAGAGAGTGAAGAGTAAGCTATGAGCGGTGAGAAATGAGTAATGAGAAAGACCCCGGAGGGGTCAAAGATAGTAGCCGCAGTTACGCCTGCGGTTAATGGTAGCCTCCTAGTGGCCAACCCCGAAGGGGTTGAAGAAGGATACTGGAGCGTTAGCGGAAGTCCCGGCAGCGCCGTCGGCAAGCCTCTGGCGGCCGATGGTTTACCGGGGAATGACGAACAATAAATCCTATATTCCATACAATCAACTCTGAACTCGGAACTCTGAACTCTGAACTGTGAACTGTGAACTATGAACTGTGAACTCTGAACTATGAACTGTGAACCTTCACACACAGGCTGATAAACTCTTCCGGTGAGAGCTGTTCTGCTCGGCGGCCCAGGGTCTTGTCCTTTTTCATCTCTTCCGGCAACATCTCCTTCAGCGCATTGCGCAGGGTCTTGCGCCGCTGGTTGAAGGCTTTTTTCACCAGGGCGATATAGCTTTCCGGGGGGCAGGGCAGGCTTTCTCTTTCGTTATGTACCAGCCGGATGACGGCGGATTTGACTTTGGGTTGCGGGTAAAAGACCTGTTCCGGCACGGTGAAGAGGTAATTTACCCGGAAGAAAGTTTGCAGAAGTACGCTCAACAGTCCATAGGTTTTGTTTCCCGGCCTGGCGACCAGCCGGTCGGCTACCTCTTTCTGGACCATGGCTACCACCTCGTTGACCGTATCGTGGTTTTCCAGGATCCGGAAGAAGATGGGACTGGTGATGTGATAAGGGAAATTACCGATAACAGCTATTTTCTCATTCTCTCCGACGGGCCACATCATGGTAAGAAAATCTTCCGCCAGGATGCGTCCCTGCAGCTCCGGGAACCTCTGCTGCAGCCACTCCACCGAATCGCGGTCTATTTCCACCAGAAAAAGCCTTTCCCCGAACTTTTCCACCAGAAATTCCGTCAGGATCCCGCGGCCGGGGCCGATCTCCAGGATCCTGTCCACCCCTTCTCCCGGCAGCATGGAAGTGATCTTACGGGCAATGTTGCGGTCCTGTAAATAATTCTGGCTCAGCGATCTTTTAGGGCGATGGAGCATATCGGGTCTTTTTTCAGGTTTCCGAAAGGTAATGATTTTTGCGCAGGGAAAGATCGTGGCAATTCTTTGTTCGTAAATAATAACAGGGTCTTAACCAAATTTGATTGACAATGACCTTTTTTTTTCATAATATTGTTTTGCAACGTGGCGATACAAAGAACAACCATGATCTTTGAAAAAACAGAGTAACCTAACCCATCAAAAAAACATTGAACATGAATCACATTTACGCTCCTTTCAGATCCGGTGCTACCCGTTGGTCGCGCATTTTTCTGATGCTGGTTTTTTCATTGCTGACCTCTTCCCTTGTGCTTGCGCAGGTGCCTTTCAAGATGAATTATCAGGCGGTGGTTCGTGACCGGAACAATCAGCTGATCGCGGATACCCGTGTGGGGGTGCGGCTCAGCATCCTGCAGGGGTCGGAGGACGGGACGCCGGTATATGTAGAGACCCACGAAGTTTTCACCACTGCCAATGCTTTGTTCTCGCTGGTGATCGGAGACGGGGATGTGGTTTCCGGCGATCTGGCGTCGATCGACTGGATGAACGGCCCCTATTACCTGAAGGTTGAAGTAGATGTCAAAGGCGGTACCGACTATATGGAAGTGGGATCGTCCGAGCTGATCAGTGTCCCCTACGCGCTTTTTGCCGGCAAGACCGCTGACGCTTTCAGCGGCGATTACAATGACCTGATCAATACGCCGGACCTGTCGATATTTTTGACCGAGGAGACGGATCCTGTTTTTTCTTCCAGTCCGGCCGTGAACATCACCGATGATGATCTCACCAAGCTGAACAACCTCTCGGGTGTAAACACGGGGGACCAGGACCTCTCTCCGTATGTCCAGATCTCCACCCTGCCCATGGTGGTCCCGGCCAATGAGACCGATCCGGTGTTTACCGTGTCGGTGGCAGGGGGGATCACGGCGGAGGATACAGCAGCCTGGAACCATAAGCTGGACAGTTTTACTGAGACAGATCCTCTTTTCAGGGCTTCGGTGGCCGGAGGCATCACGGAACAGGACACCAGCTACTGGAACCACAAGCTGGATGCCGAGGTGGACGGGTCGGTGACCAACGAGATACAGACCATTTCCCGCTACGGGCTGACCGTCACCCTTAGTAAGAACGGCGGCAGCTTTACGGACAGCGTGAATGTATATAATGCCGGTAAAGACATTGAGATCTCGGCAGACAATACCATCAGTGTCCGTTCCTACAAGGTGGGCGACATTGCTTTCGGAGGCATTGTTTTCTGGGTGGATGGCAGCGGCCGTCACGGGCTGGTCTGCACCAAAGAGGACCTGAGCACGGGGATACGCTGGTATGCCGGGACGTACGGGGATACACGTGCGCTGGGCGACGGGCCTTATGCCGGGTTCATGAACACTGCCATCATCATCTCCTCACAGGTGGCCATCGGCGATGACGGGGGGGATTATGCCGCTCTGCTTTGTTCGAAACTGATCGTGAAAGACGGGGACAAGAGCTACGGCGACTGGTACCTGCCCTCCAAAGAGGAGTTGATGCTCATGTACAAGAGCATTGAGGCCATCAATGCCGCTGCCGCTGCCAACAAAGGGGTGGCCTGTGAGAGTGAATATTACTGGAGCTCGACAGAATACAATAAAAAACAGGCTTGGAAGATGAACCTCACGACCGGGCAGGTGGCCCATTATTACAAGACTTATGCCGCCCGCGTCCGGGCTGTCCGGGCATTCTGATAGTGCGGGCTTTACCGGCCGGACCGGCTCTGGAAAATCTTTGCCCGGCTGAGATTGATGAATTAAGGAGGCTGGTTGCATTCCGGTGAATGGAAATAGGGAGTCGTGAATGGTTGAAAAGAGGGGATGAGTGACATATTTCTTTATCTTTGCTGCCGTAATTTTGACAGCAGAGCATGCAGCAATTTGATTTTGACAGGATCATCGACCGGCGGGGCTCCCATTCCTATAAATATGACGGACTGAAAAAGATCTTCGGGCGGGAGGATGTACTGCCGATGTGGGTGGCGGACATGGATTTTGCCGTGCCACCGGCGGTGCAGGAGGCGATACGGCGGCGGGCGGAGCATCCCATTTACGGGTATACGTTCCGGCCTGACGAATATTACAAGAGCATCGTCAACTGGATCGGCCGCCGTCACGGCTGGCGGGTGGAGCGGGAGTGGATCCGTTACAGTCCCGGCATCGTGCCGGCGATCAACATGGCCGTGCAGGGGTTCACGGAGCCCGGCGACGGGGTGATCCTGCAATCCCCGGTCTATCATCCTTTCTTTTATGCGATCAACCTGAACCACCGGAAGTTGCTTAACAATCCTCTCCGGGAAGAGAACGGTTACTACACCATCGACATGGATGATCTTGCGGAGAAGGCCAAAGAGGCAAAACTGTTGTTGCTGAGCAATCCCCACAATCCGGTGGGACGTTCGTGGGATGAGGACGAACTGCGCAATCTGGGAGAGATATGTGCGGAGAATGATGTGTTGATCGTCTCCGATGAGATCCATGCCGATCTGACGCTGCCGGGGCATCGCCATGTGCCGCTGGCCTCACTGTCGGAGGAGATCGCGGCCCATACGATCACCTGCATGGCGCCGAGCAAGACCTTCAACCTGGCAGGGCTGAGCACCTCGTCGGTGATCATCCCTGAGGAGAAGTTACGGGAACGCTTTGAAGAGGTGGTGGAGAGTCTCCATATCGGGGGGGGTAACCTGTTCGGTATCGAGGCATCGATCGCGGCCTATAACCACGGGGATGCCTGGCTGGATGCCCTCCTGGAATATGTGCAGGGCAACGTGGACTATGCCCGTACTTTCCTGGCCGGGAAGATGCCGGAGGTGACCCTCTCCCCCGTTGAGGCGACCTATTTGCTGTGGCTGGATTTCCGGAGAACGGGAATGGATGCAGAAACACTGAAACATTTTATGACAGAAGAGGCCAAGGTGGGAGGTAACGACGGCGCCATGTACGGTCCCGGAGGTGAGGGTTTTGTGCGGCTCAACGTGGCCTGCCCGCGGACAGTGGTGGAAGAGGCATTTGAACGTATTTATAACGCATGGATAAAACACAGATCATGAACACGCTCAAGGCACGCAAAGTGCGACTGATCCTCGAAGACGGAACCACCCTGGAAGGGAAATCTTTTGGCTATGAGAAGTCGGTTTCCGGCGAGGTGGTCTTCAACACGGCCATGACCGGCTATCCTGAGAGCCTGACCGATCCTTCCTACAAAGGACAGATCCTGGTGCTCACCTATCCCCTCATCGGCAATTACGGAGCTCCCCGTGAGGAGGAGGAGAACGGCATGCTGAAATTTCACGAATCCGGCCGCATACACATCCAGGCGCTGGTGGTGTCGGATTACTCTTTCCAGTATAGCCACTGGAACGCCCAGGACAGTCTGGCCCGGTGGCTGAAGGATAACAAGGTCCCCGGCATCTTCGGCATCGACACACGGGCTCTGACCAAGAAACTGAGGGAAAAAGGAACGATGTTGGGGAAGATCGTCTTCGGAGAGGAAGATGTAGAGATGTACGATCCTTCAAAGGAGAATCTCGTGGCGCAGGTGAGCTGCACGGAAAAGCAGGTGTATGGCAACGGGAAATACAGGATCCTCCTGGTGGACTGCGGCGTGAAGTACAACATCATCCGTTACCTGTTGCAGCGGGATACTACGGTGATCCGGGTACCGTGGGACCATTCCATTGAGGAGGAGGAGTATGACGGTTTGTTCATCTCCAACGGCCCGGGCGATCCCAAGCTGTGCGATGTGACCATTGGCAACCTGGAGCATGCGCTGCAGGAAGATACGCCCATTTTCGGCATCTGTCTGGGCAACCAGCTGCTCTCGCTGGCTGCCGGCGCCGACACCTACAAGCTGAAGTACGGTCATCGCAGTCACAACCAGCCGGTCTTGGAAGTAGGTACCGACAAGGCTTACATCACGGCGCAGAACCACGGCTATGCGGTGGACAACGATACGCTGCCCGGCGACTGGAAGCCGCTGTTCATCAACATCAACGATGGCACCAACGAGGGGATGAAACACAAAAGCAAACCTTTCTTTTCCACCCAGTTCCATCCCGAAGCTTCCGGCGGACCGGTGGATACGGCTTTTCTCTTCGATGATTTTATCGATCTGGTGGCAAAATACAAAGAGGGATGATCTCCGGAAAAAACCTCCGGTTCATCCTGCAACGCATCTCACTCAGCAGGTCTGTCGCAGGATCCCCTGCCGTCGTATGTTTGCAACATACGACATTTGAAACTACGTAGATAACTACGTAGTTAGCTACGTAGTTAGGTCTCTGTATGTGTAAGTGAAACAGCAAGATAAAGAATAAAGTAATTTTTAACTGGATTTAAAGTAGTTGAATTTAATCTTCCCGGATCATGTCAAAAGTATCGTGGAAACCCGGAAATATGCTGTATCCGTTGCCGGCGGTGCTGGTGACCTGTGGCACGGACCCTGCGAAATACAATATCATCACCCTGTCGTGGACGGGGACGATCAACAGTGAGCCGCCGATGCTCTCCATCTCGGTACGCAGGGAGCGGCACTCTTATGCGATCATCCGTGAGGCGGGCGAGTTCGTGGTCAATCTCACTACTAAAGCGATGGCCCGGGCCGTCGACTGGTGCGGGGTGCGGTCGGGACGTGATTATGACAAGTTCCGCGAGACGGGCCTGACGCCTGAGCCTCCGGGGCTGCTGCACACACCGATGATCGCCGAGGCGCCGGTGAGCATTGAGTGCCGTACGAAGCAGGTGATCGAACTGGGCAGCCATGACATGTTCATAGCCGAGGTGGTGGCCGTGCATGTGGAGGAGCGGTACCTGGACAAAAAGAGCGGGGCTTTCGACCTGCGGCAGACCGATCCCATCGCTTATCTGCACGGCAGCTATTACGTGCTGGGCGAGCGGCTGGGCCGGTTCGGCTTTTCGGTAAGAAAGAAACGCAAAAAGGACGGAACAAAACCCGACCTCTGATATCCGAAGAGAAAACCCCGGAAAATGAGGATACGGAATTTTATCACTAAATTTGCCGGACAAAAAAACTGAACATTATAATTATAAGGAGAAAAAGATGAAGAAATTAATGTGGCTGGTACTGGCGGGAGTGTTGCTGGTATCGTGTGGAAGCAAGAAGGGGTTTCATATTGAAGGAACGCTGGACGGAGGTGCCGGCAAGCAGATCCGTCTCGACCTGGTGATGGCCAACCATCTGAAAACAGTGGATTCGACGGTGCTGGATGACAAAGGACATTTTGAGCTGTCCGGCGATCTGGAGCAGCCCACCTTCGGCATTCTGCGGGAGCCCGGGAACAAGATGTTCATGGTGATCCTGCATCCCGGCGACCGTATCAAGGTGACCGGCAGCTATGACGATCTGGAAAAGGACCACAGCATCCAGGGATCGGAGGACACCCAGTTGTTCGAGGCGTTCAGGACCTATCTGCAGCAGAACATAGACAAGCTGGAAGCATTGAACAAGACCTATCAGGACAGTTTGCACAGTCCCAATATCGGTGCGATCACAAAGGATTTGCGGGACCGTTCGCTGGCGATCATCGATGATCAGAAGAAATACACGGAAAAGTTCATCTCGGATCACAGCAGTTCGCTGGCTTCTTTACTGGCTCTGTATCAGCAGATCGCCCCGGGCATGTATATTATGGATCCCATGGAGGACTTTGCTGTGTATGAGAAGGTGGACTCTTCGCTCAATGCATTGTATCCTGAGTCCGATCCCGTGATGACCTTTCATTCGCAGGTGGCCGAGCTGCGCAGCCGCAAACGGCAGCAGGAGGTAGAGAACCAGCTGCTGGGCATCGGCAAGGTGCCTCCCGACATTGCCCTGCCCGATCCGCAGGGGGATACGCTGCGGCTCTCTTCCCTCCGTGGCAAGGTGGTACTGCTGGATTTCTGGGCCTCGTGGTGCAGCCCCTGCCGGCAGGAGAGCCCCAACCTGGTCAGGAACTATGAGAAGTACCACAAGAAAGGGTTTGAGATCTTCCAGGTATCCCTCGACCGCACCAAAGATGCCTGGGTGAAAGGCATTGAGGCCGATCATCTGGGTCAGTGGTATCACGTGAGCGACCTGGGATACTGGCAGTCGTCCGTGGTGAAGCTCTATCACATCCAGGGGATCCCCGATAATTTCCTGCTGGACCGGGATGGCAGGATCATCGCCAAAAACCTGCGGGGACAGGCGCTGGGTGATAAGCTGGCAGAGATCTTCGGGGAGTAACAAATCCGGTTAATGCATAAACTATGATCCTGAAAAAAAATAATCTGTTGCAATATGCCGGGATCGTTTTGTTCCTGGTGACCGTGGGGGTGCTGGCCATGTCCTGTCACCGTCAGCCCACGGCCGTGATCAGCGGTAGCCTGACCGCTCACAAGGGGAAGATGATCTATCTGGACAGGCTGGACATTGATCAGGCGGTACCGCAGGACTCGGTCAAAGCCGGCAGGAACGGGAGGTTCCGTTTCCGTGTGGCGGTGGATGAGCCCACTTTTTTCCTGCTGAAGGTATCTCCCAACAATTTCATTACGCTGCTCACACAACCCGGCGAGAAGGTGCATGTGGAGGCTGATTCGGTTTTTCTTCCTGACGGATATAGTGTTACGGGCTCGGAGGGTTCGCTGCTGGTGAAGCAACTGGATGATCATCTGCGGGAGACGGTACGCAAGACCGATTCCCTTGTCCGTATCTACCGGGAAAACATGAACAAGCCGGGCTTTGACACCCTTCAGGGAAAGCTGGACCGGGAGTACAACGATCTGGTGCAGGCACAGAAAAAGTACAATATTGCTTTTATCCTTAAGCATATTCATTCTCCGGCTTGTATCAAAGCCCTGTACCAGAAGCTGGATGCCAACACGTATGTGCTGAACGGCATCAGGGACCTGCAGTATATGAAGATCGTAGCGGATACCCTGAAGGTTTACTATCCCGACTCAAAGATGACGCGGGCCCTGGTGCAGGACCTGCAGAAGGAGATGTCCAAATACAACGAGCTGCGTTTGCAGAGCATGATCAGCCAGGCCGGGAAAGTGGACCTGGAGGTAGCCCTCCCTGATATGCAGGGGGATACGGTGACCCTATCTTCGGTATGGAAAAAAGGCAACTATGTGCTGCTCACTTTCTGGGCTTCCTGGTGCAGGCAGTGCATCACCGAGAACCTGACGCTCAAGACATACTATAAAAAGTATCACAGGAAGGGTTTTGAGGTCTATGCGGTCTCCCTGGACCAGCAGAAAGATGCCTGGATCAAGGAGGTACGTTTTGACGAGCTCCCCTGGATCAATGTATGGGACCCCACCGGGAATACCGCCCGCCGGTTCAACGTGAAGATGCCGCCCGTCAATTTTCTGTACGGTCCTGACGGCACGGTGCTGGCCCGCGACCTGCACGGAAGGGCGCTGCAGATCAAGCTGAGCCAGCTTTTTGACTGAACGAGCACAAAGTGGAGAGAGGCAGGAAAACATATTTTATCTCTGACATGCACCTGGGATTGCCCACAGGCATTCCTGCCCTGCAGCGGGAAAAATATGTCGTTCAGTGGATGGACCGGGTGAAAGGGACGACGGCAGAGCTGTTCGTGGTGGGAGATATTTTCGATTACTGGTTTGAGTACAAATATGTGATCCCGAAAGGGTTCACCCGTTTCCTGGGCAAGGTGGCCGAGTTCACGGATGCCGGTATCCCTGTTCATTTCTTTACAGGCAATCATGATGTCTGGATGTTCGACTATTTCCCGGAGGAGCTGGGGGTGGAGGTACATACCGGCCCGCTGGTGAAAGAGATCGCCGGCAAACGGTTCTACATTGCCCACGGCGACGGTCTGGGTCCCGGCGACAAAGGATACAAGTTCCTGAAGAAGGTTTTTACCAACAAAACGTTGCAATGGATATACAAGCGGCTACATCCCGATTTTGCCACGTGGCTGGCGCTCTCCTGGTCACGGTCGCGCCGTGATCCCGAAAGCGGGGAGAAAGAGGTGGACGGTGATTTCATGGGCGAGGATCGGGAGAAGTTGATCCTGTATGCCAAAGAGCTGATAAAACAGGAGCATTATGACTTCATCGTCTTCGGGCACCGTCACCTGCCGATCGATTTCCTGCTTCCGGGGAATACCCGTCTGATCATCCTGGGTGACTGGCTGGAGCATTTCTCCTATGCCGAATTTGACGGGGAGACGATCGAACTGAAGACCTTTGAACCGGCTGTAAAAGGCCAATAAAAAAGCCCCGGAGCCGGGGCTTTTTTATTGGAATATCAGATCACACTTATTCTTCCTCGTCTTTCTGGATGCGCATGCCGTAGAACGACTTGTAAACGAAGGCCAGTCCGAAAACGAGCAGGATAACGCCTATGGGGATGGTCCAGTCGAAAGAACCGCTGGCCTGGGCGTTCATGCGCATGTGTACAGCGATCTCAACGGCCAGCAGGCCGAAGAGGGTGGAGAACTTGATGATGGGGTTCATGGCCACCGAGGAAGTATCCTTGTAAGGGTCGCCCACGGTGTCACCCACCACGGTCGCTTCGTGCAGAGGAGTTCCTTTTTCCTTGAGGTCCACCTCAACGATCTTCTTGGCGTTGTCCCAGGAGCCGCCGGCATTGGCCATGTAGATGGCCTGGAAGAGCCCGAAAACGGCCAGTGAGATCAGGTAGGAGACGAAGTAGTTGGGGTCGAAGAAAGCAAAGGCCAGCGTCAGGGAAAAGATGACGGCGAAGACGTTCCACATGCCGTTCTGGGCATAGCGGGTACAGATCTTCACCACCGCCTTGGAGTCTTCGATGCTCGACTCTTCTAGGTCGAGGTTGATATTCTTCTTGATGAAGGCGGTGGCACGGTAAGCCCCTGTGGTGACGGCCTGCAGGGAGGCACCGGTGAACCAGTAGATGACAATACCTCCGGTGATGAATCCCAGGATCACCTGTGGGTCGAGCAGTTGCAGCTGCAGAAGGCCCATTTTTTTCAGCATGAGGATGATGGCAAAGATCATGGTGGTAGCCCCGATGACCGCCGTGCCGATAAGTACCGGTTTGGCAGTGGCCTTGAAGGTGTTGCCGGCCGAGTCGTTGGACTCGAGGTAGTATTTACCCATTTCAAAATCGGGCTTGAAACCGAAATCTTCCTCGATCTCTTTTTCGATATTGTCCAGTTTCTCGATACGGGACAGTTCAAATACCGACTGGGCATTGTCGGTGACGGGGCCGAAGCTGTCGACAGCGATGGTGACAGGGCCCATGCCCAGGAATCCGAAGGCGACGAGGCCGAAGGCAAAGACCGTCGGGAAGATCATGATGCCGTCGAGGCCGAGGGTGCTGACGAAATAGGCCAGGGCCATGAGGATGACGATGGCGATGCCTTCCCAGAACGCCGAGAAGTTACCGGCCACCAGTCCGGAGAGGATGGTCAGGGAGGCGCCTCCTTCGCGTGAGGCGGTGACGATCTCTTTCACATGGCGGGAGTTGGGGGAGGTGAATACCTTCGTCAGCTCCGGGATGATGGCAGCAGCCAGGGTGCCTACGCTGATAATGGTGGAGAGCTTCCACCAGAGGCCGGTGAGGACGGTGCCGTTCTCAAGACGGATATCGCCGCCCAGGAGGAAATAGCTGACCAGGTAGGTGCTGAGGATGGAGACGAAAGAGGTGATCCAGATCAGGGAGGTCAGCGGCGCCTCGAAGTTATAGTCTTTGAGCTTTCCGTATTTGGCCTTGCCGATCATGTCGTTGATCCAGTAGGAAAGGAGAGAGGTGATGACCATCATGATACGCATGACGAAGATCCAGACGATGAGGTTGGCCTGGAAATCGGTGCCCACGACGGCCAGGACGATGAAAGAGATGAGGGCCACGCCGGTGACACCGTATGTCTCGAAGCCGTCGGCGGTGGGTCCCACGCTGTCGCCGGCATTGTCACCGGTACAGTCGGCGATGACGCCCGGGTTGCGGGGGTCATCTTCGGGAAGGTTGAAGACGATCTTCATCAGGTCGGCGCCGATGTCTGCGATCTTGGTGAAGATGCCGCCGGCCACACGCAGGGCGCTGGCACCCAGCGACTCACCGATGGCGAAGCCGACGAAGCAGGCGCCGGCGCTGTCACGCGGGATGAAGAGCAGGATGAATATCATCATGAACAGTTCGACGGTCACCAGCAGGACACCCACGCTCATCCCCGAGCGCAGGGGGATGGAGGTCACCTCCCAGGGATGGTTTTTCAGCGAGGCGAAGGAGGTACGGCTGTTGGCCAGGGTGTTGATACGTATGCCGAACCAGGCCACCCCGTAAGATCCGGAGATGCCGATGACCGTCCAGAGCAGGACCATCAGCACCTTGGGAAGGGGCATGTGGCTGAGAGCAAAGAAATAATAGAAAATAGCTACGGCCACGATGCCGAGCAGGATCAGCAGAAAACGCCCCTGCTGGAGGAGGTAGGTCTTACAGGTCTCATAGATGATGCCGGAGATGTGTAGCATGGACTTGTGAGCCGGGATCTTTTTGATCTTGGCATAGGTCCAGATACCGAAGATCCATCCGAAGATCACGAAGATCAACCCGTAAAAAAGAAGATCCCAGCCATCCACGCCTCCCAGCATGGGGAAGACGCTCTCCCGCATATCGGGAACGTTGAGATCTGCTTCACTGGCCAGTGATAACACAGGCAACATCAGAAATGTCAGAGAACCCAGAAACAGCTTTTTTTTCATTGCAGTAGGATTTTAATGAACATTCTTCTAAACATCACATCAAAAGGGAATCAGTCCACAAATATATATTTTATCCGAAATGTACAAACTTATTTATGTCATATATGTCCATATATTTTGCAACATACTTTTCCCGGCCGGGGCATGACTTTTGTTATTTTATATTAGGGATAAAATTATTATCTTATCAAAAAAGAAAATGGAGCCGGGCATAAGGAGATCATTCAATATCCTGAAGGGTTTGGATATCTTCTTTTGGCACATTGTGTAAGAGTGTTGAATTAAATTACAAAGAGATGAAAGATCACAGAGGCATGAGGGCAGGAAGTGGAATGAGGTATGGTATTGTTGTTATGATCATAACCTTATTTTCCACATGGGGGGTGTATGCCGGCGGAGAAGTACAGGTACAGGACACCTCCGGATATTTTATAGTGAAGGGCAAGATCGTGGATTCAGAAAAAGGCAGGCCGGTGGTCTTTGCCTCGGTTTTTATCATGGGCACCCATATAGGTACCGTCTCCAATTCGGAGGGTAAGTTCCTGTTAAAGGTGCCGGAGAGGTACAAGGGGCACAAGATCGGTTTCAGCAGTATGGGGTATAAGACGATGACCCTGTCGGGGAAAGATCTGGTGAAAGGGAAAGACAATGTGATCCGTCTGGTGCCGGATGTTATTCCGCTGGCACCGGTGGTGGTGGAACATTTGGATCCCTATGCGCTGTTGAGAGAATACCGAAGAAGGATCAAAGAGAATTACGGCAAACAGGCGGCCATGATGACGGCATTTTACCGGGAGTCGGTGAAGAAAAGGAATAAATACCTTTCTGTGGGTGAGGCTGTCCTGGACATCTACAAGGCCCCTTATACCGGCATTGAATCGGATCGGGTGCGTATATACAAAGGCCGCAAAGCCGAATATGTTACGAAAGAGGATACTTTGATGATGAAGCTGCAGGGCGGGCCTGTGACGATGGTGATGCTGGATGTGGTGAAAAATCCGGGGGATCTCCTGAGCCCTATGGCATTGATGTATTATGACCTTGCTTTTGGAGGGGAGGTGATGATCGATGGGCGGCGCACTTACATGATCCGCTTTGACCAGAAAGATTCGGTGACCGTCCCTCTGTTCAAAGGGACCATCTATCTGGATCAAAAGACCTACGCCCTGGCCGGCATGGAGTTCAGCATCAGTCCGAAGAAACTGGATGAGGCCGCCAAATACATGATCATCCGTAAGCCTGCGGGGCTTAAAGTGGATGTCCTGAGTGCTTCTTATCTGGTGAAATACAGGTATCAGGGAGGCCGGTGGGTGTTAAATTATGTGCGTATCGAGAACCGGTTCCGCTGTAAATGGGATAAAAAACTGTTCCGTTCCAATTACACCATCACCTCGGAGGCTGCGATCACCGATGTGGATTACAACAATGTGACCAAGCCCCGTTTCAGGGAGACAGCGCGGGCAGGAGATATCTTTATTGAGGATATCAAAGCTTTCCAGGACCAGGAGTTCTGGGGCAGGAACAATGTGATTCGGCCCGAAGAGTCGATCCAGGCAGCCATCCGGAAGATCCGGAGGAAGCTGAAACGGAGAGGGAAAGAGTGAGGAAGGATGAAGCTTGAAGCTCGAAGCTCGAAGGATGAACTACGAACTACGAACTATGAACTACGAATCCCGAAAAACAGCAAATCTTTGATTTGCGTAGTTTTTCGAGGATCCTCGCAGTTCCAGCGGGATCAAGATCCCGGGAACTGCGGGACTATGAACTAATAAGGGGTATTATTATGCAAAAGGTGTAAAATTTTCCTCATAGGGGGTAAAAACAGTGGGTATGTTGAAAAAAAGTGTAAAAATTTAAAACTTACCCCCTAATTTTTTGTACATCGTTTTGAATAATGCATATCTTTGTGCCGTTAATAAAAATCCAAAAAGTTTTAAAAAATGGCACAATTCAGAACGATCGCATTTCAGGAAGTGTTGAAAAGGAAGCCTGTCAAGGTGGAGGCTCCTTCGAACGAGGTAACGGTTTATTTCGGGACCAAGGTCTTTGACCTGGTCAAAATGGAGAAATATCTGTCGAAGGAGGCCTACCGGGCTGTGAGGAAGGCGATAGGCGAAGGGGGTCATATTGACCGGAAGATGGCGGACCAGGTAGCTGCCGGCATGCGGGACTGGGCCATTGATAATGGAGCGACGCATTACACCCACTGGTTCCATCCGCTGACCGACGGCACGGCCGAGAAGCACGACGGTTTCATCGAGTTCGGGGATTTCGGCGGGCCGGTGGAGAGTTTCTCCGGCGATCTGCTGGTGCAGCAGGAGCCGGATGCCTCGAGTTTCCCGAGCGGCGGCATCCGCAACACCTTTGAGGCGCGCGGTTATACGGCCTGGGATGTTTCCTCTCCTGCTTTTCTGGTAGGCACTACCCTCTGTATTCCGACGGTATTCGTTTCCTATACGGGCGAGGCGCTCGATTACAAGGCGCCCCTGTTGAAAGCCCTCAGCGAGCTGAACAAGGCGGCTGTGGATGTGTGTCATTATTTTGACAAAAATGTTTCGAAAGTCTTTGCCACCCTTGGCTGGGAGCAGGAGTATTTCCTGGTGGACGAGGCTTTTTACAATGCCCGTCCCGACCTGATCCTTACGGGACGCACCCTGGTAGGACATCAGTCGTCCAAAGACCAGCAGCTCGACGACCATTATTTCAGCTCGATCCCCGAGCGGGTCAAGTCGTTCATGGAGGATTTTGAGATCGAGGCTTACAAGCTGGGTATTCCCGTGAAGACGAGGCACAACGAGGTGGCGCCCAACCAGTTCGAGTGTGCGCCTATCTTCGAGGAGGTCAACCTGGCCAACGATCACAACCAGTTGATCATGGATGTGATGAAGCGTGTGGCCCGCCGGCATGGCTTCCAGGTGCTTTTCCATGAAAAACCTTTCGGCGGCATCAACGGTTCGGGTAAGCATAACAACTGGTCGCTGGCCACCGATACGGGAGTGAACCTGTTGTCGCCGGGGAAGAATCCCAAGAGCAACCTGCAGTTCCTAACCTTCCTGGTGAATGTGGTCAAGATGGTCCATGACAACCAGGACCTCCTGCGTGCCAGCATCCTGACGGCCGGCAACTCACACCGTCTGGGGGCCAACGAAGCGCCGCCGGCCATCCTCTCCATCTTCCTGGGGAGCACGCTGAGCAAGGTGCTGGAGGATCTGGCAACGAACGTGCCGAAGAAAAAAATGTCGCCGGAGAAAAAGACCGAGCTGAAACTGGGTATCGGCAAGATCCCTGAGATCCTGCTGGACAATACCGACCGGAACCGCACCTCTCCCTTTGCTTTTACCGGGAACCGCTTTGAGTTCCGTGCCGTAGGATCGGCAGCCAACTGCGCTGCCCCGATGATCGCCCTCAACAGCGCCCTGGCCGTCCAGTTGAAAGAATTTAAAAAAGAGGTGGATGCTCTGATCGCCAAGGGTCTGAAAAAGGATGAGGCCATCTTCCAGATGTTGCGCAAGACCATCAATGAATCCCGGAATATACTCTTTGAAGGGGACAATTACAGCGATGACTGGAAGAAAGAGGCGGAAAAGAGAGGCCTGACCAATATCACCAGTGTGCCGGAATCGCTGGCCACCTATTTCAGCGAACAGTCGAAGAAGGTGCTGATCGGGGGAGGTATCTTCACGGAGCGTGAGCTGAAAGGAAGGGTAGAGGTGGAATATGAGAAGTTCACCAAAAAGATCCAGATCGAGGCACGTGTCCTGGGTGATCTGGTCATCAACCATGTGGTACCTACGGCCGTACAGTACCAGAACAAGCTGATCGAGAACGTAAAGGGGCTGAAAGAGATCTTCTCCGAGAAAGAGTTCAAAGAGCAGGCCGGGGACCGGCTGGAGCTGATCCGGGAGATCTCGGATCATGTGTCGATGATCAAAGGCATGGTCTATGAGATGGTGGAGGCCCGCAAGGTGGCCAATAAGCTCGAAGATGAGGTGGAGAAAGCCTATGCCTACGACCGGGAGGTGCGGCCTTATCTGGACAAGATCCGCTACCATGTGGACAAGCTGGAGCGTGTGGTGGATGATGAGTTGTGGCCGCTGCCCAAATACCGCGAGATGCTCTTTACCCGGTAGGGTACCAACGATAAACAGTTACGCTCACTGATCCGTATCTGTTGGTTTTATGGTTAATTAAGAAAGTTGTCCTGATGCTTATCGGGACAACTTTTTTTTGGGCTGAAAAAAATATTTACATTTATGACCTCGTTGTAAGGCTGTATGATGAAAACCATTGTTACCATACTTTTTGTATTGATGATCCTCTCGCCGGCGGGCTACGGGCAGAAGAAGAAGATCATGCATGCCGATGAGGCTTTCCGTGCCGGGGAGTATTTTGATGCCATTGACCTTTATAAAGATGCTTACTCGACGGTGAAGAACAAGGAGTTGAAGACCTCCATTGTGTTCAAGATCGCCGAATGTTACCGCATTATCAACGATCCCGTGCGGGCTGAGATGTGGTACCGGAAGGCCATCCAGAAAAATTATCCCGATCCGGTGGCGATCCTTTACTATGCGCAGCAGATGATGAAGAACGGCAAGTACAAGGAGGCGATCGAGGAGTTCAATAAATACCGTCAGCTGGTGCCCAACGATCCGCGCAGCGGTGAGGGCATCCAGGCGTGTGAGCAGGCGCTGGAATGGATGGACAATCCGGTGGGGTATGTGATCGAGAACGCGCGCCTCTTCAATACGAGTGATGATGATTATTCACCGGCGTATGCCCGCGATGACTACAAGGTTGTCTATTTCACCTCATCGCGGGACGATGCTACCGGCAAACAGATCCACGGCGCCACCGGGCAGAATTTTGCAGATATCTTTGTGACCAAGATGGACCACAAAGGAAGATGGAGTACGCCGGTGCCGCTGGACAAGCCTGTCAATACCGAAGCGGAGGAGGGTACGCCTTCCTTCACTTCCGATTACAATACGATGTATTTCACCCGTTGTGAGATGGCCAAGCACCGCAAGCTGGGTTGCCGCATCATGGTGACGCAGAAAGAAGGAGAGGACTGGGGGGAGCCCAAAGCCCTCAACCTGGTGGCCGATAGTCTGGTGGAAGCCCATCCGGCCATCTCAGGTGATAACCTTACACTCTATTTTGTTTCGGACAAGGGGGGTGGCTACGGTGGAAAGGATATCTGGAGGGTGACGCGCGGCAGTGCCTCGGAGGACTGGAGTGAGCCTGAGAACCTGGGGCCTGATATCAACACCGAAGGTGATGAGATGTTCCCTTATCTTTACAATGATAAAACCCTTTATTTCTCTTCCGACGGCTGGGGGGGCATGGGTGGCCTGGATATCTACCGTGCCACCGAGACCGAGGGAGGACGGTGGAATGTTGAGAATATGCGTTATCCCATCAACTCGCCGGCAGATGATTTCGGGATCGCTATCCAGAAGAAGGAGATGAAGGGCTTTTTCAGTTCTTCCCGCAAGATCAGGAGCAGGGACGATATTTTTACCTTTGTCCTTCCTCCGTTGCGTTTTTCGATCATCGGGCAGGTACGTGACCTGCAGAGCGATGACCTGATCCCCTCGGCACTGGTGAAGATGATCGGCAGCGACGGTACCATCATCCAGGACAGCACCAATAGCAAGGGCACCTTCCGTTTTATGCTGAAGCCCAACACCGATTATATCTTTATTGCCTCAAAAGAGGGATACCTCAACGGCAAGAGCAAGGAGACCACCAAGGGGCTGGACAAAAGCACCGAGCTGAAAACAACGATCCAGCTGGCCTCCATTGCCAAGCCCATCGAGATCCCCAATATTTACTATGATTTCGGCAAGTGGGACCTGCGGCCTGAATCGATGGTGGCCCTCGACCATCTGGTGGAGATCCTCAATGACAACCCGAACATCACCATTGAGCTGCGGTCACATACCGACTCCCGCGCTTCCGAGCAGTATAACCTGGAACTTTCACAGAAACGTGCCCAGGCGGTGGTGGATTACCTCATCAGCAAGGGTATCGATCCGAAGCGTTTGATCGCCAAAGGTTACGGCGAGTCTGAACCCAAGGTGGTCGACAAAAAGCTGGCGGCGCAATATCCATTCCTGAAGGAGGGTACCGTACTTGACGACAACTTCATCAATTCGCTGCCCAACGAGCAGGAGAAAGAGATCTGTCACCAGATCAACCGTCGTACCGAGTTCCAGGTGATCCGTACCGATTTTCCGACCAACGAGAAGAAATAGATCTATGGCTTCCGACGACTCACGCTATGCACGCCGGGGGGTCTCCTCGCAGAAAGAGGATGTGCATGCCGCTATCCGGGATGTGGACAAAGGTCTTTTCCCGAAAGCTTTCTGCAAGGTCATTCCCGATCTTCTCGCCGGCGACCCGGCCTGGTGCAGCCTGATGCATGCCGACGGCGCCGGCACCAAGTCGGTGCTGGCCTATATGTACTGGCGGGAGACCGGGGATCTGTCGGTATGGGAAGGTATTGCGCAGGATGCTCTGGTGATGAACATTGACGACCTGCTGTGTGTGGGGGCTGTGGACAACATCCTGGTCTCCTCGACGATCGGCAGGAACAAACACCTCATCCCCGGCGAGGTGGTGGCTGCCGTCATACGCGGCACGGAGAAGTTTCTGGCTTTCCTGCGCAGTGTGGGGGTGCAGGCCTGGTCGACGGGTGGCGAGACAGCCGATGTAGGTGATCTGGTGCGTACCATCATTGTGGATTCTACGGTGACGGCCCGCATGCGTCGCGAGGAGGTGATCAGCAATGACCGGATCACTGCCGGGGATGTGATCGTGGGGCTTGCCTCGTACGGGCAGGCTACCTATGAGAAGAGTTACAACAGCGGTATCGGCAGCAATGGCCTCACCTCGGCACGGCACGATATCTTCCGGCATGAGCTGGCAGAGAAATTCCCCGAGGCGTGGGACCCGGCGACGCCGGAGGACCTGGTCTATACGGGACGTTACGGTCTCACAGATCCGACGGAGATCGAAGGGGTCGATATGGGCCGTCTGGTGCTCTCCCCCACGCGCACCTATGCCCCGGTGATCCGGGAGGTGATGCGACAGATGCGTGGGGAGATACACGGCATGATCCACTGCACCGGTGGCGGCCAGACCAAGGTGCTGCATTTCATTGAAGAGCTGCATATCATCAAGGATAATCTTTTCCCTGTGCCTCCGGTGTTCCGGTACATACGCGAGAGCTCCGGCACGCCCTGGCCCGAGATGTACCAGGTGTTCAATATGGGTCACCGGATGGAGATCTATCTGCCTGCATCCCAGGCGGCGGAGGTGATCGCCATAGCTGCTTCGTACGGGATCGAAGCCCGGGTGATCGGGCAGGTGAAAAGTGCTGCATCGCCAAAACTCACGATCGTCGCTGAAGACGGTGTCTGGGAGTACGGCCGGTAAAGAAATGCGGGAAGTCTCCTTTTCTTTGGGGGGGATATTTTCTTACCTTTGTCTCCGGGAAATCAAACAGAACTATCCATGAGCAAGAACATGATCCTTGAGAGGCTGGAGGGGGTAAAAAAACGCTTTGACGAGGTGGGTGAAGAGCTGAACAAGCCGGAGACCATGTCGGACATGAAGCGTTATATCCGCCTGAACAAGGAATACAAGGAACTGGAACAGGTGGTGAAGGCCTATGATGAGTACAGGGAACTGCTGAGCAATATACAAACGGCCAAAGAGATGCTGGCCGAGGAGAAGGACGAGGAGATCCGGGAGATGGCCAAGCAGGAGCTGGAGGAGTGGCTGGCACAGAAAGAGCCGCAGGAGGAGAAGATCAAGCTGTTGCTGGTGCCGGCAGATCCGCAGGACCAGAAGAACGCTGTCGTGGAGATACGTGCCGGTACGGGAGGAGATGAGGCCAGTATCTTTGCCGGCGATCTGTTCCGAATGTATTCCAAGTTCGCCGAGAGCAAAGGGTGGAAGATCGAGGTGAACCGCTTTACCGAGGGCACCGTCGGCGGGTACAAGGAGATCGTGTTTACCATCAAAGGCGACGGGGTGTACGGCATCATGAAATATGAATCGGGGGTGCATCGCGTGCAGCGGGTACCGCAGACCGAGACGCAGGGACGTGTACACACCTCGGCGGCCACGGTGGCTGTACTGCCGGAGGCCGAGGAGTTCGATGTGGAGGTGCGCCCCGAGGATATCCGGAAAGATACTTACTGCTCCTCCGGTCCCGGCGGCCAGTCGGTGAACACCACCTACTCGGCCATCCGGCTGACACATATCCCTACAGGCATCGTGGTCACCTGCCAGGATGAGAAATCACAGCTGAAGAACCTGGAGAAAGCCATGTCGGAGCTGCGTACCCGCCTGTACAACCTGGAATACCAGAAATATCTCGATGAGATCGCCTCAAAACGGCGCACGATGGTGTCCACCGGTGACCGCTCGGCCAAGATCCGTACTTACAATTATCCCCAGGGGAGGGTCACCGATCACCGTATCAACCTGACGCTTTACAACCTCCAGTCGATCCTCAACGGCGAGATCCAGGAGCTGATCGACAAGCTGCAGATGGCCGAAAATGCAGAACGCCTGAAGGAAAGTGAAATCTGATCCGCAGGGAGAGAGCATAATGAAAAAATGATTACTTTTAAAGTTCAAAACCCATAAAAACCCATAAACCATGAAAAAGTCTTTCCTTTTTACCCTGACGATGATCACTGTGATGACATTGTCGATGTGTTCGAATAACAAGCCTACGCCTGAAAAGCTTGGATGGAAGCTGGCCGTGCAGTGCTGGACCTTCAAGGAGTACACTTTTGCAGAAGCGCTGGAGAAGATCAAAGAGCTGGGCGTGAAATATGTGGAGGCCTATCCGGGTCAGAAGATCGGCGGGGGGTATGAAGGCACCACGCATTTTACGGCAGATGCCAAGGCCCGTCAGGCCATGAAAGATCTTCTGAAGAAAAACGGTCTTACCCTGGTCAATTACGGTGTGGTCACACCCAAGACGAAGGATGAATGGATCCAACTGTTCGAGTTTGCCAAAGATATGGGCATTGAGACGATCAACTCGGAGCCCAGGCCGCCGGAGATGGACCTGGTGGACAGCCTGGCCAATGCTTACGGGATCAACATCGGGATCCACAACCATCCCAAGCCCTCCTTTTACTGGAGCCCTGACACCCTGCTGAAGTATATTGCAGGTCATTCGGACCGTATCGGATCCTGTTCCGATGTGGGCCACTGGGTACGTTCGGGACTGGATCCCGTGGAGTGCCTGAAAAAACTGGATGGTCACATCAAGTCGATCCATTTCAAGGATCTCAACGAGAAAGCCAGAAAAGCCCATGATGTGCCGTGGGGCACGGGGATCTCCAATGTGCCGGCGATGCTGCAGGTGCTGAAAGATCAGGGATACAAAGGGGTCTTCAGTGTGGAATATGAATATCACTGGAAATCCTCTATGCCGGAGATCAAAGAATCGCTGCAGAATTTCCGCAAGATCACAAGTGAGCTGAAATAAGCCGGAAAGGAGTAGCCCATGGATTCCGGTGAACTGCTGCAGAGGATCAGGGAGAAGAAAAGCTTTTTGTGTATCGGTCTGGATACGGACCTGCACAAGATCCCTGCTCATCTTCTGGAAGAAGAGGATCCTGTATTTGCTTTCAACCGCCGGATCATTGATGCCACACACCGTTATGCGGTGGCCTACAAGCCGAATACGGCTTTTTATGAGGTGAATGGGGCGGACGGCTGGCGTTCGCTGGAACGCACGGTAGCTTATATCCGGGAGCGGGACCCTTCGATCTTCATCATTGCCGACGCCAAACGGGGCGATATAGGCAATACTTCGCGGATGTATGCCCGTGCTTTTTTTGAGAGGATGGATGTGGATGCGCTCACCGTGGCTCCTTATATGGGGAGCGATTCGGTGGGGCCTTTCCTCGGCTATCCCGGCAAGTGGGTGATCCTGTTGGCGCTCACCTCCAATCCCGGTGCGGATGATTTTCAGTTTTTCTCCGATGGCCGGCGGCATCTGTATGAGCAGGTGCTGGCGACGGCCGGGGCGTGGGGTACGGAGGACAACATGATGTTCGTGACCGGGGCCACGCGGGCTGAGAAGCTGGCCGATGTGCGCAGGATCATCCCCGGTCATTTTCTTTTGGTGCCGGGTGTGGGAGCGCAGGGCGGCAGTCTGGAAGAGGTGGCCCGTTACGGGATGAACGACCGTTGCGGATTGCTGGTCAACTCTTCGAGAGGTATTCTTTATGCCGGCGACGGCCCGGATTTTGCGGAAGCGGCAGCAGAAAAGGCCGGAGAGCTCCAGGCACAAATGGAAGAGCTGTTGCGGGAGAGGGGTCTCATCTGATACCTGCTGACGGTGAAAGAGGAATTCTTACATTTTATCTGGCAACATCAGCTCTTTGCCGGGGGAGAGATGTTCACTCCGGGAGGGGAGCGTGTGGAGGTGCTGTCGCCCGGCCATCCCAATCTGCATGACGGACCGGATTTTCTGGAGGCACAGGTGAAGATCGACGGTGTCCTGTGGGCAGGGCATGTGGAGATCCATCTGCGATCCTCCGACTGGTATGGCCACGGCCATTATCACGATCCCCGTTATGACCAGGTGGTATTGCATGTGGTGGCCGAACATGATGATGAGGTGCGGCGCAGCAATGGTGAGCGGGTGCCGGAGGTGGTATTGCAGTGGGATCCCTCGTTGTGGTTCAACTATGAGGCTTTGCAGCGGCGCCGCGCGTGGGTGGCCTGCAGCCGCGATCTGCACCGGCTGGATCCTTTCCATATAAAACACTGGCTGGGAAGGGTGGTGGTGGAGCGCCTGGAGCAGCATGCCACTGCCATCAGGACGGATCTGGAGGAGACCTCCAACGACTGGGAGGAGGTCCTCTACCGGCATCTGGCCCGCGGCTTCGGACTGCATGCCAACGCACGTCCTTTTTATCTGACGGCCCGTTCCCTGCCGCTGCGTGTCATCGCCCACCACCGCGACAACCTGCTGCAGGTGGAGGCGTTGCTCTTCGGCCAGGCCGGTCTCCTGGATACGGAGATCTTCGGGGATGAGCATTATGAGACCCTGAAGAAAGAATATCATTATCTGCAAAAGAAATTCTCGCTCCGTCCCATCGAGGGGCACCTGTGGCGTCAGATGCGCATGCGTCCTTCGGCTTTTCCGGCGGTGCGGCTGGCCGAGTTTGCCCGTTTCATCCATCAGCAGGAGAATGTTTTTTCGCGGATCCTGCATACTCCCGAACTGAAAGAGCTGGAGCCGCTCTTCCGGATCACGGCGGAAGGCTACTGGGAGGAGCATTATGTTTTCAACAAACTCTCGAAGAAACAAAAGAAAAGTTTCGGAAAACAGGCTTTTCATCTGCTTCTTATCAATATTGTGGTTCCTTTTTACTTTATTTACGGTGTGATCAACGGCCTGGAGGAGTATCGTGAGCGGGCCCTGGAGATCCTGGAGGCCCTGCTGCCGGAGCGGAACGCGATCATCCGCAAATGGGAGGAGGCCGGTATCCGGGCCGAGAGCGCTTTTTACTCGCAGGCGTTGATCCGTTTGAAGAATGATTACTGTAACAAAGGCCGTTGCCTGGAGTGCGGGATCGGGAAGAGGATCATAACGGGAAAAAAAGGATAAGAAAATGCAGCAGAACATTACGGCTGAGATGAAAGGGAGCATCCATTCACTGCGGTGGGCTGTGATCCTGCTGGTGGGTATTTTCATTACGGGGATCGCCGGTTTTATGGTGATGGAAGGGTACTCCTTCATTGATGCCGTATACATGACGGTGATCACCATTTCGACCGTGGGATACCGGGAGGTGCATCCGTTGAGCGATGCGGGGAAGATCTTCACAGTTCTGTTGATCATCTCCAGTTTTGGTATCTTCGTATTTGCCATTTCGAACCTTACGCGATATCTCCTGGACGGGATCTTTCGAAATGCTTTTCTGGTAAGAAAAATCAAAAAAAAGATAGAGAAATTGGAAAAACATGTGATTTTATGCGGATATGGGCGTAACGGCCGGCAGGCAGCCCATGAGCTCAGGGATCATGGCAAGGAGTTCGTGATCCTGGAGAGTGATCCTGCCAAACTGGAGGAGCTGGAGGAGGAAGGGGATTTCCTGGCCATCGAGGGGGATGCTACCAATGAAGAGCGTTTGATAGAGGCAGGTGTGGAAAAAGCCGAGGCGCTGATCACCACCCTGCCCAATGATGCGGACAATCTGCTGATCGTCATTTCGGCCCTGCAGTTCAATCCTAATCTGAAGATCATCAGCCGGGCTTCGGACGAAAAAACGGAAAAAAAGCTGAAACGGGCCGGCGCGACCAATGTGATCATGTCCGACCGCATTGGCGGGCAGCGCATGGCCAAGCTGGTGGTACAGCCTGATGTGGTGGAATTCCTGGAGAAGATCATGCTGCAGAGCGCCTCGGACGTGAACCTGGAGGAGATCTCCTGTGCTGCGATGTGCGAAATGTTCGACGGGAAATCGATCCGCGAACTGGGCATACGTAACAAATCGGGCGCCAACATCATCGGTATGAAAAAGAAAGAGGACTATATCTTCAATCCTGATCCGGATGTACTGCTGGAAAGGGACGATAAGTTATTCGTCCTGGGGAGCCCCTCGCAGATCGCTCTGATGAAGAAGATCCTCCGGACCGGAAAAGCCTGAAAAAAGAAAGTGTCTTTACCACTTCGTCCGGGCCTGTTAACGGGCCCCGGAATAAAATCCCTTATAATGTTGCTTTAATTAAAAAAAACTGTAATTTTGCAAATCTTTTGATCAAAGTTCAATGGCTCAATAAAAAACGTTTAACGAATAGTAAAGGAAATGTATTTAACGACGGAAAAGAAAAAGGAATTTTTTAAGAAGTATGGCAAGTCGGCCACGGACACCGGATCCGTTGAAGGACAGATCGCTCTGTTCACGTACAGGATCGCTCATCTGACGGAACATCTGAAAAAGAACCGGAAAGATTATTCTACGCAGCGTTCCCTGCTTAAGCTTGTGGGGAGGCGTCGCCGTCTGCTGGATTATCTGAAGCAGAAAGATATCGAAAGGTACAGAAGCCTTATCAAAGACCTGAATATCAGGAAATAAAACAAAGGGAGGCAATTGTTACCGATTGCCTTTTTTTGTAAAGTTCAAACAATAATTATTTTAATTCAAGTATTACAATGTCAGATATTTATACAAAAACCATAACGCTGGATGATGGTCGTGAGATCGTGCTGGAGACAGGACGTCTGGCCCGTCAGGCTGATGGTTCCGTTTTGCTACGCATGGGACGGACCATGTTGCTGGCTACGGTAGTGAGTGCCAAAGAGGCAAAGGAAGATGTAGATTTCATGCCTCTTTCGGTGGATTATAAAGAGAAATTTGCCAGTCTGGGACGTATCCCGGGAGGTTTTTTGAAAAGGGAGGCCCGTCCTTCCGATTACGAGATCCTGATCGCCCGGCTGGTCGACCGTGTTCTGCGTCCGCTGTTCCCGGAAGATTATCATGCGGATACTTTTGTGAACATCAACCTTATCTCAGCTGATAAGGATACGATGCCCGATGCTCTGGCCGGTCTGGCCGCCTCTGCTGCCCTGGCCGTTTCCGATGTGCCCATACAGGAGGTGATCTCGGAAGTGAGGGTAGGTCGTCTCAACGGAGAGTTTATCATCAACCCGGGGTTCTCTCAGGTGGAAGAGTGTGACATCGATATCATCGTGGGTGCTACCAAGGACAACATCATGATGGTGGAGGGTGAGATGAAAGAGGTCTCCGAGAAAGAGATGCTCGAGGCTATACAGTTTGCTCACGAGGCGATCAAAAAACAGTGTATCGCCCAGGAGGAGATGGCGAAAGACCTGGGTGTCGTGAAGCGAGAATATGCCAGGGAAGTGGAAGACGAAGAGCTGAAAGAAAAGGTCAGAAAAGAGACCTACGATAAGGTATACGAAATAGCCAGACAGGCCATCCCTGACAAGCACAAACGTTCGGAAGCCTTTGATGCTGTGCGGGATGCTTTCCTGGAGCAGTACAGTGAAGAAGAGCGTGCTGAGGTGGAGAAGCTGGTGAAACGCTACTTCCATGATGTACATAAAGAGGCGGTACGCCGTCTGATCCTCGACGAGGGGATCCGGCTGGACGGCCGCAAGCTGGATGAAATACGACCTATCACCTGTCAGGCCGATTTCCTGCCGGCAGCTCACGGGTCTGCTCTCTTTACGAGGGGTGAGACGCAGTCGCTGACGACCGTGACCCTGGGTACCAAGCTGGATGAGAAGATCATCGATCAGGTGCTGGTGCAGGGGACCGAAAAATTTGTGCTGCACTATAATTTCCCGCCTTTCTCCACGGGCGATGCCCGCCCCAACCGGGGGGTAAGCCGTCGTGAGATTGGTCATGGTAACCTGGCGCACAGGGCCCTGAAGAACATGCTTCCGCCGGCGGAAGAGATCCCTTATGCCATCCGCGTGGTGTCCGACATCCTGGAATCGAACGGTTCCTCTTCGATGGCTACCGTATGTGCAGGCACCATGGCCCTGATGGATGCCGGTATACAGATCAAAAAACCTGTGTCGGGTATCGCCATGGGCCTGATCAAGGACAGTGAGAGTGATAAATATGCCGTGCTCTCCGATATCCTCGGCGACGAGGATCATCTGGGGGATATGGATTTCAAGGTGGCCGGCACCCCCGATGGGATCACGGCCACCCAGATGGATATCAAGGTGGACGGTCTCTCTTATGAGATCCTGGAGAAAGCGCTGGAACAGGCCAGGGCCGGCCGGATGCATATCCTGGGCAAAATGAAAGAAGCCATTGCCGAGCCCCGTCCAGACCTGAAACCCCATGCTCCGCGTATTGTACAGATCACCATCCCGAAAGAGATGATTGGTCCGCTGATCGGCCCCGGTGGTAAGATCGTACAGGAGATACAGCGTGAGACCAATACGACAATCGTGATCGAGGAGATCAGCGAGGTGGGTGTTGTGGATATCTACGGTGAGAACAAAGAGGCCATCGATGCAGCGCTGGAACGTGTCAACGAGATCGTGGCCATGCCGGAGGTAGGCAAGACTTACAAAGGAGTGGTCAAGTCGATCGTGCCCTTCGGTGCTTTCGTGGAGATCATGCCCGGTAAAGAAGGACTGCTCCATATCTCGGAGGTAGCCTGGAAACGTCTGGAGAATCTGGATGGTATCCTGAAGGAGGGCGATGAGATAGAGGTGAAGCTGATCGGTCAGGATGAGAAGAACGGGAAGATGAAACTTTCCAGGAAAGTGCTCCTGCCCAAGCCGGAAGGTTATGAGGAGCCACAGCGCCGGCACCGCGACCATCACGGTCCGCGTCGTCCGCATCGTCCCGACCAGGACAGAAGACACAACAGGTAATAACCTGTTTTCAAAGAAAAGGCCATGAGATCTCATGGCCTTTTTTTGTATCTTTCCGTGCCGATATGACGACCATGGAAGAGCGGATACAAAGTATGAGAGAAAGGTTCCGGAAGATGGAACTTCCCGGGATGAAGCCCTGGTATCTGCGCCTCGACCGTTTCCTGCAGATGACCGAGAGCCTGCTGTTTGAACAGGGATGCCGGGAGTGTCAGACGCTGGCGCAGGAGGCTTTTGAATTGTCGGGAACAGAGGTGCATGACAAAAGAGAGGCTGAAAAATTTGAGGAGAGGTATATCTCGCTCTTCCGGAGGATCTCGGACCATCTGAAAGAGGTGCACGGCTACCGCCTCCCCAACCACTATATCTCGCGGTATACCCTGTTGTTCATGATCGTAGGAACCGTGGCGGGCTTACTGGTCGTATACCTGGGACGTGCCGTGGATGCCGGATCCTGGAGCTACCAGCTGGGAGGCATGCTGGGCTTTGTCACAGGGCTGGTAGCCGGGAGGATCGCCGGCAACCGGAAAGACAAACAGATGAGCCGGGACGGGAAAGTGCTGTTTGGAAGGATGAATTCCGCCTCCGCCGAGGCTTCGGCGGACGAAGGATGATCGACGAAGGATGATCGACGAACGATGATCGATGAACGACGATCCTTCGGTACGTCTTCGGCTACTCAGGAACCAGGGAGTTCTGCCTCTGCAGGGGCTTTGAATGATGAATGATGAACAAAAATTGTAAAATAAAAAGATTATGAAAAGTTTGAAGTTTCTTGTTGGAGCTGTGCTTGTGGTCACAGCTGTTTCCTGCGGTCATGAGCGGTTGCATTATCCTGAGGCACGCAGATGTGATCAGGTGGATGATTATTTTGGTGTGAAGGTGCCGGATCCGTACCGGTGGCTGGAAAATGACACCTCACAGGAGACCGAGGCCTGGGTGAAGGCGGAGAATAAGGTAACGTTCGCTTATCTGGAGAAGATCCCTTACCGCCAAAAGATCCGGGAAAGGCTGGAGGCGTTGTGGAACTACCCGAAGGTGTCAACGCCATGGAAAGAGGGGGGATATTATTTCTTTGCGAAGAACGACGGGTTGCAGAACCAGAGTGTATATTACATGATGAAGCATCTGGGAGAGGAGCCGAAGGTGATCCTCGATCCCAACAAGTTCTCGAAGGACGGCACGGTGGCGCTGAGCAACTTCTCTGTCTCCCGCGACGGGAAATATCTGGGTTACGGGATCTCCCGTGCCGGCTCTGACTGGCAGGAGTTTTTTGTAAAGGATATTGCCACAGGCAAAGACCTGCCCGACCATCTGCAGTGGATCAAATTCTCCGGTCTTTCCTGGTATGGGGACGGTTTTTTCTACAGTCGTTTCCAGCGGCCTGCCAAAGGACAGGAGCTGGTGGCTGCCAACCGTTACAATAAGGTTTATTTCCATGTGGCCGGCACGCCGCAGGAGCAGGACAAGCTGATATATGAGGATCCTGCACATCCCGACTGGAGTTTTTATCCGTGGGTGACGCGCGATCAGCGTTTTCTGACCCTCACCGTGACCGAGTCGACCAGTGGGAATGCTTTATACATCAAAGATCTTCAAAAGAAGAATGCGCCTTTCGTCAGACTGGTGGAGAATTTTGATCATGATTACCGGGTGGTGGGGCATTATGGCGGGGGGATCCTTATCCTCACCAATGACGGGGCTCCCCGTTACCGGCTGATCGTGGTACAGGACGATCATCCTTCGTTAAAGTATGCCACAGAGATCATCCCGGAAAATGCAAAAGAGGTGTTGCAGGGTGTGACGCTGGGGGGTGGCAGGCTCATCGCACAATACATGAAAGACGCCCACTCGGTATTGCGGGTCTATGAGCCGGACGGTACATTCCTGCATGAGGTGTCTCTGCCCGGGATCGGGAGTGTGGGAGGTTTCAGTGGCCGGCCCGAAGATACGACCGCTTTCTATTCCTTTACCTCCTTTACCTTTCCTTCGGTGGTTTATCAGTATGATATTGCTGCGAACAAGTCGAAGGTTTGGTTCAAGCCGGATATCGATTTCAATTTTGATGATTATGTGACCCAACAGGTTTTCTATCCCAGCAAAGACAGTACGCTGATCCCGATGTTCATTGTGCATCGTAAGGATCTTGTCCTGAACGGAAAGAATCCGACGTTGTTGTACGGTTACGGAGGGTTCAACATCAGCCTTACGCCTTCTTTCAGTGTGTCGCGGCTGGTATGGCTGGAGAACGGAGGTGTTTATGCCATGGCCAACATGCGTGGCGGAGGTGAGTACGGAGAGGCATGGCATCAGGCAGGGACGAAGATGCACAAGCAGAACGTCTTTGATGATTTTATTGCGGCTGCGGAATATCTGATAAAAAAGAAATACACATCTCCGCGGTATCTGGCTATTCAGGGAGGGTCGAACGGAGGATTACTGATCGGGGCGGTGGTCAACCAGCGGCCTGAGCTGTTCCGGGTGGCTATCCCTGCCGTGGGGGTGATGGACATGCTGCGCTACCACAAGTTCACCATCGGCAGATACTGGGCCTCCGACTATGGCACGAGTGAAGACTCCAAAGAGATGTTTGAGTATCTGTATCACTATTCGCCGTTGCACAATATTCGGCCGGGGAAGGATTATCCCGCCATGCTGATCCTGACGGCCGACCATGATGACCGTGTGGTGCCGGCACACAGTTTTAAATACGCTGCCACTCTGCAGTACACTTATAAAGGTAAGAACCCCGTTCTCATCCGGATCGAGACCAGGGCCGGTCATGGTGGCGGCAAGCCCGTGTCCATGCGGATAGAAGAGGCGGCGGACATCTATTCTTTCATCTTTTATAATATGGGGATCAAGCCGAAATACTGATCTTTGAATGAAGTACAACTACCTGGTCATAGAGGGGAACATAGGGGCGGGGAAGACCACCCTGGCCACCCGCATTGCGGAGGAGGAAGGAGCGCGCCTCATCCTGGAGCAGTTTGAGGATAATCCTTTTCTGCCCCGGTTCTATGCTGATCCGGAGCGGTATGCTTTCCCGCTGGAGATGTCATTCCTGGCCGAGCGGTACAACCAGCTCAAGCTGGAGCTGGCCCACCCGGACCTGTTCTCTTCTTTTACGATCGCGGATTATTATTTTTCCAAATCGTTGATCTTTGCGAAAAATACGCTGGAAAAGGATGAATACAGGTTGTACCGCAATATTTTTACGATCATTTATCAGACCCTGCCGCGTCCCGATCTTTATGTTTACCTGCATGCCTCGGTGGACCGGTTATTACGCAACATTGCAATGAGGGGCCGGGAGTATGAGAAACATATCACACCGGAGTATCTGAAGAAGATACAGGACGGCTATTTCGAAAGCTTCCGGCAGGAAAAGGGGATGCGCATTGTGATCGTGGATATCAATGAGATTGATTTTGTAAAAAGTGAAACGGATTACCGGAAACTGAAGGAAATTATCTTTTCCGGCAGTTACGATCAGGGTATTGCCCGGGTAAAAGTCTAAGGGCAACAATAGGTGGAACATTATGTTAAGGGTCCGGTGAACATACTTTTTTTGGAAAAATTGCAGGTAATATTTTTTTTTTTTGTAAAACATAGTAGTTTTGTAGATTACAAAAGGTAATAAAGTATTTAGAAGTGTAAACCAAATATTCACAGATCATGAAACGAATAATTTATGTATCTCTTTTTGTTTTGTCTGCAGTTGCGCTGAGCAGTTGCGGCGGTCTTAACAAAATGAAAAAAGAGGCTCCTAATGTGAGCTACAAGGTGACTCCCAGTCCTTTGGAAGAGCATGCCGGTCAGGTGGCTGTTACCATTACCGGGCAGTTCCCTGAGAAGTATTTCAACAAAAAGGCTGTTGTCACGGCCACTCCCGTCCTGGTGTATGAGGGTGGAGAGACTGCTTTTGACCCGGTGACACTGCAGGGAGAGAGTGTACAGGAAAACAATAAGGTGATCAGCTATTCCGGAGGGAATTTCACCTACAATGGCAAGATCGACTATGCCGATGCCATGCGGATGTCCAAGCTGATGTTGCGTGCCACGGCTACGCTGAAGAGCAAGTCGCTGGATTTTGATCCGGTTAAACTGGCCGATGGTGTGATTGCTACTCCCACGCTGGTGAAGACCATGCCTCATCCCGTGATCATGCCGGATCATTATCAGCGTATCGTTCCCGAAACCAAGGAAGCCGATATCAAGTTCGTGATCAACCGCTACAACCTGCGTAACTCGCAGCTCAAAAAAGAAGATGTAACCAACCTGCTTAATTTTGTGAAGGATGTGGCCAAGGCTTCGAACCTCGAATTTACCGGCAGTGAGATCCACGGATATGCTTCTCCCGACGGTCCGTTGAGCTTCAATGACAAGCTGAGTAAGAAACGTGCCGGCGTGGTTGATAAATATGTGACCCGGAAATTCAAAAACGACAAGCTCACGGAAGATGCTACCAAGATCCAGGAGCACTCCACTGCCGAAGACTGGGCCGGTTTCAAACAGTTGGTACAGGCTTCCGATCTCAAAGACAAGGATCTTATCCTGCGCGTGCTCTCCATGTATTCGGATCCCGAAGTAAGGGAGAAAGAGATCA
Organism: Bacteroidales bacterium; assembly: GCA_027028505.1. Taxonomy (GTDB): domain Bacteria; phylum Bacteroidota; class Bacteroidia; order Bacteroidales; family VadinHA17; genus DRPN01. The sequence continues at coordinate 34,533 of JALVJE010000084.1, forward strand.
AGAACATGGCAGAGGCTTATGAATCGTTGAAAACCGATATCCTGCCGCAGCTGCGTCGTTCGGTGATCCGCGTCAATGTGAACAAGATCGGTTTCTCGGATGAAGAGATCGTAAAGTACATGGATACCAATCCTGATACGCTGGGCATTGAAGCCATGCTCCATGCAGGTTCCCTGACAGATGATCCTGCCACCCAGCTGAAGTATTATAAGATTGCTTTTGAGAAATATCCCAAATGCATCCGTGCCATCAACAATATCGGTGCTGTTTATCTCAAGATGGGCAAAGTGAACGAAGCTGAGCAGGCACTGAAGCAGGCCGAGCAGATGAAAGCTATCGACCCTGTGAAAACAAACCTGGGTTATGTGGAGCTGATGAAAGGCAACAAAGACAAGGCCGAAGAGTATTTCACTTCTGTAGAGAAGCCTACCGACCAATCCAACTTCGGTCTGGGTACCATTGCCATCATGAACGGCAAATATCAGGATGCTGTCAATTATTTCGGGACCCAGAAAGGTTTCAATCCTGCCCTGGCACAGCTGCTCAACGGGAATCCCCAGGGAGCCAAGAACGTGCTGGATGCCATCGACCATGAATGCAAATGGAAAAATTATCTGTATGCTGTCGTCGGTGCCCGTCTGGGAGACGAGAACATGGTGATGGAACATCTTAAGAAAGCCGTGGCTGAAGATGCCAAGATGAAAGATATGGCCAAAACGGACATGGAGTTCGCCAAGTACTTCGAGAACGATCAGTTCAAAGCGATCGTTCAGTAAATACGGAACACAGAAAAAGAAAAAGAGCGGCCGGAAGGTCGCTCTTTTTACGCATTCGGAAGCAAAGAATTAGCTGAACTAATGCGTTTAGCCGGGATTTTGGGTTTATCCCAGATTGCGCATTAGGAAGCTAAAAAATAGCTGAACTAATGCGTTAGCTGGGGTTAACCCCGATCTAGGAGTTCACGGTTTTGGTGTAAGCCAAAACCGATGAAATCCTTAATCGATCAGCAATGAAAAGCGCTTGCGATTTTCTATTGCTGATTCTGGGTTTATTTCATCATTGTGAAAAAGTGCCAGAGGACGATGCCCGCACTGACGGAGATGTTGAAGGAGTGTTTGGTACCGAACTGCGGGATCTCGATGCAGAGATCGCTCATGTTGACGATCTCCTGGCTCACTCCTTTGATCTCATGGCCAAAGACCAGCGCATAGTGCCTGTCTTTTTCCGGCCGGAACCGGTCGAGAGAGATACTGCCTTCGGCCTGTTCGACGGAAATGATGATATGATCCTTTTCCCTGAGGTCCAGGATCGCATCCCGGGTATGTTCGAAATACTGCCAGGGCACCGACTCGGTAGCTCCCAAAGCCGTTTTCCGGATATCCCGGTGGGGAGGGGTGGCCGTGATACCACACAGGATCACCTCTTCAACCAGGAAACCGTCGGCAGTACGGAAGACAGAACCGATGTTGTTGAGACTGCGGACATTGTCCAGCACGACCGTTACCGGGAACTTCTTGGCGGTGCGGTATTCTTCGGCGCTTTTCCTGCCCAGTTCTTCATTCAGTAATTTTCTGAAACGGTCGCTCATTTCTTCAGGGCTTTCAGGCAAAATTACATATATTCCCTGACATGATCAGATCATGTTCTACGTAAACAGGAAGGAGGTTGAAAAACATCTTTGATATGTGTGGTAAAAAGCGTATTTTTGGGCTTCATAATTAAAAAAAACGCGTAATGAACATTCATGAATATCAGGGGAAAAACATTCTGAAAGGTTTCGGCGTAGCCATTCAGGAAGGTATTGTCGCATCCACACCCGAAGAAGCTGTGGATGCTGCCAAGGAGCTTACACGCCAGACAGGAACGAAGATGTGGGTCCTCAAGGCCCAGATCCATGCCGGCGGACGGGGTAAAGGCGGTGGTGTCAAGGTGGCCAAAAGCATTGATGAGGTAAAAGAGCTGGCGAAAAAGATGATCGGCATGACACTGGTCACACACCAGACAGGCCCTGAAGGAAAGGTCGTCCATAAAGTGCTCGTCGCCGAGGATGTATATTATCCCGGAGAATCGGATATCAAGGAATATTACATGAGTGTTCTGCTGAACCGCGAGACGGGCAGGAATGTGATCATGTACTCCACCGAAGGAGGGATGGATATCGAATCGGTGGCAGAGAAAACGCCTCATCTTATCTTTCGTGAAGAGGTGGATCCTTCGGTAGGATTGCTGGGTTTCCAGGCCAGGCGCATCGCGTTCAACCTGGGATTGTCCGGCAAGGCTTTCAAGCAGATGGTGAAATTTGTCACAGCCCTTTACACTGCTTATGAAAAGACGGACAGCTCGCTGTTCGAGATCAACCCTGTGCTGAAGACCTCTGACGACCGGATCATCGCGGTGGACTGCAAGGTAAACCTGGATGACAATGCTTTGTTCCGGCACAAGGACTACATGGAGTTACGTGATCTTTCGGAGGAAGATCCCTCGGAAGTGGAAGCCGGTAAGTACGGGCTTAACTTCATCAAGCTGGATGGCAATGTAGGGTGTATGGTCAACGGTGCCGGCCTGGCCATGGCCACGATGGATATCATCAAGCTTTCGGGGGGGCAGCCAGCCAATTTCCTGGATGTGGGGGGTACGGCCAATGCTGAGACCGTGGAAGCCGGCTTCCGTATCATCCTCAAGGAACCCAATGTGGAAGCGATCCTGATCAATATCTTCGGAGGTATTGTCCGGTGTGACCGCGTGGCACAGGGAGTGGTGGATGCCTATCATAAGGTAGGGGATATCCCGGTGCCGGTGATCGTGCGTCTGCAGGGTACCAATGCCAGGGAAGGAAAAGAGCTGATCGACAAGTCGGGGTTGAAGGTCTACTCGGCTATCACCCTGCAGGAGGCTGCGGACAAGGTGAAAGAGCTGGTAGGATAGAAGATCCTTTCCGGAAAAAAATATCCCGCCTGAAAAGGCGGGATTTTTTTAGTGGTATGTCAACCTGATTATGATGCATCCAAGGTACCCTTAACCCCACGCGCCCCCTCGGTCCCCTAAAGGGGAAGTCCACCCACAAATCAATAGATAGTGTGGTAAGGGTTCCCCCTTCAGG
>JALVJE010000085.1 GCA_027028505.1 Bacteroidales bacterium
TTTCATTGCTGATCGATTAAGGATTTCATCGGTTTTGGCTTACACCAAAACCGTGAACTCCTAGATCGGGGTTAATCCCAGCTAACGCATTAGTTCAGCTATTTTTAAGCTTCCTAATGCGTAATCTGGAATAAAAAAAGCAGCCCGCGGGCTGCTTTTTTATTCCGGAAGCACGGATCATTCCGTGTTTTTGTTCTCTTTTCTTTTGTCCAGCCAGGCCAGCAACAGCATGAAGCCTCCGAAGACCAGCATGAAAAGGCCTGTCCAGAGATTAATGTTGATGTCCAGCGAACGATGGTACATGGCTTCCCCGTTGGTGGCTGCCCCATAAATAGTGAGCAGCAGGCCCAGGATGGAGAAAAGCATTCCGATCGGTATTTTAATATCCAGTCCCATGATTCAGTATTTTTAAGGTTTACCAGAAAATAATTGTGAGGATGATTGCTACAGCGCCTACGCAAATAGCCAGGAACTCGGGAGAGCGTACGAAAGGTATGTCCTTGTTCACGATCCTGGGCGTCAGGGAGTAGACCAGTCCTTTCAGGTCCTCTTCCGATTTTTTCTGTTTGGTCAGCAGGGTGATGATGACCGTCAGGATGAGGGCCAGTGAGAAGGCGAAGATAGCGGTCCAGAAGTTCTGAGCCATTTCGCTGGGATAGACATGTATCGGATGGCCGCCCACCAGCCATCCTCCTTTCACCAGGGAGGTGGCTCCGGCAGGCTGGGTGAGCCCGTGATGGATGGCGGCGATGAAGGTCCCCGACAAGAGCCCGAAGAAGGCCGCGTGACCGGTCGTCCTTTTCCAGAACATCCCCAGCAGGAAAGTGGCGAACAAAGGTGCGTTGATGAAGGCAAAGATCAGCTGCAGGAAGTCCATGACATTGTTAAACACCCGCGCCACATAGGCGGTCAGGATACTCAGCAGGACACCCACCACGGTGGTCCACTGTCCCACCTTCAGGTAGTGTTCGTCGGATCCTTTGGAGTAGATATAGCTCTGATAGATATCATACGTCCACACCGTATTGAAAGCGGTGACGTTACCGGCCATTCCCGACATAAAACTGGCAAAGAGAGCGGTGATGCCCAGCCCCAGCAATCCGATGGGGTAGTAGGACTTCAACAGCATGGGGATGACGGTGTCATAGTTGTAACTGTTCCCTTTCATGGGCAGGGAGAAATCGATCGAGGGATCCATGGTCATGGCGATGGCGATCATGCCGGGGAGGATGACCAGGAAGGGGATGAACATTTTAGGGATGGCGCCGATGAGCGGGGTCTTGCGGGCGGCGGTCATGTCGCCGGCGGCCATGGCACGCTGCACCACGAGGAAGTTGGTGCCCCAGTAGCCGAAAGAGAGCACAAAGCCCAGACCCATGATCAGACCGAACCACTCGACCCCCATGGGGTTGGTCGCGGCATGACCCATGTATTTCCAGGTGTGGGTCCAGGCTCCGGGCTGGAAACCGTTGGTGGTGGCCACCACGTCAAGTTGGGTTTTCAGCCCTTCCCATCCGCCGATGTGTATCAGCGCCAGGATCACCAGCGGCGTGAAACCCATCACGATCAGGAAGAACTGTAGCACCTCGTTGTAGATGGCCGAGGAGAGACCCCCCAGGTAGGTGTACAGCAGCACGATCAGGGCCGAGATAAAGAGGTACACATCAAAAGGGGTCATGTGCCATCCCAGAACGTTCACAGTGAAATGAAAGGGCAGGATGGTCTGGGCCAGCAAGGCCAGCGCGTACATCGAGATCCCCGAGGAGAAGATGGTCATCAGCGCAAAGGAGAAAGCGTTGAACCCCCTGGTTTTCTCATCGAAACGCAGCTTGAGGTATTCCGGTACCGACCGGGCCTTGGAGCCGTAATAAAAAGGCATCATGAAGATGGCCAGGAAGATCATGGCCGGGATGGCTCCCAGCCAGTAAAAATGTATCGTGGTGGCCCCGTACTTGGCCCCCGAGGCGGCCATGCCGATCACCTCCAGAGCCCCCAGGTTGGCCGAGATAAAGGCCAGCCCTGTCACCCAGGCAGGCAACGAACGACCCGCCTCCAGGAAGGCTTTCGACGACTTCATGAATTTCTTCAATGCCCAGCCTATGCCCAGCACAAATGCAAAATAAATGATGATGATCGCATAATCGATCCATCCGAGCATGAAAGAGTTTTCCATATGCCAGCGTTTTTAGGTTAGTGTTATGGTCGTAAAAATTTGTTTCTTTTCCTTCTTACTCCTTCGCCCTTCAACCTTCATCTTTTATCCTTTTTCATCCTTCGCGCTTCGAGCATCAAGCTTCAAGCTTCTTCACCCCGTCACCTACCTCTGCCACATAAAAGTCAGCCTTCAGCCCTGTCTTTTCCGTGTAGGCTTTGTCCAGGTCTCTGATGAAGAGGTCGGTTTTGTCTTTGGCCACCAGGCTTACGGTACATCCTCCGAAACCGGCGCCTGTCATCCGCGATCCTATCACGCCCGGTATGCGGGCTGCTTCTTCGACGAGGGTGTCCAGCTCTGTGCCGGTCACCTCGTAGTTGTCGCGCAGGGAGGCGTGCGACTCGTACATCAGTCTGCCAAAGTGTTCCAGATCGCCCTTTTTCAGGGCATGGATCGCTTCAATGACGCGGGCATCTTCGGAGACCACGTGGTAAGCCCTCTTCCGGATGGTCTCGTCGGGGATGAGATGCTGCAGCTGTTCGAACTCGGCCAGGCTCAATTCACCCAGATTGCGGATCGAACGTTTTTTGTTGATATAAGCGACCGCCTTTTCACATTCGGCCCGGCGTTCGTTGTATTTCGAGTCGGTCAGTTTCCTCTTTTTGTTGGTATTGGTGATCACCAGGTGATAGTCTTTCAGGGTGAGGGGCACCAGATCGTATTCGAGGGTGTCGCAGTTGAGGAAGACGGCGTGGTTCTCTTTTCCCATGCCCACAGCGAACTGGTCCATGATGCCACAGTTCATACCCACGAACTCGTTCTCGGCACGCTGGGAGATCTTGACCAGATCGAGGCGGGAAAGGGCAACGCCGGTGAGGTCATTGAGCGCAAAGGCCGTGACCATCTCCACCGAAGCCGACGAGGAGAGACCGGCCCCGTTGGGGATATCACCGGAAAAAAGCAGGTCCAGGCCTGTAAGGTCCATCCCCTGATCGATCATCTCGTTCATCACCCCCAGCGGATAATTGACCCACTGGTCGTCCACTTTCTCATGCACCCGGCCGAGCGGGACCTCCGTTTTGAAGTCGAAATTGGTGCTGGCAAAACGCAGGGTATCCTTGCCGTTCTTTCTGATCAGAAGGTAAGTCCCGAAATTCAGCGCACAGGGAAAGACGTATCCTCCGTTGTAGTCGGTATGCTCGCCGATGAGATTAACACGTCCCGGTGCAAAATAAACCGCCGGCGCTTCGCCGGCCTTACCGTATAAAGAAAAAAACTCCTCTTTCAATTGCTGCAGATCGACCATTTTCTCAATATGTATTTGTTGTTTCGTTCGTTCCAGGGAACAAATGTAAAATTATTTGAAAAAAAATCCCCAAAACCCGGGGAAAAATGACGATCGACGATCGACGAATGTCTAACTGTGAACTATGAACTATGAACTGTGAACTATGAACTGTGAACTGTGAACTGTGAACTATGAACTAAAACCTCTTCACCCTGATATGACAGTACGGGCTGCCACCGGTTTTGGTGTAATAGTCCTGGTGATAGGTCTCTGCCGGCCAGAAGGTGGAGGCGTCGCGTATCTGTGTCACCACATCCAGGCCTTTCTCCTGCAGGATGCGGATCAGTTTTCCGATCGTTTTTTTCTGTTCCTCATTTTTGCAGAAGACTGCAGAGAGGTATTGTTCTCCGATGTCCGGTCCCTGGCCGTCGGCCTGCGTGGGGTCATGGATCTCAAAGAACACCTTTGCCAGCTCTTCATAGGTCGTTTTTTGGGGATCAAAGACCACCTCCAGGGTTTCCAGGTGTCCGGTGGTACCGCTGCAAACCTCCTCATAGGTGGGATTTTCCTTATGTCCTCCCATGTAGCCCACCCGGGTGGAGATCACGCCGGGTATCTTTTTGAACTGGTATTCCATCCCCCAGAAACAGCCGCCGGCAAACCATGCGGTGTCCCTGTTTTGTTGTGGATCGTGTTTTGTCATGGCCTGGATCTTATGTTCGGCATTAAATGCAAGAAAGATAAGAATAATGATCTTTACTGAGATGATCCGGACGGAAAGGTTCTTCATATCTTTTTCCGGATCAGCGTATCATGGTCAGGACCATCTTGAATCGTTCGGGTGCATATACGGCATGGGGGACATTGGCCGGCATGATGATTCCTTCGCCCGCCACCAGAGAGTATTCCCTGCCCCCGAGGGTGATCTTTCCTTTCCCTTCGATCACCTGTACCAATGCATCGTAAGGGGAAGTATGTTCCGATAGCTCCTCCCCCTGGTCAAAAGCAAAGAGGGTGACATTCCCACGATCTTTTTTGATTACCTGTTTGCTGACGATGGCCCCTGTCGCATAGTCGATGATATCCCGGAACGAGAAGGTCCGGGCTGTTTCAAAACCTTTTTCTTCGTGATTTTTTCTATTGTTCATGGCAAATATGGGTTTGGAAGGTTCTCTGTTTGGATAGAAAAGCATGGATTTTGCCTGTTCTTACAGGATGAAGGATTCCCGGAGGATCACACGGCCCGGTCCTGTGAACCAAAATAGTTGAAATCTTGGAAATGAGCAAAAAAAAAAAAAGGCATCTACGTCTTTTTTTCTTCTTTTTCTTTTATTTTATTTTTTTTTTTTTTTCTTTCTTTTTTTCTTTTCTTTTTTCTTTTTATTTTTTTTTTTATTTTTTTTTGTATTTTTATTTTTTTTTTTTTTCTTATTACGGGTT
>JALVJE010000086.1 GCA_027028505.1 Bacteroidales bacterium
GTCCTATGCCGGCCCGCCGTCCGGCCTCGATGTCGCTGAGCTTATCCCCCACCAGCACCGAGGCCTGCAGGTCGAGGTGATGCTCCCGGGCCGCTTCAAAGATCATCCCCGGATTGGGCTTGCGCCGCAGGCTCTTTTTCCGGTATTTTCCGATCCCATGCTCGGGATGGGTCGGATCGTAATAGACGCCTGTTACCGGCACCCCCTGATCCTGCAGTTTGTGCACCATCCACTCCGTAAGACGGTGAAAATCCTCTTCGCTGTAATACCCTCTGGCGATCCCCGCCTGGTTGGTGATCACCACGATCTTATATCCTTTCTCCACCGCCTCCCGCAATGCTTCGAACACTCCCTCCAGAAATTCGAAGTCCTCTGCCTTCCAGACATAATCCTTCTCTTTGTTGATCACACCGTCGCGATCGACAAAAAGGGCTTTACCGGTATTTTTTGAAGATGTTGCTGTCATGGCGTGCCCGCTCCAGGTCTTCCGGGATCCCGATATCTATAAAATATCCGTCCGAAAGATACAGCATAAACTTCTCTTTCGCCACATACGGCTCTAGAAAATCATGCTCCATGGAGAAGGCCTCCGGCAAAGGCTTCTCCAGGAAACGGGTCCTGTCGATGAGATACACCCCGCCGTTGATCACACCCTCTTCTGCGGCCGGGTCTTTCTCCCGGAACTCCCGGATACGCATCTGTGCGTTATAGCGGATCAGTCCGTAGCGGCCCGGTTTTTTCATCTTTTTCCCCGCCAGGGTCACTAAGGCCTTTTCTCCTTTGTGGAAAGCAAACATCGCGGGGAGGTCCACCTCAAAAAAAGTATCGCCGTTGAGCACCCACACCTGCTCTTCCCGGCAGAGGGTCATGGCCCTGCGGATGCCACCGCCCGTGCCCAGCGGCTGTTCTTCTTCCGCATAGTCCACCCACATCCCCCGGAAAAGGCTCCCGAAATGTTCCTTTATGACCTCTTTTTTGTAGCCTACGGAAAGGATCACCCGTTCCACACCATGATACCGCAAATACAGGAGGATATATTCCAGGAAGGGTCTTCCTCCCACCTCCACCATAGGTTTGGGGATATCCAGACCCAGTTTTTTCAGACGGGTGCCAAAACCTCCGGCCAGAACGATCGCCTCCATAAAGCGTTTTAAATGATATCAGTTATCAGATCTTCCTCCTGTCGCGGCGGGTCTGTGCAGGAGACCATTCCCCAGGGTCCAGCTTTCGGTACCGTTCTCCGTGAACTTGGGTTGAAAGACTTTTCCGCCATAGCTTTCCATAGCCCGGATAAACTCCGGCTTATGGGGGATATCCACGAAGAACATGAAAAAACCGCCGCCACCGGCACCCGACACCTTGCCGGTACGGGCCCCGTTATCGAGCGCATAGGCATAGATCTCTTCCAGCCGCTCATTGGTGATCACCGACGAGGCTTTTTTCTTGGTCTCCCAACCCCTGCGGATACTTTCATAAAAGCCCTCAATATCGCCGGTAAGGATGGCCTCTTTCATCTCTATGGCGATCTGTTTGATGCGATGCA